>NZ_JBEWSZ010000003.1 GCF_040537815.1 Mesorhizobium shangrilense
GGAAAACCTGCAAAAGTCGCCATAACCGCAATCATGCGAAAGCTTGTCGTCCTCGCAAACGCACTCATCAGGGACGACCGAAAATGGGCTCCACACATTCCTTGACCAAGACGGATACTCTAGTCTAGCCTAGCCTAGCAAGCTATTTCTAAGTGCCGGATTTCCTTGTGGAAATGGCACGGGCAGCAGGGCTCGAACCTACGGCCTGCGGTTATGGAGTAAAAGGTGCTTAAATGCGAGGCCTTCAAAAAGCTCGGGCGCTCCATGCTTGTATGCCGCCTATCTGCTCGACAGTCGTGGAGGCAAATCGCAGCTTCGTCGCTCCAGGAAGGGAAGCAAGAACATCGCGAAGCAACTCTGACGCGGTCCCTGCACGAACTGCGGTCGAAGGCTCCTCCATACGTCTGCTTCATGTATGCTTGAAGTGTGGCATCGAGTATTTACATGGATCTGATCACGTCAATCAGTGGATCATGCGGAAGGGCGGTCGATTCTATTGTGCGCGAGAGAGTCTTTCCGTGATGTGAGAGGCTTGCTCGCATTTCGCGATCTGTAATTGCCAGCTCTAAGACCGACGCCAACTCGGCCACGTTGTTGGGGTCTTCGGCGCGCAGGGCGTTTGTCCGATCCGCCAGCTCGGGGGCGAAAGACACCTTCGACCAAATTTCACCGCTCAATATCAGCGGTGTACCACATGCCAGCACCTCACGCGGTATCTGAGGCCCATGAAAGGCAATTGGAAAATTGTTTTCCAGGAACGTGATCACCGAGCAGGACCTTATGAAAGCCGGAACTTCCCACGGAGGAAGCGGTGGCAGAATGATCGTTCGACCCCGCAGCTGTTTCTTTGACGCAAGGTGGTTGAATGCATGAGCAAAGCGATCAGGCGCGGCACTCCACAGAGCGCGATAAGCGACCGGGACGTTTCGATCCGCGAGAAGGTCCAGCGCATCAATTAGGCTGTAGGTTCCTTTCGCTATCCCGATTTTCCCGTAACTGCCGACAATCGGATCTGAGCACCTCAACCCTTCTCTATTCCAATCGGTCAGCATCTTCAGGAAGTCGCGTTCGAAACCGTAGTTGCTGAAGAAAGCCTCCGCCTCTTCGACAAGTGCCTCAAAGTCAAATCGGGCAGGCTCCCAGAAGGAATCATCGAGTCTCCTGCCGCGAGCTTGGACAAGGCTTTCTCGTCTGACGCCCGCATCCAAGACAATCTGCAACGCATCCTGCTTTTTGCTCGCCATCACACGGCTTGCGGACGATAGGCAGTGGTCATAGAGTGGCCCTAAATCGGCAACTTTCCTCAATCGACCCAGGTCGCTTCCGGCATGCCGCAATATGACTGGTGTGTCGGCCAATCGACCAAAGATCGAAGCCGCAACGCCGTAGGGCTCAAGATACCATCCAATCACCAAGTCGGGCGCACGCAACTTTGCGGCTGCCATGGCGTTTCCTAAAAATTGGCTGAGGTACGGCGGTGCCCATGGAATGTAAGAGAGCCGTGGCACCGCCTCAAGCTGCCGAATCTCAAGCTTTCCCGCGAAGCCAGCAACCGTCGCCTCTATGCTGGATGTCGATCCCATTTGCCGGAATCCGTAACCCATACTGTTGGCGTTCGAGATGATGGTTACCGTATGGCCGGCGGTCACAAGATCGGTTGCCGCTACCCAAGTTGCCTTGGAAACACCCCCCTGGATAGGAGGCATCTTTCCGAACATCAAAATATGCATGGCTCGTCCCCCTCGTTCTCAGCTGAGTATTCGGACGAATGGCTCGGCCGATCTGGGGCCGAGCGATTCGACGCGCTCCTTCTAAAAGTGTTGCTTCAGGTAACGCATGCTGCATTGCAGCCGTTGCAGCCGTCGCAGGAACCATCTGTGTTGTGGGGTGAGCGCTTCGGGTTGGGCCAATACGCTGGGGGCGGCGCTTCCCCGTAGACCGTTCTGTAGTCCTCCAGGAAAGCGAGGTACCGGTCGATGGTACCCTGCGTAGCTACGCCATGGGGTTCCGGAATATGGTGCAGGAACATGCCCGCCACCTCTTCGCAAAATCGAGCGTAGTCTCGAGTGAAGATGACGAACATGTGCCACAGCTCATCAACTGCGCCCATCATCCCGTATGAGTGGCCATACTGTCGGGCGGTCGCGCAGAGTGCCAAGAAACGGACGAGTTCGCGTCGATGGTCCTCTGCGACCGCTTGTGAGAAGCCGTACTGTCTCCGGTACCTCGCGAGCACAACAGAAAGATCGAATCGTTCCGCGACTGCGGTTCGACGCAAGGCGCCTTGGATGAACCCGCCCTCTTGGGCGTATCCGTGCGGAGCGCCTGTGGCGGGTTCGTCGTCAATTGATGGCGATTGCTGGACGGCCGCGATGGTTGACACGCCACCTCGGCCTGTAACGAGTGTTGCTTCAGTCATGAAAGTCTCCTTTTCGTCGTACTCTGTTCGCACTCGACGTGTCTGTGAGAACAGCTCTTGATCTGGCGACAGCATCATCGCCGGATGGGTGGCCTCTGACGTCCCTGCAGCGCCTCCGGACCCTCGTACAGATCACAAGCAAGGAATGGCCCAGCGAAGAGTTCAGTACTTTGGGGGGCGCTCTGCGTGAGCGAAGCACGACCCAGCCGTGCATTCTTCATAGGCAGGATCACATCCGCCTTGGCAGTGCCGATCGCCTCGTCGGACATCTGCTTGTAGCCAGAGAAACCCTTGCCCGTATTGACCGCTTGATGATGCCGTCGCCTGCCGTGTCGCTGCCCGCGGCAAGGATCTTGCTGCCAAGTGTCGACAGCACGAACAGGATGCGCTTGCGCTCCTTGATCGTGGCCGTCTGCTTTTCGGCCGCCGTCACCTTTGCATCCATCTCGGCCGCGAACTTTTGGGCTTTGGCATCGACGCCGAGCTCTTGCCGACGACGCGGATCTTTCGAGAATGCCTTTATGGCGGTGGTGCCCCGGCAGCTCGATTAAGGGCCCGTTCGATTTCTTCAACACATCGGCCGCTTCTTTCGCGCCGCTGCCGTGCAAGGCCAGCATGTTGGACGGATTGACCGACAGAACACCCTCCGCCGGCAGCTGACGCATGTAGGCGACATCGGTCACCTTTAGCGCGGCTTTCGGATAGTAGCTCGTCGAATTGCGAGCGACGAGATGACTTTCCTCGCCAAGCGTAGACGATCTCGGTGATGGAGCCGCCGATCCAGCGATCTGTGACGGATCGGAAAAAAAAGCTACGCCCTCATTGGCCTCGGCGGGCGAAGGGGCGGTCAGCAGAACGCCGAGCATCGGCGCGAGCACGGAGCGGAGATGAAAAGCAATACGCATTGGTCTTACCTCACGCGGCGGTCGGGCTGGGAATGCGCGGCAGGTTCTCGGCCATGAACCTCCAGTCGCCGCGCTCGCGTTCGCCTTCCTGGCGCGTGCCGAAGAACTGGATGATCATCTTGCCGTCGGCGCCATAGGCTTCGAGAGACGTGACATGGCCGTCCCTGGTCGGCTTGCGCACGGCCCAGACCTCGCGGATGTTGTGGGTCCTGAGATGCAGGTGGAAGGTGTCGTCGAGGACATTGATCCTGGACCCGATCGGCTTGACCGACTTGATCGGGCCGGAATGGATCTGAATGCAACCACGATTGCCCACAAAGCACATGATCGGCATCTCGCCATCGGCCACATGTTGGAACATGGCGCCAACGGCATCATTGTCGAGCAGCCAGGCGTAATCCTGGCCGACCATGCGCATCGCCTGGCAGCGGCTGAGTTTCAGCGTCTGCAACATGTCGAAGAACTGATGCACGTCGGTCAGCCCGCTCCAGTGCTCGCGCAGGTCCTCGACCGCGGCGGCTTGGTCCGAAATCTCAGCGTCATCGTCGGCTCCGCTCGCCATAACCGAGACGATCGGCTCCTGGCTTGAGGATTCGAGTTCCGCCACCAGCTTCTCGTAGGCATAGAGGTTGGAGGCGGGCCTGAGATGCACCTTGTGCACTGCCTTGCCGGTGGCATCGAAGTATTGCAGGCTGCGGCGGATGTCGTCGCCATCGCGCTTCTCGACGGCGAAGCCATGCGCCCACGCTTTTGGGAAGATGCGCAGGTCGATGTCGTCGCCGAGCACCATGGCATGGTGGTTGCCGGTGAGCACCTTGTCGTAGACGCCGATCTTCTCGTGCACGGCACTTTCATTGCACGTCAGCGCCATCACCTCGCCGACCGCTTCGAGGCCGGTCAGCAGGTCATTGACGCGCGGCTCGATGCGCACCGCGCCGAAACCGCAATGCGCCGCAAGCAGTTCCGCTTCCGAAATGCCCAATTGAGCGGCGAGATCGCGCTCGCGTGTATTCGGAATGTCTTCCCGCGCCCGCCGGATTTCGGCCGGCGAGGGTTTCACGCGCTGGTCCATGTCGTCCACCTGCCTGTCGTCTGTCTGCTCACTTCCGTTACTGATCCGCCTGCTTGTTGAGGATCAGCTGCCCTACCGGGTGATCTTCAGCCGATAGAGTGCGCCGTAATGCTCGATCCCGATCGCGTGCTCGCCCAGAGTATTGCTGGAAAGCGTGCGCATCGCCGTCGGCACCCGCTCGAAACCGGGCGTGCGGCCTGAACGGCGAGACGCAATGACACCGACCGGCACATGCTGGTCGAATCCATCTCACGCCGGTCAATGGCCCACCAGGCGGTGGTGAGCGATTGTGGGTATCGACGCCAATCGGTCGATGGGGCATTCCGCTTTCGCGAGCGGTGCTGCTTTCCCCTAGAAAGCGGATCTGACGCCAGGCCTGACATGTTGCTTTCCTTCCTTCGTTCCATCCATCGTGAGGGGACACCCACGAGACGATTATCGGCCGGCGGTTCTTGCCGCCTCGCGAAAGGGAGCCTCAAAAGTCGTGCCAATTGCGCCGACGCAAGCTCAGAAAAAACCTTCTGCATGCCACTCAACGGTTTACGTCAGAGTGGCGCAGGAACTCAGGCCGAGCAGTCCCGTGTCGCAGACTCGACAAACCCGACAATACGTGTCGGCTGCCCGACGTCTTCCTAGCAATGGCGCACAAGATTCATTGCAGTGTTGGAGAGATCGCGCTGGTGTGAAACGGTTTTTCCATTGGCACGGTCCATGCAGGGTGATCCGCAAACCGTCACGGACTGAGGAGAAATCACCATGATTACGCTCACCGACAACGCCGTTACCGCCGTCAAGACCGCGCTTTCCCGCGCCGACGAACCGGCGGAAGGCTTTCGCATCATGGTCCAGGCCGGCGGCTGCGCCGGCTTCAAATACTCAATGGGCCTGGAGAGCGTCTCGCGCGAGGGCGACGCAATCATCGAGGCAGATGGGGTCAAAATGTTCGTGGACGCAGGCTCTCAGCCCCATGTCGCCGGCACGACCGTCGATTTCGTCACCGGACTCGAATCCTCCGGCTTTGTCTTCGACAACCCCAACGCGCACGGGAAGTGCGGCTGCGGCAAGTCCTTCAGTTGATCGCCCGGATATCGAGAAAGGCCATGTTGGACTATAGCGACAAGGTCAAGGAATACTCCTTCAGGCCGAAGAATGCTGCCGTTCTGGAAACGGCCAATGCAGTCTGTGCGGTCGGCGCGTCGCCTGCGGCAATGCGCTTAAAATGATCAGCACCGATCCGGTGACGGGAACGTTCAAAGCCGTAGAATTCCGGCACTTCGGCCGCGGCGACACTGCAGCAAATTTGACTGATCGAAGACGCTGGCGCGGGCATTGTGAATGTCGGCGGCGACCGGGTCTACGTCAAACCGTCGGCGTCTGTCTGGCCGCCTGCGTCACCAGCAGCGGCATGCGCCAGAGGCTCAATGCGACCGGCCTCGCGCCTCGCATCATTCCGGTCAACTGAGGATTTCACGCATGAGGACTGTCTATCTTGATAACAACGCGACGACACGGGTCGATCCTGAGGTCGTTCAAGCGATGTTGCCGTTCTTTACCGACCAATTTGGCAACCCTTCGTCGACGCATGGTTTTGGCGCCTCGGTTGGTGCAGCGGTGAGAAAGGCGCGACGGCAATTGCAAGCGCTGATCGGCGCGCAATTCGATGATGAGATCACCTTCACCTCGGGCGGGACGGAAAGCGACAATGCAGCGCTTCTTTCGGCGCTTGAGGGGATGCCTGATCGAACGGAGATCGTAACTTCCGCCGTCGAGCATCCGGCCGTGCTGACGCTGTGCGCGCATCTTGAGAAGACGCGCGGCGTCAAGGTGCACACAATCCCGGTGGATCGCCATGGCCGGCTCGACCTCGATGCCTACAAGGCCGCCCTCACCCCACGCGTGGCAATCGTCTCGATCATGTGGGCGAACAACGAGACCGGTACGATCTTCCCCGTGGCCCAGCTTGCTGAGATGGCCAAGGAAGCTGGCGCCCTCTTCCATACCGATGCCGTGCAGGCGGTCGGCAAGCTTCCGATGGACTTGAAATCGACCGCAATCGACATGCTGTCGCTCTCCGGCCACAAGCTGCATGGCCCGAAAGGGATCGGAGCACTTTATGTAAAGCGTGGCGTGCACTTCTGCTCGCTGATCAAGGGGGGTCCCCAAGAGCACGAACGGCGTGCGGGCACCGAGAACACGCCCGGCATAGTGGGGCTCGGCATGGCGGCGGAACTCGCGTTGAAATTCATGGACGACGAGACGACACGGGTAAAGTCGCTGCGCGACCGCCTCGAGAGCGGGGTTCTCCAGCGGATCCCGAACACCTTCGTCACTGGCGATGCGCTGGAACGGTTGCCGAACACCGCAAACATCGCCTTCGAAAATATCCAAGGCGATGCAATCCCACTTCTCCTCAGCCGCGTGGGCATCGCCTGTTCGGCCGGCTCCGCCTGTAGCTCCGGCTGCCTGGAGTCGAGCCATGTCTTGAGGGCGATGAACATGCCACACGGGGCAGTCCGCTTTTCCTTCGCGCGCGACAACGGCGAAGCGGACGTCGACCGGGCGCTCGAGGTCATGCCGGCAATCGTGGAGAGGCTGCGTGGCGTTCGCAATTCTGGGCCGGGTAAGCGAAGTGCCGAAGACCTTCAAGCGGGTCTATGCCCCGGCGCCGGAAGAACCGGCAGTCGCTCATGAACCGTCAGGTCTTTCTCAACGATACGACCTTGCGCGATGGCGAGCAGGCACCCGGTGTCGCCTTTACGACGGCGGAAAAGCTGGAGCTCGCCGAGTCTCTTGCGGCAGCCGGCGTCCCAGAGATCGAGATCGGCACGCCGGCCATGGGCGCCGACGAGATTGAAACAATTCGCGCCGCGGTCGCGAGGCGTCTCCCGGTTCGGCTCACCGCCTGGTGTCGGATGACATCGCAGGATTTCGAGGCAGCAATCGAGAGCGGCGTCTCCGCCGTCAATCTGTCGCTGCCTGCATCGGACATCCACCTCGCCGCCAAGCTCGGCCTCGATCGGACGGGAGCGCTCCAGATCATCGAGCATATGGTCGGGCGTGCAGCCGCCCGCGGCTTTTTCGTTGCCGTGGGCTGCGAGGATGCCTCGCGGGCTGATCCGGATCATCTCGCCCGCGTCATCGAGACGGCCGCGCGCGCTGGCGCGAGCCGCGTCAGGCTGGCCGACACGGTCGGCGTTCTCGACCCCTTTTCGACCTTCGAAATTGTCGGCCGGGTCGCGGCGCAGTCTCCCATCGACCTCGAATTTCATGGCCACAACGATCTCGGCCTCGCCGTCGCCAACACGCTGGCCGCGATCCGCGCCGGCGCGCGCCATGCCTCGGTGACCGTCCTCGGCCTCGGCGAGCGCGCCGGCAATGCCGCGCTGGAAGAGGTAGCCACAGCGATGGCCGTCCTCGACAGCGCAGATACTGGCATCGATCTGACCGCGTTGCCCAATCTCGCCGCCCAGGTGGCGCGGGCCGCCCGCCGACCGACGGCAGCCATCAAGCCGGTCGTCGGCGCCGATGTTTTCACCCACGAGTCCGGCATTCACGTCGCAGGGCAGTTGAAGGACTCGCGTAGCTTTCAGGGGCTCGATCCGGCTCTCCTGGGCCGCTGCCGGCGTATTGTCATCGGCAAGCATTCCGGTGCCACGGCGATCGCCCATGTGCTGAGCGAAGGCGGCCGCGATCTCGACCCGGATCTGGCAGCCGCTATGGTGGCCCGCGTCCGCCGCAAGGCGGCCGAGACCAAATCGACCGTCACTGCAACTCAACTGGTCGAGCTCTACGATAAAATGAGCAGCGAGGCATGCCTGGCTGGTTCATCCCATTTCATTCCTCCAACCGCGGATTGCGCGCAGGTCGGCCCTGCGACGAACGCGCCGACACCACAGTTTTCCGACCAGGGAGAATGCAATGAATTGTTCCGCTGACAACCGCCCCATCGATGTCACGAACATCCTCGCGCGACTGAAGGGCCTGTCGGCTGCCGAGGAGTTCTTCGCCGTCCTTGGCGTCTCCTATGACCCGAAGGTGCTGAATGTTTCACGGCTCCATATCATGAAGCAGATGGGCCAATACCTTGCCGAAGAAGATTTCTCCGGTCTGCCCGACCAGGTGATCGCCGCGCGGGTGCGCGCCACGCTGGAGCGCGCCCACGAGGACTTCGCGATTTCCTCGCCGCTCACGCACCGGGTCTTCAAGGTGCTCAAAGACCACGATCCGAACACGCCTGCCACGCCGGGCCACGCCTTCGTCCCGTTCGACGCTGTCCTGAAGCGGTTCGGAAAGGAATGAGCGCGACACGGTTGCGACGCGACAATGTCGAGAAGCCGACAGATCCCGTCATCACGACGGCGCCCTCGGAAGCAACCAACCGAATTTCTAGCAGCAGGGGTACGCAAAACAGTTGGCACGAATGATGCAACCAAGGAGATGAACTGCCAAGCCCGCATCCGGATAGGAGCCGAGAGAAACCGCCAATGCACATCGTAATCTGCATCAAGCAGGTGCCGGACTCGGCACAGATACGGGTCCATCCGGTGACGAACACGATCATGCGCCAGGGTGTGCCGACCATCATCAACCCTTACGACCTGTTCGCACTCGAAGAAGCACTCAGACTGCGCGACGCTTATGGTGGCGAGGTCACCGTGCTCACTATGGGTCCGCCCATGGCAGAGGACGCGCTGCGCAAGGCGCTCGGTTACGGCGCCGACCGCGCGGTGCTGTTGACCGACCGCTATTTTGCCGGCTCCGACACGCTGGCGACCTCCTTCGCTCTTTCCCAGGCAATCGCGAAGGTTGGCGAGACGTTCGGCACGCCAGACATCGTCTTCACCGGCAAGCAGACAATCGATGGCGACACCGCCCAGGTCGGGCCCGGCATAGCCAAGCGCCTCGATCTCCTGCAACTCACCTATGTGGCGAAGATCGCCTCTGTCGATCTCGATGCGCGCGAAATCAAGGTCGAGCGCCGCTCCGAAGGCGGCACGCAGATGCTGAAGAGCAGGCTCCCTTGCCTCATCACCATGCTGGAAGGCACAAACGAGATCCGCCGGGGCTCGCTCAAGGACGCCCTGTGCGCCGCGCGCACCCGGGTCTTGAAGTGGAGTGCGGCCGACGCCGGAATTGAGGACCTCACCAAATGCGGCCTGCGCGGCTCGCCGACGGTCGTCAAGCGCGTATTCGCCCCTACTGCGCGGGCGGAAAAGGCGGTGCAAATCGATACTGCGGAGAAGATCTTGCGCGATATCGCTGACGAACTGATCGCCGCAATCTTCACCCGCCAGCCGGCGCTGGAACATGAGCTCGCCTTCAACGGCGGCGCGTGACGGCAAGGAGCAAAACGATGTCGACCGCGAACCGAGAAACCCCTCGCCCTGCCGCCGGCCGTGCCGGCATAAAGAAGGAGCTGCCCGAGCGTTTCAAGGACTACCGGCACGTCTGGGTCTTCATCGAGCTCGAACGCGGTCAGGTCCATCCCGTATCATTCGAACTGCTCGGCGAAGGCCGCAAGTTAGCTGACAAGCTTCAGGTCCAGCTTGCGGGCGTCGTGCTCGGACCGCCGGGAGAGGCCATCGGGAGCGCTGTTGCCGAGGCCTTCGCTTATGGCGCCGACCTTGTCTACATTGTCGAGGCGCCACTGCTCGCCGACTATCGGAACGAGCCTTTCACCAAGGCGATGACGGATCTGGTCGATACCCACAAACCCGAGATCCTTCTTCTCGGTGCGACCACACTCGGCAGGGATCTTGCCGGCTCCGTGGCGACGACCTTGCAAACAGGACTCACGGCCGACTGCACCGAACTCGATGTGGATACCGACGGTTCGCTCGCCGCGACCCGTCCGACTTTCGGCGGTTCCTTGTTATGCACGATCTATACCCTCAATTACCGGCCGCAGATGGCGACAGTGCGGCCGAGGGTCATGCCCATGCCGCAGCGGGCAGATAAGCCGGTAGGGCGCGTCATCCGGCAAAAGCTGTCGGCAGCCGAGGACGAGATCGTTACCAAAGTCCTCGGCTTCCTGCCGGATAATCAGTCGGCAAAGGCAAATCTTGCCTATGCCGACGTCGTGGTTGCGGGAGGCCTCGGTCTCGGCGCGGCGGAGAACCTGCAGCTTGTCAAGAATCTCGCGCGAGCAATTGGCGCCGAGCATGGCTGTTCGCGCCCATTGGTCCAGAAGGGCTGGATGCCGGCTGATCGGCAGATCGGCCAAACTGGCAAGACCATTCGGCCGAAGCTTTACATAGCCGCCGGGATTTCCGGCGCCATCCAGCACCGGGTTGGCGTCGAGGGGGCGGATCTCATCGTCGCCATCAACACCGACCCGAACGCGCCGATCTTCGATTTCGCCCACCTCGGGATCGTCACCGACGCGATCCGCTTCCTGCCCGCACTGACAGAAGCCTTCACCCGGCGGCTGTCGCCTCACAGTCGCGATAAGCTTGCGAGCTAAGGGAGATGGACATGATCGAGGAAAAATTCGACGCCATTGTTATTGGGGCCGGCATGTCCGGAAACGCAGCTGCTTACACCATGGCAAGCCACGGGCTGAAGGTGCTGCAGTTGGAGCGCGGTGAATATCCGGGCTCCAAGAATGTCCAGGGTGCCATCATGTATGCGAACATGCTGGAGAAAATCATCCCGGATTTCCGCGATGACGCACCTCTCGAGCGGCATTTGGTTGAACAGCGGCTTTGGGTGATGGACGATACATCCCACACCGGGATTCACTATCGGTCGGACGATTTCAATGAGGCGAAGCCCAACCGTTATACGATCATCCGTGCCCAGTTCGACAAATGGTTTTCGCGCAAGGTGCGCGAGGCCGGCGCCACGGTTCTGTGCGAGACGACCGTGACGGAACTCGTCCGTGATGCCAAGGACCGGGTGGTCGGCGTCCGCACGGATCGGGCCGGCGGAGCGATCTTCGCGGACGTGGTCGTGCTAGCAGAAGGTGTCTCAGGACTGCTTGGCCCGCGGGCCGGCCTGCGCGAGATTCCGAAACCGCAAACCGTGGCGCTCGCGGTCAAGGAAATGCACTTCCTGCCCGAAGAGGTCATTGAGCAGCGGTTCGGCCTCAAGGGCGATGAAGGCTGCGTGATCGAGGCGGTGGGCACGACCTCCCGCGGCATGGCCGGGCTCGGCTTCCTTTACACCAACAAGGAGTCGATCTCACTGGGCATCGGCTGCCTCGTCTCCGATTTCGCCGCAATGATGGAGAGCCCTTACGTCCTGCTCGATGCCTTGAAAAACCATCCTTCGATCCGGCCGCTGATCGCTGGCTCGGAGGTGAAAGAATATGCCGCGCATCTCATTCCCGAAGGCGGCTACAAGGCGATTCCGCAGCTCTTTGGCGACGGTTGGGTCGTGGTCGGCGATGCCGCGCAACTGAACAATGCCGTTCACCGCGAGGGTTCGAACCTCGCCATGACCTCCGGCCGCATCGCGGCTGAGGCAATCGTCAAGGTCAAGAGCCGCAACGGTCCAATGACCAAACGGAACCTCGCCCTCTACAAAGCCATGCTGGACAAGTCCTTCGTGGTCAAGGATCTGAGGAAATACAAAGACATGCCGGCCTTGCTTCACACCAATTCCAGCAATTTCTTCACGACCTATCCCCGGTTGATGTCGCAAGCCGCGCAGAACTTCATGCGTGTCGACGGCACGCCGAAGATTGAGAAGGAAAAGGCGACCACGGCCGCCTTCATCAAGGCGCGCTCGCGCTGGGGGCTGGTCAGCGACGCGGTCCGCCTGGCATTCGCGTGGCGCTGAGGGGAGACGAGATGACGATCGCAGTGACGAAGTCACGTGTCGAGGACAAGCTTTACCAGAACCGCTACCTGGTCGATCCTGGCCGTCCGCACATCACAGTGCGACCGCACGAGAAGCCCAGCGCGAACTTGCTCGCGCTGACCCACGTCTGCCCGGCGAAATGTTATGAGTTGAACGACAAGGGTCAAGTGGAGATCACCCCTGACGGCTGCATGGAGTGCGGCACCTGCCGGATATTGTGCGAGACCAGTGGAGAGATCGAGTGGAACTATCCACGCGGCGGCTTCGGTGTCCTCTTCAAGTTCGGATGATCGGCGCGCGTCTTTTCAAGAGCGTGAATCTTACCAGACCTGAAATTTCGGCACGTCAGCCGCTGCTAGAATGATCTTTCACATTAGAAAGAAGCTAGTGAATACTGTGGTTTTGGAATTCGAATACAAAAAACGGCGCTTGGGAGGAGCCCCCTGGACGACAACCCCTGAGGTGTTTGCATGGCTCACGCACTGCGAGATCGGATCGATGAAATAGGACCTCGGAACATCCTGCCTGAACCACGGATCAACTCCATTCACGAAGCGGATATCTCGCTCAGGGGAATCTACGAGATATCGAAGGTCCTGACCGCCCCCGCCCGGCTCGAGATCACGATTGCCAATGTCGTGAATACCCTCTCCTCAGTTGTGCAAATGCGTCATGGAGCAATCGTTGTCCTGAACGCTAAAGCGGAGCCGGAGATTACCGCAACCGCCGGCAGCTCCCACCCACCTCAATCAGGAATTGGCCGCGCCATACCGCAAGCCGCGATAGACCGGATCGTCGCTACGGGGGCGCCGCTCGTCATACACGATGTTAGCAAGTCCGAACTATTTCAGGCTGACTTTCAACCGGCTTCGAGCGGCGACACAATCCCAATTGCCTTCATCGGTATCCCAGTAAAGGCTGAGCACGAGATCCTTGGGACATTGTCCATCGACCGCGTCGATGACGAGATCAGCTCCCCCTGCGACAAGGACGTACGCTTCCTAACCATCGTCGCCGACCTTATCGGCCGGACCATTCGTCTCCATCGCATCCTGAGTATGGATCAACAGCGGTTCATCGAGGAGCAGAGGAGACCGGAGAAATGGCTCGACGAGGAGAGGATCGACCCAGCCCAGCATGTTAAGGTCGACGGGATCATCGGGGAAAGTCCTGCACTCAAGCAGGTGCTCGAAACTGTAAAGGTCGTGGCAAGGACGAATTCCACCGTGCTTCTGCGGGGCGAAAGCGGCACCGGCAAGGAGTTCTTTGCCCAGGCCATCCACAAGCTTTCACCTCGGGGGAAGAAGGCTTTCGTCAAATTGAACTGCGCCGCACTGTCTGAAAGCGTTCTGGAATCAGAGCTGTTTGGACACGAAAAGGGCGCCTTCACCGGGGCTATCTCCCAGCGCGCCGGCCGATTTGAATTGGCAAATGGCGGAACGCTGCTGCTTGATGAAATCGGCGAGATTTCGCCTGCTTTTCAAGCCAAGCTGTTGCGCGTCCTGCAGGAAGGCGAACTGGAGCGAGTGGGCGGCACGAGAACGCTTCAGGTCGATGTCCGGCTCATATGCGCCACCAACAAGGATCTCGAGACGGCTGTCCTAGATGGGGAGTTCAGGGCCGACCTATATTACCGCATCAATGTTGTGCCAATCATCCTTCCCCCGCTCAGAGAGCGAGCCGGCGATATTCCACGCCTTGCGAACGCCTTCCTCGACCGATTCAACAAGGAGAACCATCGCGAACTCGCCTTCGCGCCATCGGCGCTTGATCTGATCTCGCAATGCTATTTCCCCGGCAATGTCCGCGAGCTGGAAAACTGCGTGCAAAGGACGGCTACACTTGCGCGTTCAAGGACGATCACTCCATCGGATTTCGCCTGCAAGAACAGCCAATGCCTTTCGTCGCTCCTCTGGAAGGCAGGTTACCGTTCGCATGGCCGCAATGCCGTCGACGAACTCTCCCGGCGTGACACGATGCCGGTTCGGCGCATCGGTGCCCCGGAAGGCGAGGTATCGCCCGTCAAGGTCGTCTACCCGAACGATCCCGCTTGCCCTGCAATAGGCCCGCATCTGACGGAACGCGACCGCCTGACCGACGCGATGGAGAAGGCCGGCTGGGTTCAGGCCAAGGCAGCTCGTATCCTCGGGCTGACGCCGCGGCAGGTCGGCTACGCTCTGCGCCGGCATGGTATCGAGGTGAAGAAATTCTAGGCGTCCTGATGACGTCAACCGTCGGGCCTGCGTAGTCTTCCTCACACTCCGGGTGCCCAAGACGCGGTGCCTTTCGCGAGCCGGGTCGCTTGTGCGCTGTCGGAAGCCCGACAAAATTGTGTCGGAGCAAACCGACTGATTCCGACACGGAAAGCCAATTCGTGAACTAAAACCGCTCTTTGAGCTGGCATAGCTCTTGCGCCTTGAACTGCGACGTTACCAGGAACGGAGCCGTTCGATGTCCGCACCGATAATTTCGCTTGAGGGCCTGACCAGCACGACATCCTTCGACCAGTTGCTGGCGACCGCGAAATCCGGTGGCTGCGCATCTTCAACCTGCGGCTTGTCGGGAAAGCCGGACGACATCGATCCGGCCGTCTGGGAGAAGATCAAGGATCACCCCTGCTTTTCGGAAGAAGCGCATCACTATTTCGCGCGCATGCACGTCGCGGTCGCCCCCGCTTGCAACGTCCAGTGCAACTACTGCAATCGCAAATATGACTGTGCCAACGAAAGTCGGCCTGGGGTGGTTTCGGAGAAGCTGACACCCGACCAGGCGCTACGCAAGGTGATCGCGGTCGCCAACGAGGTGCCGCAGCTTTCCGTACTCGGCATCGCCGGACCGGGCGATGCCTGTTACGACTGGAAAAGGACAAAGGCAACGTTCGAACGAGTTGCCAGGGAAATCCCCGACATCAAGCTGTGCATCTCCACCAATGGGCTGGCGCTGCCGGACCATGCCGCCGAGCTTGCCGACATGAATGTCGATCACGTGACGATCACCATCAACATGGTCGACCCTGAAGTCGGCGTAAAGATCTATCCTTGGATCTTTTACGACCATCGCCGCTACATCGGCATAGAAGCTGCCCGGATCCTGCATGAGCGGCAGATGCTGGGCCTGGAGATGCTGACCGCGCGCGGCATCCTCACCAAAATCAATTCGGTGATGATCCCCGGCGTGAACGACGAGCATCTGCTCGAGGTGAATAGATGGGTCAAGGAGCGTGGCGCGTTCGTGCACAACGTCATGCCGCTGATTTCCGAACCGGCGCACGGTACCCACTTCGGCCTGACCGGGCAGCGTGGCCCAAATGCAATGGAGATGAAGGCTCTTCAGGATCGTCTGGAAGGCGGCGCCAACTTGATGCGCCACTGCCGGCAGTGCCGGGCCGATGCCGTTGGCCTGCTCGGCGAGGATCGTGGCCAGGAATTCACGCTCGACAGCATTCCCGGCGAGGTCACCTACGATCCGAGCAGGCGCGAAGCCTATCAAGAGGTGGTCGCGCACGAGCGCCGTGATCACCTGGCGGCCAGAAGCGAGGCGATCGGAATGGTCAAGGCCGCGGGTTCCGGCAAGTCCCTTCTCGTCGCCGTGGCCACCAGGGGCGGCGGCCGTGTCAACGAACACTTCGGCCATGCGAAGGAATTCCAGGTTTATGAGGCCTCGCCGAGAGGGATCAGCTTCGTTGGGCATCGCAAGGCCGAGCAGTATTGCCGCGGCGGCCGGGGCGAAAACGCCACCCTAGACGGCGTCATCGCTGCGCTGGAAGGCATAGACATCGTGCTGTGCGCCAAGATCGGAGACTGCCCCAAGGATCAACTAGCGGAAGCTGGAATCCGAGCAGCCGACGCTTATGGCCATGACTATATCGAGACCGCAATCAGCGCGATTTACGCCGCCGAGTTTGGGGTCCAACCCCTGGCGGCGACGGCCTGAGCCGTCTCATTCCAATCGAACCAGGAGCTAAAATGACTTTCAAGATCATCGCATCCCAATGCACCCAATGCGGCGCCTGCGAGTTCGAATGTCCCTCCGTCGCGATCAAGTTCAAGGGCGAGAGCTACGTGATCGATCCGGACAAGTGCACCGAATGCAAGGAGGCCTTCGACACGCAGCAATGCGCCTCGGTATGTCCGGTGCCGAAGACCTGCGTTCCTGCCTGAATTCGGTTACCGACACGGCCGGGTTCGCCTCCGCAGGGCGCCTGGAACTCCGTTGCCGACAACCTGCAGCCTCGAGAAAAGAAGGAACGGCCATGTGGCTGGGACGCGAACAGGAGGTCGAAATCCGCAAGCCTCCACGATTTATGCCGGGTGAGCGGGTCCGTGCCACACGACACGTAAAGAATGACGGCACCTATCCTGGCAGGGAGATCGGCGAAAACCTCGTGCGGAAGGGCGACGAGGGTTATGTGCGCGACATTGGCACCTTTCTCCAGCAGTTCTTCATCTATGCGGTCGAATGGGTCGATCGCGGCACGATCGTCGGCATGCGAGCGCGTGAACTTATGAGCCTCGACAAAGTCGAGGTTCCTTGCAGTGCCGAAAGCCCTGAAAATCGAGGAGCAGCAAGATGAAAGTAATGATCCGCAGGACCGGTGCTGGCTTGTCGGCATATGTGCCCAAGAAGGACCTCGAAGAGCCGATCGTCAAGCTCGAGAACGAAGACTTGTGGGGCGGGGCCGTAACGCTCAGGAACGGGTGGCGGTTCGTCCTGCCCGACCTTCCACGGGATACGCGTCTGCCGATCACCGTCGAGGCCAGGAAGATCTCCGACGAGGTCTGATGCTGCCGGTTGATAAGGGCGTCGAGAGGAAACGAGCATGAACACCATCCTGAACTGGGGCCACCTCGTCGTCGTCCAGGACAGTTTTGCCGAAAAGCTGCTTGACCTGATGAACGAAGCGCTCGCGGCCGATGCGGTGATCCCATATCTCGGTCCGGGTCTCCTCAGGTTCAGCTGCGAGGAAACGCCTGTACCGCACCGCCCGGAAGCCGTCGCCGCGGCGCTCAACACGCGCGCGCCAGCCCCTTCCAAGATTCGCACCAATATGTGGTCGGTCGCACAGTTCATCGAACAGCGCCGGCATCGCCGGACGCTTCAAGCGTGGATGGCCGAGATATTCGCAGCGCCGGCGGCGCCGACCGTTCTCCACGCCTGGCTCGCAAAGCTGCCGCTCTCCCTCATCATCGACAGCTGGTACGACGGCGCCATGCGCGCGGCCCTCGCAGACGCCGGCCGAACGGACGTCGTCGAGATACAAGGCGTGACGCGAGCGAGCGAATTCGGTGACATTTGGACGAAAACCTATGACTTGGCCGGGAGTGAACTCGAACCCGGATCGGTGGCAAAGACGGTTCTCTATACACCTCACGGCAGCATTAGGCCGGTCGCAAATTTCCTCGTAGCAGATTCGGACTATGTTGAAGTCCTGACCGAAATCGACATCCAGACGCCGATCCCTGACGTGGTGAAGGAGCGGCGCACGAACCGTGGCTTTTTCTTCGTTGGCTGCCGCTTCAACGATCAGATGCTGCGCACCTTCGCCAGGCAGATCATGAAGCGTTCCGAAGGCCCACGTTGCACGATAATGGATGCGCAAACGCTGACCAGAAACGAAGCCCGTTTCCTTGCGGCAAGCGGAATCACAGTGATCGACATGCCCGTAAGTGAAGCCGTGGCTCGGTTTGTCGGGTCAGGCTCCGCAGCAGATGGTGGCCAGGATCAACAAACGCCTTTGATGTGAGTCGTCCGGCTTGCTTCAGAAGGCGCAAAATTCAGTCGGAACACACCCCGTGAGCAGTGATGCTGTTGGCACGACCTCTCCCATTTCGTCCGCACATGTGGAAGTGGCCCGCTTGGGGCGGGGATTGAGTACGCTACTGCGCATTACGCGCATGAATTTGCGGCACCCGCGGCAGGTCGCCTTCGCTTTCGGATCGACGATCGTAGCGGCAATCCTCCAGATCCTCATTCCCCAGCTTCTCGGCCGGGCTGTCGACCAGACCCAGATAGTCATCCGGGGCGGTGTCATGGGGACCGCTGCAGAACAAACGCTCTGGACCACGGCTCTCCTGCTGCTCGCCGTGAGCGCGCTACGCGGCCTCTGCACGATGGCGCAGAACTATTTTGCCGAAGCCGTCGGGCATCACGTCGCGTACGAACTGCGGCTCGCTTGTTACGACAAGATCCAGCGCCTCAGCTTTTCCTTTCACGACCGGGTGCATTCAGGTGATCTGATCACCCTCGGCATGCTCGATCTCGACGGCGTGCGGACGTATTTTTCCACGGCCCTGGTTCGCTTGCTACTGCTCACCATGCTGATCGGGATCGGCGCCTACACGATGATCTCAACCGACCCGGTGCTCGGCGTAGTCGCGCTGAGTTTCGTGCCTTTCGTCGCCTGGCGATCGTCGGTCACACAGCTTAGGCTGCGCGCCACCTGGCTCGAGCTGCAGGAGCGGCTTTCGCTCCTAAGCCGCGTGATGGAGGAAAATCTCGCAGGCATCCGCGTCGTGCGCGCCTTTTCGGCACAGGCTTATGAGATGCTGAAGTTCGACCGCGCCTCGAAGAACGCGCTCGACCTCGCCCACGACCAGGTTGACGTCTACGTGCCCAACACGTCGGCGATGACCCTGTCCTTCTTTTTCGCCCTGGGGTTGGTCCTCTTGATCGGTTGCAACAAGCTCATCGCCGGCGAGATTAGGGTCGGAACCCTCACGACGTTCCTGGCCTTCATGACGATCCTACAAATGCCCGTCCGCCAGGTGGGTCTGATGGTCAATGCCTTTGCCCGCGCTTCCACTTGCGGTTCGCGTATTTTCGGTCTCCTCGACCAGGATATCACGATCAGGGATGCTCCCGGGGCCAGAGCGATCGAGATCAGTGGAGGCACTCTGCGCTTCGACAATGTCTCGTTTTCATATTCCGGCACCGGAAACAGTGCCGTTCTGAAGAATATCACCTTCGAGGCCCGTAGGGGCGAGACGATCGCAATTGTCGGTCCGCCGGGTTCGGGCAAATCGACAATGGCTCATCTGATCCCCCGCTTTTACGACGTTACCGGGGGCACCATCACGCTTGACGGGCAGGACATCCGCGGGGTCACCCTCGCGACGCTTCGCAAGGCTATCGTCGTCGTACAGCAGGATGCATTCCTTTTCACCACCACGATCGAGAACAACATCGCTTATGGCGATCCCTGGGCGAAGGAACAGCGGATTGAGCGCGCTAGCGAATCCGCCCAGTTGCACAACTACATCCTCGGCCTCCCAGCAGGCTACGAGACGGTCGTCGGCGAACGCGGCGTCTCTCTGTCTGGCGGCCAGCGCCAGCGTCTCACGATAGCTCGCACCATGATGCTGCGCCCCTCAATCGTCGTTTTCGACGACTCAACGGCCGCGATCGATGCCGCCACCGAGCAGCGCATCCGCGCGACGATACGACGTCTTGCCAAGGATAGGGTGACGATCGTCATCGCCCACCGGCTCAATTCGCTCATGCACGCCGACCAGATCCTTTTTGTCGACAATGGCGAGATCGTCGA
Organism: Mesorhizobium shangrilense; assembly: GCF_040537815.1. Taxonomy (NCBI): domain Bacteria; kingdom Pseudomonadati; phylum Pseudomonadota; class Alphaproteobacteria; order Hyphomicrobiales; family Phyllobacteriaceae; genus Mesorhizobium; species Mesorhizobium shangrilense. The sequence goes on from NZ_JBEWSZ010000003.1 coordinate 19,743, forward strand.
ACGCGGCACCCATCAAGAGCTTTTGGCCAAGCGAGGACGCTATAAGGCCCTTTACGATCTCCAGTTGCGCTCAGGTGATGACATCGTGATCGCATATAGAGGCGCGCCCTGATGGCAAAGGGGCACGCCAGTGAATGCGAGACCGAACCCAATAACGACGGTAGACGCCCCCCGCGTGCTGTCGTCGGCTCCCATCGCATCGAGGAGGGGATGTTCGGCCGGGCTTTCGACAAGAACATCATTCTGCGCATCTGGGCCTTCGTTCGTCCCTACCGCGCCATGGTGGTCATCTCGGTTGCCGCATTGCTGATCTTCATCGGCACGCAGCTTCTCATCCCGCTGATCATTCGCTACGCGATTGACCACGCCATGACTCCGGCAGGCGTTGATCGCTCCGCGCTACTTACGGCCGCCGGCGCGTTCGCTCTCGCCATTCTGGGTAATTTCGGCGCCTCCTACGCGCAGGAAACCGTGGTGGGGAAAATCGCCGTGAACGTCCTCTTCGATATCCGCCGCGCCATGTTTGGCCATCTGCAGAGGGTTTCGCTCTCCTTCATGGACAAGACCGAGGTCGGACGCCTGATGTCCCGCCTTCAAGGCGACGTCAACTCCGTCCATGAATTTCTCGAAACCTCAATCTATTCCGTAGGCGATATTGCGCTTCTGTTCGGCATCGTTTTCGTGATGCTGTGGCTCGACTTCCGCCTGGGCCTCCTGACGCTCTCGGTCTTGCCGGCTCTGTTGATCATCCGCATCGTCTGGTTGCCGCGTGCCCGCGAAGCCTTCATGGCTGCACGCGAGACCAATTCGGTCGTCAACGGCGCGCTTGCCGAAGCCATTCAAGGCGTGCGCACCGTCCAGTCCATGGACCGCCAGCAGGTGAATTTCATTCTCTATGACGACAAGGCACATGCCGACCTCAGGGCTCACCTGATCGCTGCCAGATATGCACAGGTCATGGTGCCGATCGTCGATGGCCTCACCGGCCTCGCCATGGCCGTCGTCATCGTGGCCGGCGGCTCCATGGTCATGAATGGTCGCATCGAAGTGGGCGTATTGGTCGCCTACCTATTCTACATCCAGCGCTTCTTTGACCCAATTCGCTCACTCACCCTGCAATATTCGGTCATGCAGCGCGCCATGGCCTCCGGCAGGCGCCTGACCGATGTGCTCGACGTTAAGATCGAGGTCCAGGACAAACCGGATGCTAGGGTGCTTTCGCCGGAAATGGACGGCTCGGTCGAGTTCAGGGACGTCACGTTCGGCTACGATCCCAACCATCCGGTGCTGAGAAATATCTCCTTCCGGGTCAATCCCGGCGAGACGGTCGCATTGGTCGGGCCGACCGGCTCGGGCAAATCGAGCGCGATGGCCCTCGTCCACCGCTTCTATGATGTTCAGCGGGGGCAGGTGCTCATCGGGGGGCATGATGTGCGCGATCTCACTCAGGAATCGCTCGGCCGCCAAGTCGCCATGGTGCTGCAGGAGCCGTTCCTTTTCACCGGGACGGTGTTCGAAAACATTCGCTACCATAAGACGGAAGCCACGCGCGACAAGGTCATCGAGGCCGCCAAGGCGGTCGGCGCCCACGACTTCATCATGAGCCTTGCCAACGGATATGAAGCCCAACTCGGCGAACGCGGTGGCAACCTATCTCTGGGCCAACGCCAGCTTATCAGTTTCGCCCGCGCTCTCGTTGCCGACTCCAAGATCCTGGTCCTTGACGAGGCCACCGCCAACATCGACAGCTACACGGAAATGCTGATTCAGAACGCTCTGAGGAAGCTCCTTGAAGGCCGCACTGGCCTCGTCATCGCCCACCGCCTTGCAACGATCCGCGGCGCCGACCGTATCATCGTACTTCAGAATGGGCAGGTCATTGAGAGCGGCAACCACGACAAGCTGATGGCCATGGGTGGGCTCTATTCCAAACTCTACAATCTTAACTACGCGTCCTTCGACGACATTGCCGAAGAGAAACTCGATACCACCGCACTAGCGGGGTCCCGGACCTGATGTCTGGTCGGCCATGTTGGGGTGACCCGTTCCATTCGGTTGAGGCCAACGAGATCGTTGTAGCTTGTGTGCTTGTCGGCGACACGGTCGGCGGGCGCTACAATCGCGCACGGCCGCCCAGCCTGCCTCGCCATCCTCGTCGCGCATTACGCGATGCGTCTCCGAGCTGATCAGGCTCAACAAGAATGCTGTCCATCCCGACACTGGAGCCATGCGCGATATGTCGGCAAAGGATGGAAGGAACGATGCGCACCACTTTGCAGTCGGCGCTGCTTAAGGACCTGGCCTTCCTCGAGGCGGTGTAAGACCCGAGATTATGCCCGAATGTAAGCGGGGCGGACCCCGCAACCGGCCGCAATTGCGCGTAATTGACGGGTTGCTTTACACAGCCATTCGGCATAGCTCGGAGCGTGGCACAAACCGCCAAGTTCAACGACTTTGAACCCCTTGCACCCGAGCCGGACTTCCCACGACTGTTGCCCCTGCGGGAACATCTCGAGTGACCACGCTGCCAGCGCCCACGACCGCATCATCGCCAATCGTGACGCCCGGGAGAATGATTGCCCCACCGCCGATCCAGACACGGCTGCCAATGCGGACAGGGCGCCCGAACTGCAGCCCACTCTGCCGCTGCTCGGGATCATGCGGATGATCTGCGGTGTAGATTTGCACGGCAGGCCCAATTGCCGTTCCTTGGCCAATCATCACCTCTACCACGTCAAGGATGACGCAGTTGAAATTGAGGAAGACATGGGCTCCGAGGCGGATGTTGAAGCCGTAGTCGCAATAGAAGGGCGGACGGATGACCGCTCCGGGCCCAACCTCTCCTAGCCGCTCGGACAGGAGCGCATGCCCCTGCTCGGCGGTTTGGCCCAACGTGTCATTGTACCGCTTCAGCCAAGCCCCGGTGGCCAGCAGGTCAGCTTGGATCTCCGGATCCGCCGCACTGTACGGCTCACCTGCGAGCATCTTCTCTTTTTGACTGCGTATCATGGTTCCTCGTCAGATCGTGTCCCGTGGTGTGGTGTAGGAGTGCATGGCGGATTGCCCTCGGGAACGTTTGTGTCTTAGTCCTGCCGCGCCCCGGCTCAAAAACCGGGGCGGTAGTCTCGTCGGCGACCAGCTTCGTTCGAGCATTGCTGATGCACCGGACGTAGCTGCCAGGCGGCACTAGCAACCCAGTCGGCAAGTGTCCAGCGGTCGAGGCTCTTCCTTGCCGCTTTTGGATTTGCGCCTGACGATAGAGCGGTATGTGATCGGTGTGTGTGGATCCCAGGGCCTGGGCGACGGTCGCTTAGCCCGTCCCCTTCACCACGCTACGCTCACACATCCCAATGACAGGAGAACACCACCATCGTCGACGGCGCCGGCAAGGAGGCCGAGATCCAGGGCTGCGTCGCCCAGATCAAGCAGCAGATCGAGGAGACCACCTCGGACCACGACAAGGAGAGGCTGGAGGAACGTCTGGCGAAGCTCGCCGGCGGCGTTGCAGTCATCCGCGTCGGCGGTGGCGCGACGGAAGTCAAAGTCAAAGTCAAAGTCAAAGAAAAGAAGACCGCGTCGATAACGAAATTCTTAACCAAATTTTTTGGACCAACTGGCGATGGCAGATCAAGTCTACAGGCATTCGAAGCTCCCGGCTTCTGCCAGCGTATGATGAAGCCCTACCCGGCCGAAGCCGACATCGATCCCGGCGTCGGCGTCATGGACCGCAACCAGGCCGTTCTCACCTTCCAATGGAGACATTGAGAATACACCGGCGGAAGAGGTCAATGTGATGTCAATTGGCTCATCTTCTTTCTTTCTTTCTTTCTGAGACTCGTCAGCTTCTCGAAAGGTAACCCCCCTAGCGTAGAACCTGGATATCTAGACGGCGATGTCGCCAATTGACTGCAACGGAATTGAACGTCGGAGCGCTCGGAGCAATTTGAAATCGGGGTAGGTGGCAGCACCGATGGGTTGCTGTTTGCTATTTCCGACTTCGGCAGTCAATTCCCGCGTGAAACCTGCGCCGCCTTCGATCTGTCGGCTCTATCCCCTTGCGTCAAATCTGAGCGCGGCCGCCTAGACTTGCCAAGAGCCTAAAGTCTCAAATGGAGAGCAGTATGGATGGTTCTCATTTCAGCCCGTTGCAGTTGAGCCCCTTCGCTCCACAAGAATTCGCCCAGCAGGACGCCGACCTCCGGGCGCAGCAGCAGGCGGGGCAACAAACCGGCAACGCGAGCACGCAAGTGAGGTTTGAGCGGTGGCTTGATGAGTTGCAGTTGAGTTCCTCCGATAAGGGCTCCGCAGAGGCTGGTTCGCCAGACGCGAGTCCAGTAGAGCGCGGTGGAGCGATTCGGAGCGGGGACCTCGGCGGTTTGATCGGGGGGCCGCAGCGGGGCGGCCTGTTCGACAGCGCAGGTCACAGCATAGACATCCCTCGCGCCCACCTCGGCGGTTCAACTCAGGTGCCGTCGCGGTCCAACCTGTTCAGCAGCACGCGCTACACCTCGCCGTCTGACGTGCGACCCATAATGCAGACGAAGGATGGCGAAAATCTTGGACTGTGGTCGCGCATTAAGTCAGGGATCGGGAAAGCGTTCCGAGGTTGCAGCGAAAAATCATTCGGCGGCTCAACGTCGGACACGGTCATTTCTTCAAAGCTTCGCATGGATTTCGCCAAGCGCGGCCGCGAGATCGAGCCCTACAGGGAAGACGAAGAACTCATTTCCATGTTCAGGGGCGCAGCCGTGCGCGACCGCCTGGACCCCCGTAATGCCGCGAATACGGCAAGCCATCTTCGCGGCTTCAGTGCCTATCTTCACCTGAGGGGCTGGCCGCCGATAGCCGGCCGGCTTAACGACGAGTCGTTGGATGCCGATGCCGCGCGTTATGCGGAGATTAATCAGGAAATCAGGAGCGCATTGAGAAAGTTGCGGGCAGCCGATGCCGGACAACCGGTGACAGATATCCGACGTCGCACTATGAATTTGGGTCTTCATCCCGAAGACGCGGACTTCCTGGAGAGGTTCAAGGCTTCAGCCAGGCAGCTCAACATTCCCGAAGGGACCATCAAAGCTAATATCTCCCATGTTAAGAAATTCGCTAAGTGGCTCTGTGAAAAGAACAAAGCGTCAATGCATTCTCGGCTTCACGAGGAATCGCTAAGCAGCGATGTTCTGCAGTACAAGAACCACGGCGGTGACCCTGAGGACCGCCTCGTGTCGGCGCTGACTAATCTCCGAAGGAGTGCGCCTGGAAGTGAAGAAATCGAACAACTCGGACCTGGACCCCATTGCATGGGACGCCAGGCCCTGGATCCTTATCCCGATGATGCCCGCCTCATCAAAGACGCGACCATGCAAGCCGTGCACGACCTTGGACCCGGGACGACCGCGAAGCAGAGGATGCCCTTCAACGACCAGGCCAGCCGTTTTCGCAGGTTCAGTGACTGGCTCAAAAGGGAGGCCAAGGGGAACATATTTGACCGGATTAATGGCAGTCAGCAGCACAAAGAAGTGTTAAACCAAGATCTTCGGGATTTCCAGAAGTACCTTGGAACAAGGCGTGGCATCAATTTGTCGTTTCTTCGGAACTACCTACAAGTCGTCGAGCCCAACGCTGAGCGGCCGGGTTCGCCGGTCGGGGGTGCTTGGCAGCCCGATTCGCCGCAGAGGCCGGCCGATTCCACCTCCATATGGTCGTTGCCGTCGGTGCCATCGGATTTCGATTTCCCCGAGCTGCCAGCGCCGTCTGGCAGGGCTCCATCAGACATCTATGGCAGTCTTGAGTCACTGGTTCATCTGAATGCATCCACACCGCATGAGTTGCGTGACGATGCTCGCTCTGCGCCAGCGCCGGACGTTGCCGCACCATCGTCATCTATCAGGGCTGCAACAGGTTACACCGGTCTTGGATCATTGATCGGACCGGGGGGACGCCATACCCTGGATCCTTATCCCGACGATGCCCGCTTAATCAAAGACGCGACCACGCAAGCCCTGCACGACCTTGGACCCGGGGCGACCGCGAAGCAGAGGACGCCCTTCAACGACCAGGCTAGCCGTTTTCGCAGGTTCAGTGAGTGGCTCAAAATGAAAGGGAGGGGGAACATAGTTGACCGGATAAATGGCAGCCAACAACAGCAAGAAGTGCTAAAGCAAGATATGCGTGAATTCCAGAAAGATCTTGGAACAAGGCGTGGCATCAATTTGACGTTTCTTCGGAATTACCTGCAAGTCGTCGAGGCGAACGCGGCGCTGGAGTTGCAAGCCCGTGAGCTGCTGGCTTCGCCCGCCGGGCGCGCTTGGCAGCCCGACTCATCGCGCGGGCCCGCTGATTCGACCCCCACATGGTCGTTGCCGTCGTTGCCCTCGGATTTCGATTTTCCCGAGCTGCCATCGTCGTCTGCCAGGGCTCCGGCAGGTACCTACAGCGGTCTTGGGACATTGAGCGGTATTGGATCAATGGTTGATCTGAATGCGCCCACACCGCATGAGTTGCGTGACGACGCCCACTTTGCGCCGGCGCCGGACATTGCCGCACCATTGTCGTCTGCCGGGGCTCCGGCAGGCACCTACAGCGGTCTTGAGTCATTGAGCGGTATTGGATCAATGACTGATCTGAATGCGCCCACACCGCATGAGTTGCGTGACGACGCTCACTTTGCGCCGGCGCCGGACGTTGCCGCACCATCGTCGTCTGCCAGGGCTCCGGCAGGCACCTACAGCGGTCTTGAGTCATTGAGCGGTGTTGGATCAATCATTGATCTGAATGCGCCCACACCGGATGAGTTGCGTGACGACGCTCACTTTGCGCCGGCGCCGGACATTGCCGCACCATTGTCGTCTGCCAGGGCTCCGGCAGGCACCTACAGCGGTCTTGAGTCATTGAGCGGTATTGGATCAATGGTTGATCTGAATGCGTCCACACCGCATGAGTTGCGCGACGACGCTCACTCTACACTGCCGTACGTCCCGCCGTCGTCTGTTGGGCCATCAGCTCGCGCACCGGATTTACTCGATGTCGGAGAGATCGTCGGCGAGCACTGGCGCCACGGCTCCCAACTGGCCTCGGAGCTTCTGAGCTACATCCTGGAGAGCTACGGTCTCCTGCCGACCCGGTTCGGCAAAGCGACAACTTTCACCATCCACGGTGAGGTCTACGCAGCCAAGCTAGAGGAGGCGGACGGGCGGGTTCATCTCATCCATCATCGAGTTGGGCCGCCGACGGATGGAGGCGGATTATTGAGGCTGGGCGACGAGCAGTGGCTGGGCGACGAGCATATCGCGGCGGGTTACAACCTCCTGCACGACGAGCTGCATCCGGAACTGGCTGCCCGGACGCGACTCGTGGATCCCCTCGTAGCCCATCATCTGCGCTTAGCCGCGGGGGCCGATTGGCTACGCGCATTCCGGAGCATCGTCCATGACCGCCGTGGTGGTAGCGATACAGCCGACTACCTGTTTCTGCCAGTGAACGATGCCAGTGCTGCTGATCCTCATCGCCGCGGCATGCATTGGTCGCTGCTGCTCGTTGATCGCAGCGACCGGGAAAACCCGATCGCCTATCACTACGACTCCTACCGCCCATTCCACCGCACCATCGCAGAAGAGTTCGCGGCAAGGCTGGGCGCCGACCTCCAGCCAGTCGGCATGGCCCAGCAGCAGAACGGTTATGATTGCGGCGTCTTTGTGCTGGATGGCACGCGGGAGCTGGCTCGACGGTTGGGAGAAGAACCGCAGCCACAGCGCAGTCTCGCAAATCTCGTCACCGATCGGCGGGCACTCCAGGAGCGACTCTCGCGAATTTGATGACGCGCTCGGCGGAGCCCGCATGAGGCCCCACCTGGCCATCGTGAGGTTTGCCTGCGATTACTGAAATGAACCCGCGGAGTGGGACGGCTTGAGCCGGTTCGTTAGTTGGAAACTGACCCCTTCTGGTTACTTTCTAGCCGCTGCTAGATGGTTGATCCGGGCCGCTATTCTGGCGCGTGCCAGGGAAGGGTAAAGCTGTCGGCGCAAAGCGGCTGAATGACCAGGAAGTGGCGCGGCTGGTCAAGCCTGCAGCGTTGGCCGCCAGCGTGCGCGGTGATCTCAACGAAGGCGAGCGTGGTCAAAAGTTGTGGCCACTCGCTGCGCGCCGGCCTCGCCTCCTCTGCCGAGGTTGATGAACGCTATGTTCAGAAGCAGCTTGGCCACACCTCGGCAGAGATGACACGCAAGCACCAGCGACGGCGTGACCGCTTGCGTGTTAATCTAACCAGGGCGTCAGGATTGCGGGCGCGGCACTGCAAGAGCTTTTTGCCTACCTCATCCTCGACGCCCTCGACGAAGGTTGCGCTAGGCCAGCATCGGCACGGGCCAGGCGGTGCTGATCGCGGTCGGCACCGACTGGGACGGCAGCGCCAGATTCCGTCGAGATAGCCAATCGAGAGAACCCCCCGACGTGGAAGGATCGCTTGTCGCACTGAAGCGCGGAGCCTCAGGGGCGTCGAGCTGATCGTGCCCACCAACCGTGCCGGTGGATCGGCGATCGGCAAAATGATACAGGAATATCAATCCCGGCATTATACGCAGGGTCGTCCCGCAGACTGCACGGGGAACGTCATGGAGCGCTGCGACAACGCTTTGATCTCCAATCAGACAGCGAATTTCATGGTCAGCCGACTTGAGCCATGATTTCGGATTGAATCGTCGTTGCCGTGTATAGGGAAGCATCTAGCGGCAGATCCCCAAATGCCAGTTGACAAAGAAGGTAATTGGCACCTGCCTCTTCCAACTGACCAAGCAGAGCTTTTCGCACGGAAGCTGCCGATCCTGCTACGCACAATTCACTCTCGATTGCTGCATCGAAGGTCAGCGGCAGGTTTGGTGGAGTCGGGATGGCATTGAGATCGTAAAGGAATTTAAAGCTCTTAAGCCATCGTTCGTAAGCAGGAGCCGCGAGCGAATACGCATCTGCTTCAGAACGCCCAATCACTACCATTCGGAGCAATCCAAGAAATGGTGCTCGATCGTCCGCCTCAGTTTTGTGCTCGCGACCGGCGCGGAAGGCATCAGTAATTCTGCGAACAGAAGAGGAAGGTCCCACGCACGCGATATTTGCGCCATTAGCCGCGGCCCTGCTTGCCGGCTCGGGTCGATTGGTGGCGATCCAGGTCGGCGGATGCGGCCGCTGATGAGGTTTTAGCGTCAAAGGAACGTCATTCAGTTCAAAATGGAGCCCTTGATAAGATAGCGTGCCGCCCTTCATCGCATTCATAAGGATCTCGTTGGCTTCGGCATGCTGGCCTGGCGCCGCGTCCGCACCAATCCCGAAGTAACCCAATTCGGTGGGGAAAGAGCCGCGTCCTATACCGAGTTCGAGCCTGCCACCGCTCAATTGGTCAAGCATACAGATCTCTTCGAATGCTCGCAGCGGATGATAAAGGGCAAGTAGCATTACCAACGGGCCAACACGAAGGCGCTGGGTGCGCTGGGCGACGCTCGATAAGAACAGATTTGGCGATGGACCTCTCCCATGTGGGGTACAGTGATGCTCTGCCAGATGATATGCATAGAAACCGAGGTGATCGCACGCCTCTGCCAACATCAGGCGATCCGCGTAATGTCGGGCGATATCGCCGCCGTCCTCGTCCAGGTGATCGAAGATGCCGAAGGTCAGGGCTGAAGGAAAGGCGTTTGTCACTCGATTTCTCCAAGTTTAACGCGGGAAGTTCTCTTGCGTGCGATGATCAAGAAATTCAAAGATATAGAGGTGTGTGATCGCTTGGATTACCGCCCGCGTGGCGCGGAAGCAGAGTCTGATGCTGCCCAACGTCTGGACCTTGGCGTCTTTAAGCTCCCAGAAATATCTCGCGCGGCCGCAAGAAATGCATCCATCTGTTCTTTTGTACCGATGCTGATGCGAATGTAATTTTGCAAACCGTTGTCAGGAAAGAAGGCAACAAGGAGCTTTTGTCTTTCCAAGGCTGCTTGCCACCATAAGCCGTCCTGTCCCGATGGTACACGGGCGAGCAAGAAATTCGCATGCGAAGGTATTACGGAGAATCCAAGTTGCAACAGCGCCAAGGTCACTCGCTGCCGTTCATGCTTGATGTGTCTGTGGTTCTCCGCATAGGCGGCGCGATGCGCAAGGATGCTGATACCAACCGCATGCCCGATCACATTCATGTTGAAGACGTTCTGGATGTTGCGCAGCCTGCCAATAATTTCAGGGTGACCGAAACCGAAACCGACGCGAATGCCTGCGGCGGCATAGCTTTTCGAAAATGTTCTTAAGACCAGAAGGTTCGAATAACGATCGATGAGGCGCAGACCATTATCTGGTGCAAAGTCGACGTAGGCTTCATCCAGGACGATCAAGCGGTCTGATTGATCTACGAGACGTTCGATATCTGCTACAGGAACAAACGTTCCGGTCGGATTGTTCGGATTGGCCAACAGTATGAACTTGGCGTCTTTGGCAGGACCGAAAAGCAATTCTGCTATTGGCAAGGAAAGAGCTTCGCCCCATTCGATTTCGAGAAATTGAGCGCCCTGCAACATGGCAAGTTTGCCGTTGAACGAAAACCCTGGCGACATCATCGCCACGCTGTCGCCTGGGGCAAGGAAAGCTCTGTAGATAAGCCCGAGCAGTTCAGACGATCCGTTACCGGCGATCACCTGATCCTTGGAGACGCCGTAGGCATTGGAGGCTGCTTCCCTCAAGCTGATGTTGTCGTCTTCTGGATATAGATGCTGCCGTTCGAGGGCTGCAATCGCGCTTTGCATTATGATTGTCGGCAACGGAAATGGGTTCTCATTCTTGTTTAGCTTGATGCAACTTGCATCCGTCGCCAGCCTGCCTGACAGCAGAGCCTCTAACTGTCTCGCCACTTCCGAAAGAGACGAAAGCACACTTTGCAGTTTTGCATCGGACATATTTTTCTCCAATTTCAGCCGCGAAGGGGATCCGGCATCAGCTGATGGCTTGAGAGCAACACGGCCAACAAACCGGCGTCACAGCGCTGCTTCACGCCACCTTTGTCGGGACGCCGACTGCCGTGAGGTCGGGCGGGCTGTCCTCCATCGGATCGAATTGGCGCCGACGCGCGGTCTGCATCCCCTCGTCATCGGGCAAAGGCCTGCCAAACCACCAACGCTTGGATTTGTCCCAGCTATTCGCCTCAGTCGTCCTTTCACAGACGCTTGATCTCGATGCCGTATTTCCTCAGCACATAGCCAATCTGGCGCGGCGTCAGTCCAAGCAGGCGTGCCGCCTTTGCCTGCACCCAGCCACATCTTTCCATGGCCGCAATGACACCCTCGCAATCGATGATCCTCGCACCATTTAAGTGGGCTGCGCCGGCAGGCGCTAGCGGTGGCTGCCCAGTGATCGCTGGCGAGACTGCCACGGCGGCAGACCTGGCGGCCGCAGCCGGCTGTGTGGCCGGATTCACTGGCACCGGCACGATCGGCCCCGTTTGCAGCGCGATATTGCCCGATCTGGTCTTCCACAGGGCCGCCGCAAAGCATTGGCCGTGGCAGCAGGAAAAGTCGTTTCTCCCGATTGATGGTCCCGCCGCCATGATCGCTGTCCGGTGCACGCAATTTTCGAGCTCGCGAATGTTGCCGGGAAAATCACAGTTCATCAGTACCTCAATCGCGCTCGGATCGAAGGTCAGCGTACGGCCGTTCTCATCGTTGAAATTCTTGAGAAACTCAGCCGCGAGGAGCGGAATATCACCGCGCCGTTCGCGCAACGCCGGCACCAGCAAGGGAACCACGCTGATGCGATAATAGAGGTCAGCGCGGAACTCGTTCCGTGCAACCGCCTCTTCCAGGTTTTTGTTCGTGGCGGCAATGACGCGAACATCGACCTTAATGGTCTGGTTGCCGCCGACGCGCTCGAACTCCTGCTCCTGCAGCACGCGCAGCAATTTTGCCTGAAACGAGGCCGAGATCTCGCCGATCTCGTCCAGGAACAACGTCCCCTTGTCGGCGAGCTCAAAGCGCCCCTTGCGCGAATTGAACGCGCTGGTGAAGGCACCCTTCTCATGACCGAACAATTCGGATTCCAGGACTGTCTCTGGGAGCGCCGCGCAATTGAGCTTGATGAAGGGCCGCTTGGCACGCGGCGACAACTCGTGAATGGCCTTGGCGATCAGTTCCTTCCCGGTCCCGGATTCGCCTCGCAACAGAACCGTAATCTTCGCCTCGGCCACCACCGCGACCTTCTCGAGCAGACTGTGTAGCGCCGGACTGTCGCCAATCATCCCTTTGACGAAACCCTTCTTACGCTCCCGCGCAGGATGCTTGAGCTCGCCGAATTGCTTTTGCGGCCGCTCCTTCTCCGCCATCGATTGCTCGCGGTCGCACGCGAACGAGCGATGCAACTTCACTGTCTGTCCCACCAGGTTAGCGATCACGGGTAGCAGACGGAGGTTGTAATCGAGCCAAGATCTTGACCTATTGTCCAGCACGCGGTCGATGGTCAGCGTGCCCACGACGTTCGCATCGACGCGAATGGGAACGCCGATGAACGACACTCGGATGGAGTCGGAGGCTCCGAGCCCATCCGTGTCGGCGGCACTGAAGGCCGAATGCACCGCTATGTTCTCGGCGACGAGGGGCGTGTCCGTCGTCACAATCTGGTCGATTGCCTTCCGCGGCACGTACATCCGGCAGCGTTCATCGCAGCTCTCGCTCCAGCCGGCGCCTACGGTGATGTCCAGTTCGCCATCACCGTCGAGGAGAGAAATGATGCCGTGCCGCATCTGCACAAACGATCGCAGAAGATCGACGACCTTGGCCAACGTGACTTCGAGCCGGGAGGGGGCGGTGAGTACTTTCGATATTTCGAAGATCTCGGTAAGCGCGCTCTCGTGCGACGGCACAATGGGGATCGCGTTGTTCGTCTCGGGCTTTGAGCTAGCCCTTGTCGCGTCCTGAAGCGATGTGCAGCATGGCGGCGCCTCCCCGGCACTCTGTTCGGATTCGCGAGTATTGTCTGAGTCTAGCATGTCATCCTCGATCTCGCGCCGCGAAATCAATGCTCGCGGCATGTGCGCCTGCAACGTCGTCGGCGCGTAGACACTCTCGGCAAATGGCATTGTCGCCCGAGCGGTCGTTGACCGGCACCAGCACGAGCGTCTTCGCCCCGCAGGCCGCCGCATATTCGGCGAGCTAGCTCGCGCGTGGGCGTCTACTCATTGAATCGCTGCAAGGCGTTGACAGAGATAATCGAGACGCCGGCTTCTGTGGCGGCAGACTGGACTTCCGCCGCCGGCATGCCGCTTGCAATAGGATTGCTGAAAAGGCGGTCACGATTTGGGCGGGGGTCAGGCCCCTGGTCAGGGGCAAGCGCGAAAAATGCCCGAAGATCAAGTCGGGGCGCCGCCATGTGGTCGAGTGCAAAGCGAGGCGATACCGGACGCATGGCTTGGCTCTCCTTCCTGAGTGTGGCCGCCGTTCTAGGCTTCTGCCGGCGCAACCGTACGTTGCTTCAACAGACCGGAATGAGGGCTGCTAGTCAATCGAGCTTTCTTTCATTTGTGATAGGAAACTTGTCGCCGATGATAGAATTCCCTCAGTGCTATTTGTCGTCGAGCAGATAAAATGTCGAACAACAGCAATGTCGCCCCGGCGGATCCGCGGTCTCTGGCGCGCTGACCGTACAGAGGCGTTGCGTGCCATTCGCCATCAGCGTGAAGTGATCGGAAGCGGCAACCGCAGCCGATGACACTGGTCGGCTCTTGAACTGCACGTCGCGGGTCAGGATCACCGGAAACACTCTCTGCTTCTCGACGTCTCCTTTCAAATCGTCGGCGGCTGCGGGAGCGCGGCAAGATACGGTCGCGTAGAGAATACTCCGCACTCGTGCGGGCCAGTGCGGCCTGTCGCAAAGACGACAAAACCGAAAGGCACACCAAGAAGGCCAGAGATACGACCGGCGACCGATCTGCCAGGAAATATCAGAGGGCGTGCGGGGCGCCCCGTCCCGTCTTCTGCCATCCCATTCTTAAGACCCGACCGCTGGCGGACCTTAGTGTGCGGGATTCCGCCAGACCGAAGGTTGCCGGTGCGGAAATCCGCACAAGGCCATTGGCGCGATGCCACGGAAAACTTGGGAAAAGGCGTGGCTGGTGAATCTCCCCATTTTGGCACGGCGCTTGCGGCGGCGTTGGTGCAGCGTTCGACCGGAGCGCCGCGATGGGAGAAGCCTGGGATGGGAGGAAGAGCCCGGCCCCTATCCGGTTGGGGAGAGAAATGGTGTTAGCTCCACATGTCCGCAGCGCGAGTCGCGCGCCTCGCAAAGCCCTCTACGCCAAGCCCTACGTGCAGGTGCTTGCCGCCATCGCCCTCGGCGTCGCACTCGGCTATTTCTATCCGGCGATCGGCGAGAGCGTGAAGCCGCTGGGGGATGCCTTCATCAAGCTTGTCAAGATGATCATCGCGCCTGTCATCTTCCTGACAATTGCGACCGGCATCGCCGGCATGAACGATCTCCAAAAGGTCGGCCGAGTTGCCGGCAAGGCGATGGTCTATTTCCTCACCTTCTCAACGCTTGCACTTATCGTGGGCCTTGTCGTCGCCAATGTCGTTCAGCCGGGCGCCGGCCTCAACATTGATCCGGCCTCGCTCGACGTCCAGGCCGTGAATACCTATACCGTAAGGGCGCATGATCAGTCGGTCACCGGCTTCCTGATGAACATCATCCCGTCGACGATCGTCGGCGCCTTCGCGCAAGGCGACATCCTGCAGGTCCTTTTCTTCTCGGTTCTGTTCGGCATCGCCCTGGCCATGGCCGGAGAGACGGGCGAGCCTGTCGTTTCCCTCCTTCAGGCGCTGATCGCCCCTATTTTCAAGCTCGTCGGACTGCTGATGAGAGCCGCCCCGATCGGCGCTTTCGGCGCAATGGCCTTCACCACCGGCAAATATGGCATCGGGTCGATCGTCAACCTCGCGATGCTGGTCGCGACGTTCTATTTCACCGCCTTCCTCTTCGTGTTCGGTGTTCTCGGCGCGGTCTGCCGTTACAACGGCTTCTCGATCTTTTCTCTCATTCGCTACATCAAGGAAGAGCTGCTGCTTGTTCTGGCAACGTCCTCCTCGGAGGCCGCGCTGCCCTCGCTCATGGAGAAGATGGAGAAGGCCGGCGCCAAGCGTTCGGTCGTGGGGCTCGTCATCCCGACCGGATATTCTTTCAACCTGGACGGCACCAATATATACATGACGCTGGCGGCCCTCTTCATCGCCCAGGCGACGAACACGGATCTGTCAATTGGCGATCAGGTCCTCCTGTTGCTCGTTGCGATGCTTTCCTCGAAGGGTGCAGCAGGTGTAACAGGTGCGGGATTCATCACGCTGGCCGCTACGCTCGCCGTAGTACCCAGTGTTCCCGTTGCTGGCATGGCGCTGATCCTTGGCGTCGACCGCTTCATGTCCGAATGCCGGGCGCTGACGAATGTTGTCGGTAACGCGGTGGCATCGCTCGTCGTCGCCCGCTGGGAAGGCGAATTGGACCAAGCGCAGATGAAAGCCGCCTTCTGCGGTCATCGGTTTGCCGAGCATTAAACCGGCCACGCCCCGCCGAGTAATTCACAGCTTCGCGACCTGTAAACTCGGCGGGCTGGTCATAAGCACCAAGCGATCGACTCCCAGGCTCCAAACCGCGCCTCGCGAGGCGATGAAATCAGAAGCGCTAAATGCGATGAGTGCAAAATACGGGCTCCCTAAGCAAGCGAACTGTACATCGATACGCGCCGGGCTACGCCTGGATTGCTGTTCGTCGAATACGCCGTCGATCATGGAGTATGCGGACGTCTTCACTTTGCCGCCCGGAACCTTCGCCAAGACGCGCCGGATGACAGAGGGTTAGCCGGCGTTAAAACTAATCAGAATTGGACCCATGACCAAGCGCCCCACAATTACCGATATCGCCCGCGAAGCCGGAGTCAGCGTAGCAACGGTCGATCGCGTTCTGAACGCCCGCCATCCGGTGCGGGAGGAGACCGCGCGGCGGGTCCACGAGGCCGCACACGCCATCGGCTATCATGCTGCCGGTCTCATCAAGCAGCGCTTGCAGTGTGACCTGCCGCACTATCGGCTGGGCTTCATCTTGAGAAAACCGGCGCACCATTTCTACCAAGACTTCGCGCGCGAGGTCGAAGCGTCGGTCAGTTTGGCCCAGTCCTTCCACGGCATTCCGCTCATCGAATTCGCGCCGTCAAATGTGCCGGGCGACCTGATTGCGCGGCTCAAGGATTTGGGCGCGCGCTGCCAAGCGATTGCCATGGTGGCACCGGACCACCCGAAGATTACAGCGGCGGTTGAGGAGCTCCAGGCCAAAGGCATTCCGGTTTTCTCGCTGCTTTCCGACTTCGCCGCCGGCGTGCGTCAGGGCTATATCGGCCTTAACAACCGCAAGGTGGGGCGCACGGCCGCTTGGATGTTTTCCAAGATCGCAAAACGCCCCGGAAAGGTCGCGGTGTTTGTCGGCAGCCACCGTTTCCAGGGGCACGAGCTCCGGGACATCGGCTTTCGCTCCTATTGCCGTGAGAACGCGCCGACATTCGAGGTGCTCGATCCGCTCGTGAACCTCGAGAAACGGCAGATCACCTACGAGGCAACACTCGATCTCATGCAGCGGGAACCCGAGCTCGTCGGCTTCTATGTGGCCGGCGGGGGCATGGAGGGCGCCATCTCTGCGCTCCGGGAAGAGGGCAAAGGTCTGGATCTCATCGCGATCGTGAACGAAATCACGCCGGAGTCACGGGCGGCGCTCGCAGATAACATCATCACGATGGCTGTCGCCACGCCACTGCGCCGGCTTTGCCAGGAACTGATGACGCTGATGGCGCGGGCCATCGAGAACGGCACGGTGGAGACGCCGGGGCAGACATTTCTGCCGTTCGACATCCATCTTCCGGAAAATATATGACGCTTGATGGATTCTATCATGAACGTCGAGTTTCCTTTCACAGATGAAAGAAAGTTCGATTGACTGTTCTGCCTCATTTCGGTCTGTTCAATCAACGAGCGGTTGCCACGCGCGGCAGAAGCCGAACAGCCGAGAACGGCACGACCCCGCTTCATGAAAGGTAAAGCCAAGTCATGCGCCTGGCGTCGCCCCGTTTTGCACTGGACCACATGGCGGCGCCCCGACTTGATATTCGGGCTTTTTTCGCGCTTGCCCGCGACCAGGGTCTGACCGACGTTCTTTTCAGCAATTCTTTTGCACCTAGCATGCCGGCTGCGGACGTCCGGTCTGCCGCCGCTGAGGCGGGCGTCACGATTATCTCTGTCAACGCCTTGCAGCGCTTCAATGAGTGGACTCCCGCGCGCCAGGCCGAGGCGAGGAAGCTCGCCGATTATGCGGCTGACTGCGGGGCGAAGGCGCTCGTGCTGGTGCCGGTCATTGACCGCTCGTGGCCCGCGAACGGCGAGCGCCGCGAGAATCTGCCCGTCGCCTTAAGCGCGCTCCAGCCGATCCTCCAGTCGCGGGCGTTGATCGGTCTTATCCAGCCGCTGGGCTTCCAGACCTGCTCGCTTCGCTCTAAGAAGGAAGCGGCCAAGGCCATTGCCGCGGTTGATGGCCAGTCCGTCTTCCGCCTCGTGCACGACACGTTCCACCACACCCTCGCCGGGGAGACGTTCTTCTCCTGCGAGCTAACCGGTCTCGTGCACATTTCAGGCGTGAACGATCCGGCCTTCTGGATTTACCCGGATCGCGTCCTGGGAGGTTTCGACAATGGCAGCCAGATCCGGGCGCTGCTTGATGGCGGCTATGCCGGTCCCTTCTCGTTCGAGCTAGTTGAGGAAATCCACCTGCTAGACGACCTCGCAGGCGCACTTGCCGCCAGCATCGATCTCATCCGACGCGAGGCTATTGACGCGAGAGCCGATGTGAGGCGCTGAGCAGATCTAGGAGAGCCCGCGAGGTCCCGAGGTCTTGCTTAGAGTAGCCGTGCGAGACGCCTCTAGCAACATTATCTCCCGCATCCAGATGCTTGCCGGATCACTATTGTGAAGGGCCGGCCATTGGAGGGCCTCGGTAAATCCGGGAAGTGGCAGCGGAAGGTCGATGATCTGCAGGGGGAACGTTTTTTCGAAATGCTTGACCAGCCGCAAGGGCATAGTCGCTATACGATCTGTGCCTGAGACCATAGGCGGGATCATGCTAAATGCCTGCACGACGACCTCGACACGTCTCTTAAGACCATGCTCAAGCAAAAACCATTCCTCGATGGAGGGCTTCTGCGTACGCCCGAACTTGACCGAAACGTGCTTCATCGACATGTATCTCTCGAACGTAAGCTGCCGTGGCAGCTGTTTGGTCATGGCGCAGCCCACGCACACGAGCGTCTCGTCGAACAGCGGCATTCTTGGATGCGTGCTCGACATGAACAGTTCCGGAAGAATTAGAAAATCGACATCACCGCGCCGGAGAAGCTCATCTGGGCTGTCGTCGAGAGGCAGCAATTCGAAGCTGACGGCGGGTGCTTCCCGTGCAACACGCTCGACGACTTTTTCAAAAAACACGAGTGTGACGAAATCGGAAACAATGATCCTGAAGCGGCGGTCAGATTGAGCCGGGTTAAACGGATCCCAAGAAATAATCGAGCACTGGATATGCAGGAGAGCGTCGCGAACCGCGGGGGCGAGTGTTTGCGCACGCGGTGTCAGAATACGTTCGCGACCGCTCATCGTAAATAGTTCATCGTGGAAATAGTCACGCAGCCGGGCGACGGCCGCACTCATGGCCGGCTGACTTAGGTTGATGCGGCGTGCAGCTGCCGTGAGGCCGCGCTCGCTCAGCAGCGCGTCGAGCACGACGAGAAGGTTCAGATCAAGCCCTTTGAAACGCATGTCTTCAGCTATCCATAGCGTGAATGCGCTTCATCGAAACAAACGATTTTATCAATCTTCCTGAATCCTACATTGACGGCAGCATCTGACGCGCACCGATCACCACACTGCCTCTATCGCGTGACGAGTGCGTTAAAAAGAGCCCGAAAGGAGAAATCTTTCCATGCGCTCTGACGTGCGGTGGAGGTTGTGCTGGGAAAAATGAGTTGCAACTGGCCGACCATGTCGAACTCTCCGACTTCTTCCGAAAGACCTATGGACGGACTGGAGCCTTCGAGGAAAAGCCATTCGAAAGTGGCCGCAGTTGGGCGTGCGGGGCCAGAATTCCGTGCAATCGGCTGCGACGCGCATGGCATAGCGGCCCACATTGGCATGCCGCGCCGCTTCATCAACTGGGGTTGTACGGGGTGCGTCCGGATCTTGAGGGATTCGGAATCAGCATTTTCAATGCCGGGCGTCCGCGTACGGTCGCCCCACCCAGAAGTGTATCTCGACCTGCCGCCCACGCGCCTGGAGGGCGTGCTTGTCTTCGTTGTGCCGATTGGACGCTCGATGAGCGAGTGGCCGTCCGGCACCTGATTGACCGGAACGGTCCGGAACCATGAAACACTTGGACTACATCTGCGAAGTGCCGAGCGACTGCGCTGACGGCACCGAAGATCGCAGCGTCTATTTGACGTGCTAGCGCAACATCGGGTGCCGGCGACGTTCTTCGTCATCGGTGCCTACGCCGCAGACCAGCCGGAACTCACCCGATCTCCACAAGCAGTTGGTCTTGGTGAGTCGCACAAGCTGGCGAGGGGCAGATTTCGCAACGCGGCGCGGCTCTGGCATTGAGCCACGTCGAAAACGCAAGCTGGAAAGGAACAAGATGGCTGATCAACTGACCAACGAAATAATCGCGATGATCAAGAATCGCGCCGCGTCGGAGGGCGGCAATATAGCGCCTGCCTCGAGCGGCGAAATAACGGCTGCCACGGGACTGACTTCGCTCGGTATCGATTCACTGGGATTGGCGGACGTTCTCTGGGACCTGGAGCAGGCCTACGGCATCAAGATCGAGATGAACACGTCCGAGGCCTGGTCGGATCTCCAGAATGTCGGCGACATGGTGGAAGCCGTGCGTGGCTTGCTCGCTAAGGTGGCGTGAATGGACAGGCGTGTCGTGATTACTGGGATCGGAGGGCTTTGCGGGCTTGGGACCGACGCCGCCTCCATCTGGAAAGAGATGCGCGAAGGCCGCTGCGCCATCGGGCCGATCGTCAACTCCGAGCTCCATGAATTGAGGGTCAGGATCGGGGCCGAGATCAAAGCGCTGCCGGAGCATAACATCGTCGGCAGGCAGCTCGTCTCCATGGACCGCTTCAGCCTGCTCGCTGTGCTTGCAGCGCGCGAAGCCATGCGTCAGGCTGGACTTTCCTCCAAAGAAGGAAATAGCTATCGCTTCGGTGCGACGGTGGGCGTTGGCGGCTGCGGCTGGGATGCGATCGAGCAAACCTACCGCGCCATGCTCCTGGGCGGTAAGCGTGCCGCTCTCTTGACTGTACCCAAGGCGATGCCGGGCGCCGCCGCCGGCCAGGTCAGCATGAGTCTCGGCCTGCGCGGGCCGGTCTTCGGCGTCACGTCCGCCTGTTCCTCGGCAAACCATGCGATTGCCTCCGCGGTGGACCAGATCAGGCTCGGCCGGGCCGACGTGATGCTTGCCGGCGGCAGCGAAGCGCCGCTCATATGGGGTGTGCTGAAGGCATGGGAAGCGATCCGCGTGCTTTCGCCCGATACGTGCCGGCCATTCTCGGCCGATCGCCAGGGCCTGTCGCTTGGTGAAGGCGCCGGCATGGCGGTGCTGGAAAGCTACGAGCATGCCATGGCTCGGGGCGCCACCATCCTTGCCGAAATTGTCGGTGCCGGCCTTTCCGCCGATGCCTCCGACATCGTCGCGCCGACTGTCGAGGGGCCGGAGGCAGCAATGCGCGCTTGCCTTGCCGACGCCGGGCTCAATCCCGAGGATGTCGACTACCTCAATGCCCATGGCACCGGCACCAAGGCCAACGACCAGATCGAGACGGCGGCGATCAAGCGCGTTTTCGGCGACCACGCCTACAGATTGTCGGTGTCGTCGACCAAATCCATGCATGCCCACTGCCTTGGCGCATCGGGCGCGCTGGAGATGATTGCCTGCGTGATGGCTATCCGCGAGAGCGTCGTGCCGCCGACTGCCAATTATCGTGAGCTGGACCCCAATTGCGATCTCGACGTCACGCCCAATGTGCCCCGCGAGCGCAAGGTGCGCGTGGCACTGAGCAACTCCTTCGCCTTCGGCGGCACGAACGCTGTTCTGGCATTCAGGCAGGTGTAGAGGCCATGAGAGATACCTCCTGTAACTTATCTCTCGCATCCAGATGTTTGCCGGATAACTATTGTGAAGAGCGGGTCATCGGCCGCCTCGGCGAATGCGGGTAGTGCAGCGAAGCTCGACGATCCGCGGGGTATCGACTTTGCGAAATTCTTAACTGTTGAAGCCGCGTTACCGCTACCCGTAAAAGGGAAGCGAGGCCCTGCGGGATCGGCTTGAGGGTCTGTCTAAAGCTGTACGCGACAAATCTCTGGAAGGCGCAGGGCCGGCCGCCTGGGTGCTGCCGGCAAGAAGCCACCGGTGGTCATGGCCGAGATCGTGCATGAGATGGCCCCTTCTTGTGAGCCATCGGGCGAGAGCTCTCACCGTCGTTGCGGTCTCGAGCCAACCTGCGGCACAGCGCCGGGGCGAGCCACGGTGGGGAACTCCCGTCGGTAGTTATGTGGGCGAGCCAGTCCGCCCCGCGCCTGCTCGATGGTGGTAGAAGAATTCAGCAAGAAACTCTGAAGAGAGAAGAGCGACCGCTCTGAAGGTGAGTTGCGTGCGTCAAGTTCTGCAAAAGCGTCATGATGGGGGCGGGTATCCCTTTGTTCGACGGCGGCGACCATCCCTCGTCCCGACCTCACCGCATTGCGGCGCGTCGCGCGCAGCGCGGTCAAGGCTGGCCGCAGGCCACCGCCGAAGGCGGCGCGACAGGCGGCCTTGACGGTGCGAGCACGACGCTCACGCTAAGCATGTGAGGAACGAAGCGGTTCAGGCCGCCTGTCGCAGCACCTCCTTCTTGTGTTCGCGCAAATGCTTCATGTTGAGATTGCGGGTGCCTTCCAGACGGTTCTCGACGGAGCTGTCCGAGCCAGCAGCGCTCGAAGAAAGCGTTGGTATCGGCGTTGGTGGAGAGTGCAATGCGAGCCGAAGGCAATCACCGAGGAGCTGTTCGGCCACTCTTCTTGGCCTTGACGGTGAACGAGGACCCTGCGCGGCGAACGCACGGCCGACGTCAATGCCAGGCCATTTTGCCGAACTTGACGCACAACTCGCGCTCTAGACCAAGGATAGCCCCGAGCTGAAAACGCGGAAGGCGGTACCCAACCCGCGAATGGGAGACTGATCAACCGTCGTTCTGAGCTCCACTTCTCGCCGCGTGCAGGTTCAACCGATCTCTCGCCCTAAGTCTTGACAGTGAACATGAGAGCCGGTGTGAGGCGCTGAGCGGATCTAGCAGGCTGTTGAAGAAGTATCCCTTTTGGCTTTGAGGATAGCCTCGTCGCCGTTGTGATAGGCGAATGTGATCTCGATCGAGCCGTCGTCGAGTAGTTCGGCGGAGCCATCGCCAGTGACTTCGTCCATCTCATCGAATCCGGCCCATGTGAAGAAGACCATCGAAGGGCTGTAACCGAGGTCGAGGCCGGCTTGCAGGGCGCCAAAGGCTATCTCGCCGTGGTTGTCGGCGCCGATGGAGATCATGGCGGGCCCGCCGAAGTTGAGATAGCCGCGATCCCACAGATCGGCTTCGACGATCCGCCAGCGGCCGATCAGTTGGCAGCCCGCGGGCTCGGTCATGCCGGCACCGCCAACAGCTTCGGCAGCCGCACCAGATTGTAGGCGGCAGCGCTGAAGGTGAACGCCCATCCGACGCGGTCGCGGCCACGCAACTTCGTCTTCGCCTGTCCGGCGACCATCTTGATCCATCCGAACGCCTCCTCAATGCGCTTGCGAATGCGCTGGCTGACGGCATAGCCGCCATGCCGGGTCGTGCGCCCGTCGATCGCCGAACGGCGGCCGTTGGTGTTCTGCGCCACGTGCGGTGTCACCGTCATCGTGCGCAGCTCATTGATGAAGTCTTCTGCGTCGTAGGCCTTGTCGGCGCCGAGCGTGATTGCTTGCGGCCGGTCGGCGCGGGGCTCGATCATGTGCAGTGCCGCCACCCGCTCGGCATGTCCGTCGGCCAGCGTCAGGCAGGCGTCAACCAGCAGGCCGTGGCGGTTCTCCATCAGCCCATGTCCCATGAAGCACAGCTTCGTCTCCTTGCCTTTACCCTTGCGGTAGAGCCTGGCGTCCGGATCGGTGGTCGAGGCATGCGTATCATTCGACCGCTTCTGGCCATGGAAGTCCGCTTCCGCGTTGCGCCCGCCGCCCTCTGCCGGCGGCTCGCCCGAGCCGTTCCCCGGGTCGGCGTCCGACGACGGGCTCTTCGGCTTGACGCTCTTCATCGACGCCCAGGCCTCGACCAGCGTGCCGTCGACCGAGAAGTGATCCGTGGAAAGAAGCCTCTTCACCTTGGGTTGCGCCAGGACCGCGCTCAGGAACTTCGCGGCGATGTCGCCCTCTAGCAGCCGGTCGCGGTTCTTCGAGAACACCGAATGGTCCCAGGCCGCGTCATCGACGCCGATCCCGACGAACCAGCGGAACAAAAGGTCGTATTCCAGCCGTTCCATCAAAAGCCGCTCCGAGCGGATCGAGTAGAACGCCTGCAGCAGCATCGCGCGAAGCAGCTTCTCAGGCGGGATCGACGGCCTCCCGATCGGCGAGTACAGCGCCGCGAACTCGCGTTGCAGAGCCGACAGGGCTTCATTCACGATCGTCCGGATCGCCCGCAACGGATGATTGCGCCGAACCCGCGCTTCAAGGTCCACGTAGCTGAACAGTTCGCCCGTCTGTCCGTCGTCGCCCCGCACGATTCACTCCCACCTCTTCGTGGTCAGAGTGAATCACGAACCTGGGACCGTCGCGAGCCCTTTTTCAACAGCCTGCTAGGAGCGCCCGCGACGTCCCGAGGTCTTGCTTGGAGTAGCCATGTGGGACGCCTCCTCCAACATTATCTCCCGCATCCAGATGCTTGCCGGATCACTGTTGTGAAGGGCCGGCCATTGGAGGGTCTCGGTAAACCCAGGAAGTGGCAGCGGAAGGTCGATGATCTGCATGGGGAACGTTTTTTCGAAATGCTTGACCAGCCGCAAGGGCATGGTCGCTATACGATCTGTGCCTGATACCATCGGCGGGATCATGCTGAAGCCCTGCACGGAGACCTCGACACGTCTCTTAAGACCATGCTCAAGCAAAAACCATTCCTCGATGGAGGGCTTCAGCATACGCCCGAACTTGACCGAAACGTGCTTCATCGACATGTATCTCTCGAACGTAAGCTGCCGTGGCAGCTGTTTGTTCATGGCGCAGCCCACGCACACGAGCGTCTCGTCGAACAGCGCCACTCTTGAATGCGCGCTCGACTTGAACAAATCCGGGAGAATTAGAAAATCGATATCACCGCGCCGGAGAAGCTCATCTGGGCTGTCGTCGACAGGCAGCAATTCGAAGCTGACGGCGGGTGCTTCCCGTGCAACACGTTCCACGACCTTTTCAAAAAACACGAGTGTGACCAAGTCGGAAAGAAGAATCCTGAAGCGGCGGTCGGATTGAGCTGGGTTAAACGGATCCCAAGAAATAATCGAGCCCTGGATGCGCAGGAGTGCGTCGCGAACCGCCGGGGCGAGTGCTTCGGCACGCGGTGTCAGAATACGTTCGCGACCGCTCATCGTAAATAGTTCATCGTGGAAATAGTCACGCAGCCGGGCGACGGCCGCACTCATGGCCGGCTGACTTAGGTTGATGCGACGTGCCGCTGCCGTGAGGCCGCGCTCGCTCAGCAGCGCGTCGAGCACGACGAGAAGGTTCAGATCAAGCCCTTTGAAACGCATGTCTTCAGCTATCCATGGTGTGGATGCATTTGATCGAAACAAACGATTTTACCGATTTTGGTGAACGTCGCATAGGAGATTTCAACGATGTAAGCCTAAAGGTAACTGTCAATGTTTGCGTTGGCTCCGAGAAGCATTTTCCAGTGTACGCCGAATATCAACCGAGTCGTATGTCCATTGCGGCTAAGTGTCATCGGTGATTTGCGCAAGCTAAATCGCGTCGGCTCGCCACGACAAGCTTCCCTACTAGACGCTTACCTCAAGAAAACACCAACAAAGACGAGGTCTTTCCATGCACTCTGACGTGCAGTGGAGGTTGTGCTGGGAAAATGAGTTGCAACTAGCCGACCATGCCGATCTCTCCGACTTCTTCCGAAAGACCTATGCTGGGGCCTTCGAGACAAAGCCATTCGAAGGTGGCCGCAGTTGGGCCGGTGCGAGGCCGGAATTCCGCGCAATCGGCTACGACGCGCACGGCATAGCGGCCCACATTTGCATACTGCGCCGCTTCATCAAGGTGGGCGATGTCGATTTATTAGTGGCCGAACTGGGGTTGTACGGGGTGCGTCAGGATCTTGAGGGATTCGGAATCAGCTTTTCAATGCGCACCGTGTATCCAGTGCTGCAGCAGCTCGGGGTTCCATTCGCTTTCGGCACGGTTCGGCACGCGATGCGGAACCATGTTGAGAGGTTCTGCAGAAACGGTCTGGCGACCATCGTACCGGACGTTCGCGTACGGTCGACCCACCCAGAAGTGTATCTCGACCTGCCGCCCACGCGCCTGGAGGACGTGCTTGTCTTCGTTGTGCCGATTGGACGCTCGATGAGCGAGTGGCCGTCCGGCACCCTGATTGACCGGAACGGTCCGGAGCTATGAAAAACCTGGACTACTTCTGCGAAGTGCCGAGCGACTGCGCTGACGGCACCGAAGATCGCAGCGTCTATTTGACCTTCGACGACGGTCCACTTTGCACACCGGAGATCCTCGATGTGCTGGCGGAACATCGGGTGCCGGCGACGTTCTTCGTCATCGGTGCCTACGCCGCAGACCGGCCGGAGCTCATCCGACGAATGATTGCAGAAGGGCACGAGGTTGCCAACCACACGATGACTCATCCGGACCTGTCCAGATGCGGACCCGGCGAAGTCGAACGTGAAATTCTTGAGGCGAACAGAGCCATCAGGATGGCGTGCCCCCAGGTCACCGTGCGGCACATGCGCGCGCCGTATGGGATCTGGTCCGAAGAAGTGCTCACTACGTCGGTGAGCGCTGGACTGGCGCCCGTCCATTGGTCGGTGGACCCGCGAGATTGGGCTCGCCCCGGCGTCGACGCGATTGTCGACGCCGTGCTCGCCGGCGTCCGGCCGGGCGCAATTGTCCTCTTGCACGACGGGTGCCCTCCCGACGAGTTGAAACCCGGTACTCGCGCCACTCTGCGCGACCAGACGGTCAAGGCGCTGTTCCGCCTGATTCCAGCATTGCATGACCGCGGATTTGTAATCCGCTCGCTTCCTCAACTTCACTGAAAATTGAGAGATCCTATGGACCTGCTTGCCACAGCCAGTACTGTCGCCGTCTCGTGCTATGCGCTGCTCTCGGCTGCTTATAAAAGCATGCAGATGGCTTATGCTTTGCCGATGGACCGTTCACCGGAATCGGACAATTTGGTCGATTTCGACCTTCTGCCGAGCGTGGATGTCATTGTCCCCTGCTTCAACGAGGATCCGAGCGCGCTCTCCGCGTGCCTGGCCTCCATTGCAAGCCAACAATATGCCGGAAAACTGCGGGTCTATGTGGTTGATGACGGTTCCTCAAATCGCGACGCTGTCGTACCGGTACACGGTGCCTTTGCGGGCGACCCGAGATTCAGCTTCATTTTGCTCGACAAGAATGTTGGCAAACGCAAAGCGCAGATCGCCGCGATACGCCGCTCGTCTGGAGATTTGGTGCTGAACGTCGACTCGGACACGACACTCGCGTCCGACGTCGTCACAAAGCTTGCACTGAAGATGCAGGATCCAGCCGTCGGCGCGGCCATGGGCCAGTTGACGGCCAGCAACCGGAGCGACACCTGGCTGACCCGGTTGATCGATATGGAGTACTGGCTGGCTTGCAATGAGGAGCGAGCGGCACAGGCTCGCTTTGGTGCCGTTATGTGCTGCTGCGGCCCATGTGCGATGTACCGTCGCACCGCACTCCTTTTGCTGCTGGATCAGTACGAGACGCAACTGTTTCGTGGGAAGCCAAGCGACTTCGGTGAGGATCGCCATCTCACGATCCTCATGCTGAAAGCAGGCCTTCGAACCGAATACGTTCCCGACGCCATCGCCGCAACCGTCGTTCCGGATCGGCTAGGGCCGTATCTGCGCCAACAACTCCGCTGGGCTCGAAGCACATTTCGGGACACGTTGCTTGCGCTGCGCCTATTGCCAAGCCTCAATCGCTATCTCACGTTGGATGTGGTCGGACAGAATCTCGGCCCGCTTTTGCTCGCCCTGTCGGTATTGGCTGGACTCGCGCAGCTCGCACTGACAGCCAAAGTGCCTTGGTCGGCAGTCCTGATGATTGCATCCATGACCATCATTCGGTGCAGCGTGGCAGCGTTTCGTGCTCGCCAACTTCGATTTCTCGGTTTTTCTCTGCACACATTCATCAACGTCTTTCTCTTACTTCCCTTGAAAGCCTATGCGTTGTGCACATTGAGCAATAGCGATTGGCTGTCGCGCAAGGCGCCTACCCTACCCAATGGAGGGGAAAAGCAGATCCGCATCAAAAACCCGATCGCCGAACCAAACGCTACAGGAGGTTCGGAAGTTGCTCACTCAATTCGCAGGACGGATCTTTCGCGCGGTTCTTCAGGCTTGGCGGAGTCTGAGAGCGTGCTCAGTGGCGAGTGATAGTGTACTGCGCAGGGCACAAGTCGTGAGTTGGACAACATTTCAATTGTTAGAACGGGAAGTGGCCGCAGACGATCCGTAGCGGCTCGACGGCAATCCCTAGAGGGGGAGAGCGTCACATACAAATGCTCCGGCGTCGCTCCCCAAGGGCCCTCACAGCGATGGCCTGCTCTGGACCAGAACGCTCACAAGTGAACTGCCGGCCGGCCGATCGGCTTCTTTCGGCCTGAGATAGACGCATGTCAAACATAGCAATCGACCTTACCGGCGTAAACAAGTCCTTTGGCAACAAGCTCGTTGTGAATGGGCTCTCGCTCACCGTTGCGTCGGGAGAGTGCTTCGGCCTGCTGGGGCCGAACGGTGCGGGCAAGAGCACGATTGCGCGTATGGTCCTCGGCATGACAAGGCCTGACGCGGGTAAGATCACCGTGCTCGGAGTGCCAGTGCCGGCACGGGGTCGCTTGGCACGCAAGGGCATCGGCGTGGTTCCCCAGTTCGACAATCTTGACCTGGAATTCACGGTACGCGAGAACCTGTTGGTGTTCGGGCGCTACTTCGGCATGAGCACACGCGCGATCAAAGCGGTCATCCCATCGCTCCTCGAGTTCGCCCGCCTTGAGAGCAAGGCGGATGCCCGTGTCGCCGAACTGTCCGGCGGCATGAAGCGGCGCCTGACGCTGGCACGTGCGCTGATCAACGACCCCCAGCTACTCGTAATGGACGAGCCGACTACCGGCCTCGACCCGCACGCTCGCCACCTGATCTGGGAGCGTCTGCGTTTCCTGCTGGCGCGCGGCAAGACGATCATTTTGACTACCCACTTTATGGAAGAGGCTGAGCGGTTGTGCGATCGGCTGTGCGTTCTCGAGCATGGACGCAACATTGCCGAAGGCAGCCCTCATGCCCTGATTGACGAACATATCGGGTGCCCCGTGATCGAGATTTTCGGCGGCAATCCACAGGAGCTGAGTTCGCTGATCAGGCCATACGTTCAGCGCATCGAGGTGAGCGGCGAGACGCTCTTTTGCTATGCGCCCGATCCGGAGCAGGTGCGCGTGCAGCTGCGCGGGCGCGCCGGTCTGCGTCTTCTGGAGCGTCCACCTAATCTGGAGGACGTTTTCTTGCGGCTGACCGGACGCGAGATGGAGAAGTAAACGATGGGTGAAGATTTTGCGGCGGCTCTACCCGCCAACGCGTGGAACTGGATTGCGGTGTGGCGCCGCAACTATCTGTCATGGAAGAAGGCTGCACTTGCGTCAATTCTCGGTAACCTCGCCGATCCTATGATCTATCTTTTCGGACTGGGCACTGGCCTCGGAATGATGGTAGGTCGCGTTGAAGATACGTCGTACGTTGCTTTTTTGGCAGCCGGCATGGTCGCGACAAGCGCGATGACCGCGTCGACCTTCGAAACAATTTATGCGGCTTTCCCTCGCATGCGCGAACAGCGCACCTGGGAAGCAATCCTGTACACACAACTTACCCTCGGCGACATCGTTCTCGGTGAATTGGCGTGGGCAGCCACCAAGGCCTTTATGGCAGGTACGACAATTACGATCGTTGCCGCCATGCTGGGCTATGCGGCATGGCCATCCGTCCTCTATGTGCTGCCCGCCATCGCTCTCACTGGCTTCGCGTTTGCGAGCCTGGCGATGACCGTCACCGCGCTTGCGCCCAGCTACCACTATTTTGTCTTCTACCAGTCGCTCTTCCTCACACCCATGCTGTTCCTGTCAGGCGCGGTCTTTCCGGTCACCCAATTGTCAGGCACCTTTCAGCAGGTAGCGCACTTTTTGCCGCTGGCACATTCGATCGACCTTATTCGTCCGGAAATGCTTGATCGCCCGGCTGGCGGCATCGCCCTGCATATCGGTGCGCTTTGCATGTACGCGGTGTTGCCGTTCTTCCTCTCGATGGTGCTGCTTCGCCGGCGCCTGATGCGTTGAGATAACTTCCGAGAGAAGGAGATCGGTAATGCAGTGCCACGAAGTTCGCGCGGAGGCGCATGATCATCCGGCCATAGTTGGCCATTCGCTGCAAGCACCTCAAGGACTCCGTGTTGCAGCTGACGTGCGACATTTCCAGCAAGAAAGTCCGCCTTACGGCGAGCGACATTGCAGCCCAGTCAGGTGGAACGGTCTTGAGACAGGCAATTTGACTTTCTTGTCACGATAAATGGAGAACGAGATGATAGGACCGCGATCCCAGATGATCGGTTCGGGCGAGGATCGGTTCGTCGTTTCTCGACGGCGTACCGGTTTTGGCGATTGCATGTGGTCGCTAGCGGCAGCTTGGTCCTACGCGCAGCGGACAGGGCGGACGCTAGCGATAGATTGGCGTGGCTCCTGTTATCTCGATCAACCCTTCACGAATGCGTTTCCGATGTTCTTCGAGCCAATTCAAGACATCGCTGGCGTACCGGTTATTTGCGACGATCAAATCAACGAGCTCTCATTGCCTGGGCCTTTCTTCCCGCCGTGGTGGAATAAGCCATCGATCGACTGCGTTTTCCGCCCAGATGAACAGATTTTCCGAGAACGTGAAGAGCTGAGAGAGCTTTTCGAGGCCCAAAGTGACACTGAAGCCAACACAGTAGTATGCGATGCTTGCTTGATGTGGCGTTGCGATGTGGATGCCGAACGACAGATTTTTCGGAGTATCAAACCGAGGCCTGAAATTGAAGCTCGGATTGACGCCATCTACCAGGAGCACTTCAAGGAGCATAGCATAATCGGGGTGCATGTCCGGCACGGCAACGGCGAAGATATTATGGAGCACGCTCCCTACTGGGCTGATCCGGCACTCGCCTTCCGGCAGGTATGCACGGCCATTCGCAAGGCTAAAGCGCTACCGCATTCAAGACCTGTGAAGGTGTTATTGTGTACTGACAGTGCGCAGGTGCATCATGACTTGTCTGGCGTGTTTCCCGATCTTTTCACTATTCCAAAACACTTCCAAGCGGATCGGGCCGGGCCACTACACAGCGCGGCACTGGGCGTTAACGGCGGTTTTTCTGCGCTCGTCGAGATGTACCTCCTTGGGCGGTGCGATACCGTCATTCGCTTTCCGCCGACCAGCGCCTTCTCGCGCTATGCCCGCCTCTTCGCGCCACGTATTATTGAATTCGATTTGAACGAACCGGGTCGTTTGAGCTTAATTGACAACTCCTCCGAACATCTCCCGACTTGGTGATAGTCTTGGCACCCCGTCGACTCTGGTTCTGATGGGTGGAGGCCCCTCGGCGATTCGGCGCTTTTGGTTTTCCGGCGACACCAAGACCCGCCAGAAGAGGCGGAAAGCGAGAGTAAGCCATTGTGCCTATTGTCGAACTCCGGTCCCCTGTTTGCCTGGAGCCGCCTGACCCGTGATGATCAAATCCGTTGACGAGGCCCGACCCAACAGCTTCGAGTTTGAAACTTCGGCGCTGATCAAACCGTCCGGCTTTCGCGAATACGATGCCCGCTGGTGGTTCGGCCAAACGGGTTCGGCGGAGCCGCCGGAGCTCAACCTGATCGGCGTCCAGGCGCTCGGCATGGGGCTCGGCACGCTGATCCGCCGTCTCGGTGCCGGACCCGACATCGTCACCGGGCATGATTTCCGTTCCTATTCGCTTGGCATCAAGCTGGCGCTGGTCTCTGGGCTGATGGCCGCCGGAGCAAAGGTGAGGGATATCGGCCTGGCGCTGTCGCCGATGGCCTATTTCGCCCAGTTCGCCTTCGACACCCCCTCGGTCGCCATGGTCACTGCCTCGCACAACGAGAATGGCTGGACCGGTGTCAAGATGGGCGCGGCGCGGCCGCTGACCTTCGGCCCCGATGAAATGAGCGCGCTGAAGGCGATCGTGCTGGCCGGTGACTTCGATCTTGCCGGCGGCGGTTCCTATAACTTCATCCGCGATTTTCGCGCGACCTATCTCGACGATCTGATCCGCGACAAGCGCATCACGCGAAAGCTGAAAGTGGTCGCCGCTTGCGGCAACGGCACCGCCGGCGCCTTTGCGCCGGAAGCGCTGCAGCGCATCGGCTGCGAGGTCATCCCGCTCGATGTCGAGCTCGACCACACTTTCCCGCGCTACAACCCCAATCCCGAGGACATGAAGATGCTGCATGCCATCAGGGACAAGGTGCTGGAGACCGGCGCCGATGTCGGGCTCGGCTTCGACGGCGATGGCGACCGTTGCGGTGTCGTCGACAATGAAGGCAACGAGATTTTTGCCGACAAGGTCGGCGTCATGCTCGCGCGCGATATTTCGCTGCTCCACCCGGGCTCGACCTTCGTCGTCGACGTCAAGTCTACTGGCCTGTTCAACACCGACGCAGTGCTGCGCGCCAATGGCGCCGTCACCGACTACTGGAAGACCGGCCACTCCTACATCAAGCGCCGCGTCGCCGAGCTCGGCGCTGTCGCCGGCTTCGAAAAGTCAGGCCATTTCTTCTTCAACCCGCCGATCGGGCGCGGCTACGACGACGGGCTGGTCACGGCAATCGCCATCTGCCAGATGCTGGACCGCAGTCCCAGCAGTTCGATGGCCGATCTCTACCGCGCATTGCCGCTGACCTTCGGCACGCCGACCATGTCGCCGCACTGCGCCGACGATGTGAAGTATGGTTTGGTCGAGCGAGTGGTTGCCGATTTTCAGGCGATGCAGCGCGATGGCGCCAGCTTCGCTGGCCAGAAGATCGTTGACCTGATCACCGTCAACGGCGTACGCGTCGTCGCCGAGGACGGCACCTGGGGGCTGGTGCGCGCCTCGTCGAACAAGCCGGAGCTTGTCGTCGTCGTCGAAAGCCCGGTGTCGTCGGATCGTCGCCGGCAGATGTTCGACGCCGTTGACGCGGTGCTGCGTCGCAGCCCCGAAGTCGGCCCCTACAACCAGACTTTTTGACAGGGCGTCCATGACCGAGCGGATCGTCAGTTTTGTCATGAGCGGCGGCGTCGGCTCGCGGCTCTGGCCGCTGTCGCGCCAGGACAATCCCAAGCAGTTCCACGACTTTTCCGGCGATGGTTCGATGCTGGCCAAGACGTTGCGCCGGCTGACTGCAAGACCTAATGGCGAAACACCGATCTTCCTGATCGCCTCGGAGCGGCATGCAGACCGCGTCCATGCCGATCTCGCCGGCCTCGACCTTTCCGGGGGCGGGCCGCTGTTCGAGCCGACCGGCCGTAACACGGCGGCCGCTGTCGCGCTGGCCAGCCTGCGCACGCTCTCCGAATATGGCGACGAGTTGGTGCTGGTGGTGCCCTCCGACCATGAGATTTCGACGCCTCGACAGTTCTGGGAGAGCATCGAGGCGGGCGCAGCGGCGGCCAGCGCCGGCCGGCTGGTGGTGTTCGGCATCAAGCCGACGCAGCCCGAAACAGGTTACGGCTATATCGAGGTCGCGACCGACCGGGACGGCGTGTTCGATGTCTCGCGCTTCGTCGAGAAGCCCGATCTTGCAACGGCCCAGACCTATCTCGAGGCCGGTAATTTCTACTGGAATACCGGTATCTTCCTGTTTCGAGCCGGCGCCATGCGCGATGCCTTCGCCGCTTTCGCGCCGAAAATCTGGCAGGCGACCGAAGCCGCCTACAAGTCGGCGACCAGCGATCTGTCCGGCCTCTATATGCCGCTGGAACTCTATTCGGCCATCCCTTCGACTTCGATCGACTACGCCGTCATGGAGCGTGCGAAGGATATCGCCATGGTGCCTGCCGGCTTCCGCTGGAACGATCTAGGCTCCTGGCAATCGCTGCTCGATGTCGGCCCCTCAGACAAAGAGGGAAACGTCATCGTCGGCGACGTCGTCGCCATCGATTGCGAGAACTCCTATATCCGCAGCGACGGTCGCCTGGTGTCGGCGATCGGGATGAGGGACGTCGCCATCGTCACGACGGTGGACGCTATCTTCGTTGCGCCGGTCAGCCACAGCCAGCACGTCAAGAAGATCGTCGAGCAGTTGGAAAAATCCGGCCGGTTGGAGACGAGGTTCACGCCGGCGCATGACCGCGTCATCGACAGCGGTGCCTGGCGCCGTCGCGTACATCACTGGCTGTTCGAGGAGACGCTGCCGCTGTGGTCGACATTGGGCGTCGATGAGCGCCACGGCGGCTTCCACGAGGCGCTGGCCTTCGACGGCTCGCCGCTGATGAAGCCGAAACGCATGCGCACGCAGGCGCGCCAGGTCTACGCCTTCGCGGTCGCCAAGGCGCGCGGCTGGGACGGCCCGGCCGAGCGGCTGATCGCCCACGGCATTGACTTCATGGCCGGAAAGGGTCGCACCGATAGAGGCGGCTGGGTGCGCACGCTCAATGTCGACGGCTCGGTCGCCGATCCGGTTGAGGACGCCTACGATCATTCCTGCGTGCTCTTGGCGTTGGCGCATGCCCATATGTCCAACCATCCCGATGCCTTGCGGCTCGGCGAAGAGACTTTCGCTTTTCTTGATGCGCATCTCGAGGACAGCCGCATGACCGGTTCCTCGAAACCTTGGACGGTATGGGCGAACGGCGCTCCAACCCGCATATGCATCTGCTCGAAGCCTTCCTCGCTTGGCACCGGGCGACTGGCGAGCGCGCCCATCTGCGCCGTGCCTCGCGCATCATCGATCTCTTCCGCAGCCATTTCTTCGATGCCGAAAGCTGGACTGTCGGCGAATATTTCGACGACGGCTGGAAGTCGGCAAACAGCGAGAAAGCCACCTGGACCGAGCCCGGCCATCATTTCGAATGGGCTTCGCTGCTGGTCGATTTCGCCGACCGCAGTGGCCAGACTGAACTCACCGACTTTGCCCGCAAGCTATATGCCTCGGCCGTCGCCAACGGCCTCAACCGCGCTACCGGCCTTGCCTACGGCGCCGTATCGCGGCAGGGCCTGCCGCTCGACCGGGTGTCGCGCAGCTGGCCGCAGGCAGAAGCGATCAAGGCGGCGATCGCGCTCGATGGTTCAGGCGGGCCCGACCTTAAGCCGGAGATCGAGGAGCGTGTCGGCCGCCTGTTTCGCTGGCACATCGACCCAGCGCCGCTCGGCCTGTGGATAGACCGCATCGACGAACGCGGCCGCTCGCTGGCGTCAGATGTGCCGGCCAGCATCTTCTATCATTTGGTCTGCGCACTGACTCAGTACCTGGACGGCACGGTAGAGAGGGAGAGCTGAGGGGCTGGAGTTGCCGATCTCCCCCGCAAAGCATTCCCACGGTGACGGCCGCCTTGCTGAGGTAGCCCTGAAATCTGCGAGCCTGGTGCAAGCACTGACGAAGCAGACGCGCTATACCGCCAAGCTGGTGGTCCAGCTCCGCGACGCGCGAAGCGATAAGGCCTCGGCGCTCGGCGCCTTGATCTCTTCTTCCACAGCGACGACAACCGCATCGAGGCGATCCGCGTCGGCACGGCGCAGCCCCTGCGCGAGCCGAAGTGCCCGGCCCCTCCACTCCGACAAGATCGCCAAGGTCGATTCCGGCATCGGCATCGAACGCCTTGGGGCGACAATCACCGAGCCACTCGTTTCTGACACGCTCTTCACCGCTCGTTGCGGAGCAGAAGGCGGACGTTTCCACTCTCATCGATTCGATCGCCAATCGCATCGGCGCGGATCGTCTTTGGCGCATGGTGCCCGTTGAGCGGCGTGCCGGAACGACCCGTAAGGCGCATGGCGACGGCACGAATATCGATGACACCTGGCCCGGTGATTTGGCCGCGGCCGGCACGCCTCCTGCCCAGGCCGGAGGCGATCGAGACGGTGGCTGCTTCCGCCCGATCACCGTTCCGTCCCCTTTACCTGGCGCGGCGTGCGCCGAGGCGCAAATTAGGCCGACGGCCCAGAACACATTTCGGGCGAGTGGTAGAAGCGTGACGCCTAGCGACGCCGCCGTCTGCGATTATTTCCGCGTCGAGGACGAAATTTAGGTCAAGCCGTTGAAGCTTGTCCGCGGCTATCCAACTCGTGGATGCGCTTCATCGAAACAAACGATTTCACCAATCTTGCGGAACGTTGCATAGGAACAATTCAAGGATGGGCCCTAAGAATAGTTATTAGTATTCGCGCTCGCTCCGAGGAGTGTTTTCTCGTGTACGCCGAACATCACCGAGGCGCATGTCCATGCGGCCGGGTTCTTCCGCGCTCTGCGCAAGCTACATCGCGTTGGCTCGACGCGACGAGGTTCCCCAAGTGCATAGGCGCTTACCCGATTTCTCTGGCAGCCGGCGGTGAACGTGACATGCAGGCTGCCCAGCTCCATCCGAAATACAAACGTAAGCAGATGAGAATGAAGACATGAAAAAAGTCTATGTAGCGGGCCATCGCGGCCTTGTTGGATCCGCCACAGTGAGAGCCCTCGCGGCCTTAGAATCGTATGAAATAATAACGCGGACCCACGACGAACTGGATCTCTCCGATCGGACCGCGACCCGCGAGTTCTTTATGTCGCAAAGACCGGATTACGTCATTATGTGCGCCGCAAAGGTTGGTGGAATTCTTGCCAACGCAAGCTTTCCGGTTGATTTCCTTCACAACAATCTCGCGATTCAAGTCAGCGTTTTTGATGCCGCCCACGCATCCGGCGTTGAGCGGATGATCTTTCTTGGTAGCTCGTGTATCTACCCACGGGATTGCCCGCAACCGATACGAGAGGACTACCTTCTGTCCGGTCCGCTTGAAGCGACAAATCGACCCTACGCTTTGGCAAAGATAGCCGGCGTTGAATCATGCTGGTCTTTCAACCGACAGTACCGGACGCGCTATCTCGCGTTGATGCCGACCAACTTGTACGGTCCCGGAGATAATTATCACCCCGACAACTCTCACGTTCTGCCCGCTCTGATGCGACGTTTTCATCAGGCCAGAATGAACGGTGACTCCTCGGTCGTGGTTTGGGGATCCGGAGGGCCCCAGCGAGAGTTCATGTACTCTTTGGATATAGGGGATGCCATTGCATTCCTGCTTGGCCTGCCGGATTCGGATTTTGGCGCCTTGACGGCTCCCGCGACCGCGCCGCTGATCAATGTTGGCGTTGGAGAGGACGTTACAATTCGCGAACTGGCGGAACTGATTAAGACGACGCTCAGCTACGAGGGCGATTTGGTGTTCGACACGACGAAGCCAGACGGCACACCGCGCAAGCTGCTGGACGTATCGCGCTTGCATACTCTTGGCTGGAAAGCCAAAACGTCTCTTGGTGTCGGGTTGCAAGCGACGTACGAGGATTTTCTCCGCCATCATAAAGCTTGACGTTGATGCTCACAGCCTGGCTGGCTGCATGTTCGATCTGGTTCCAACTTTCCTGCGCCATTCAAATCTGGCATTGCCGCCGCGAGAGGTGCGTGAAGCACTTATATACCGGCTAACGGCCTGGTTCGCCCAAATTAGGCCGCTAGCACACGCCAGGGACATCATCGTGGGCATATTGCGGACGGCGACCGGCGTGGGACCGCGTGCGACCTGCCACGACGTTGAAGGCGGCAGGACTCCGGGTTCACGGCGCCGACCGGCGCGGCCGGGAGCGCACCATGTTCGCATTGGCTCGCCTTATCCAAATTCAGGACGGAGGCGCCACCCGCCAAGTCCACTGTATGGCGCAGATGATCTGAAACGCGCTCAACGCCCGGCTGACGCGTCGAATCCTCAGATCCGATGCCCGGGCGACCAGCGTCGCCCGCCGCCACCAAAGAGGCCCGCAATTGCTAACCCAAAACATGGTTCGCAATGGCCTACTGGAAGCAGCACGCCGCAATGCCGAGGTCGTGCAAGCTCTCGGTCTCGGAAAGGCCCCAGCGATCGACTCATCGTTCTGCGTGTTGGCGGTTTATCCGGATGCGCACGATTTCCGGTTGGACATGGCACAACGTCTAACTGAGAGATTGGCCGCGAGGTCCCGCCCTCGAGCATTGGCAGATGCTAACGACAACATTGCTTACTGTCCCGGACCATACAGGGGCCAAAGCCCATGAAGCCGGAGGTCGGTGGTGCCCTTGCTGTCAATCGCCCTTAGCCGCCTTTGGCGAAGCCGTCGGAATGTCACCTCCGCGGAATGGGTCGAAGTCAGCGTTGTGTTTGCTCACTACACTGGGCCTGGAAGAAATGCGCCCTTAGTCCATCCTCGAAGCGTGATCGGATCCGCGTAAGCGCCACCCGGCGAACCGTAGTCCTCTCCCGGCCAATCACAGGGCGTGGCTTGCCATACATCCATCGTGCGGATGCGTTCCATCAATACAATCGATTTTACGAATTTTAGAGAATGCGGATATGAGTCGGCCGGGAGAACAGGTCTACTGAGAATGCGAGCTGCCACTCGCCGACCAGTCAAACTGTCCAACTTCTTCCGAAAGATTC
Source organism: Mesorhizobium shangrilense (assembly GCF_040537815.1). Lineage (NCBI taxonomy): Bacteria > Pseudomonadati > Pseudomonadota > Alphaproteobacteria > Hyphomicrobiales > Phyllobacteriaceae > Mesorhizobium > Mesorhizobium shangrilense. The sequence continues at coordinate 57,846 of NZ_JBEWSZ010000003.1, forward strand.
ATGGACCGACCGGCGCGGTCGAGGCGGGATCATTCGAAACAAATCGCAGTTGGCTGGCGCTAGCCCCCGGAGTTCCGGTTGATACCTTCCAGGGATGTCGCGTGCGCAATTGAGGCGTTGAGGGTAAAGTTCGATGGAAATACATATGCAGGAACCGATCTCTTCATTAAAAGTACATCAGCATATCGTTTCACTACTGCAAAAACCCGATCCCGTCATCTTGGACATCGGCTGCAATGACGGAACCGATGCGCGACGTTTTCTCAGGCTTTGCCCGAAGGCTCAGCTCTACTGCTTTGAGCCAGACCCTCGTGCGGCTGCTCGCTTTAAGAAAAACATGAATCCGTACCTGGACAAGATGAAACTGTTTGAAATCGCGCTCAGCAACCGAAATGGCACGATTGATTTCCATCCAAGCAATGGAGAAGGAAGCGCAAAGGAATGGGACCAATCTGGCTCGATACGCCGACCCAAGAATCATCTTGTCGAACATGCTTGGGTTCGGTTCGATCGCCCCATCCCAGTTGAAACTCGAAGGCTTGACGACTGGTGCAGCGAAGCGAACCTGAACAAGATCGACTTCATCTGGATGGATGTGCAGGGAGCCGAGTCAGATGTCATTGCTGGCGGCAGACAGACCTTGAGCAACACGCGCTTTATCTACACGGAATATAGCGACCACGAGCTCTATGAAGGGCAGCTGTCCCTGCAAGCCATTCTTGATCTTTTGCCTTCGTTCGAATTGGTGACCCGCTATCCACGCGGAGTGGAGGGCGATGTTTTGCTCAGGAATACGAGCCTCTAGAACAGGCCCGTTCTGCTTCTGTCCTGCTGCAGCCCTCCATCCTCATTGGAGATCCACAAGCGGCTGGATTTGGGTGCGAGGATCGCACCGTGAGCGGTCGCAGCATGCTTGATTGGACCGAAGCCTTGGTGCCCTTGCAGATCCGCCGGAAACAGGTTCTGCGAGGCGAGGCAAGGGAAATTGGTCCCCGTGAAGGACTCCAACTTTCAGCTTTAGGCCACCTGAACCGCCGCCTTCGCCGAGCTCGATGAATCGAACGGAATCATGGATGAGCCGCCGCAAGGCATCTTTTCACTGACCAGGCGCAATCGCGAGAGGATGTTGCCACACATGATTTCGACCGCCGTTGCGCTCGACTTTTGCGACCAGGCATGGGGATTTCGTCCGCTCGGTTGCAGCCAGTGGGCCCTGGATACCGCCGCGATCCGCGCAAACATTCGATACTTTGCGCCGACTCTGGCGCGCTCGCCGTGCCCCTACCTAATACCCATCATTTCCAGCGAATATCCCAACGGCGGCGCCCTGTCGCCCGAGGAGAGCCCGGCACGTGCGGATCCAGAAAGCCTAAGCGCCGCTCGAGAGATCTCGCTTTCTCGCGAAAGCCTTGACTGTGAATGTGCACCGCTCCGTGAAATTAACCGGTCCAGCAAGTCACCAACCGGGAATCTTCCGTTAAGAACACCAGAGGGCGGAAAGTAGTGATCCGCGGGACAATGCATGGACGCAAAGATACCTAGAGGCCTTATGCTTGATCACATGCCGTCGGGGCGAAAGAGTGCCGGCTCGCGCTCAGCAGGGACAAACAACCGAGACCTAGTCTTTGATTTCGCCAAAGGCGTACTCATTATCTTGGTAATAATTGGACATCTTTTGCAGTCAGTAATATATAGAGACACTGACAACTTTTGGATGTCGCCATATTTCAAGTCAATTTACATGTTTCACATGCCTCTCTTTATGGCGATAAGCGGATATCTTTCTTCTGGAGCAATTTTGCGAAAATCGTTCACTCGAGGTGTCAGCGATCGAGCGATGCAATTACTACTTCCAATGCTGGTTTGGTGTGCGTTAATCTGGATATCCAAGTCCGCCGTGGTTTCTCAAACGGGCGGTTTAGCTGGTGGAATGTTGGATTTTTCGAAGGAGTTCATTGGCACATACTGGTTCATGTGGGCGGCATTCGCTTCTTTCCTTCTTATTAAGCTTCTTACCACTTTCAATCACTTATCGATGTGGATTATAGGAGCATCCGCAATTGCGGTCGCATTCTTGCCCCTCACATCGTCGATAATGCCGTTGGTGAGATACACTTACCCGTTCTTCTGTTTTGGGTTCTTGTTTGCCCAGTCGACCGCATGGCTGACGAGTATCATTCTGCGCCCCAAAACTCTTTTGATGGCCTTACTCTCGATGGCAACTTTCCTGTGCTTCCTTGCTTGGGGAAAGGAGACTTACGCCTACAACAATCTTGTTCTAGTTCACGATGGACAGTCAGCTAAACAAGTGTTGCTGATGTTCGCTGGCTCTGCAGCGGCTTCTGCAGTGGCGATGCAGTTTATGTTCCAATGCTGGAGAGCCGGCTGTTCAGCTCGAGTAGCTCGCTTCGTCGCGGTGGAGCTTGGTCAGAGCACGCTGCTGCTCTACCTGGTCCAGGGTGCCGTCTTTCGCCTCATGGATTTGATACAGTTCGGACAACTCTGGGGTCTCACGACCAGAATCGCGGTCGCAAGTGTGCTTGGAGTGGCGATTGTTGTCATAGCGATGACAATTCGCAGGATGGTGCGCGACCTTGGTTACGTGTCGCGGGTTGTCGGGGCGCCACCACGCCCAAGTCTGCTCAAACCTCAATCTGTGATCAGTTAGCCATCTGAACTCAACGCGCGGCTGCGGGCGCGGCAGGAGCCTGTGAGCCGAGAGCGACAGCCGCACTTCATGGGAGGAAAGAGTTGTGTTCGTCAAGTTCAGTAAAAAGGATCATAGCGGGAGCGGGCATCCCTTTGTTCGTCCCAACCTCACGGCGTGCGGTGAGCAGCGCGCTACGCGCGGTCAAGGCTGGCCCGCAGGCGGCCCGCAGGCGGCGCGACAGCGGCCTTGACGGCGCTAGCACGACGCTCACGCTGACCCCGTGAGAACCGAAGCGGTTCAGGCCGCATCGGGGAAATGCACGCCCCCAGAATAATGCGATGCGCCGATGGATCCGAAGGCTTGTTCGGTCACGATGATTTCGGAGAAGGCTCCGGCCTTCGCCGCAGCGGAGGCGGACATCATTCCTAGGATGCCTCCGCCGATGATCAGTAGTCGACGAGTCATATCCCGCTGCCCATTTCTTCGGCCACGGGTTCGGGCCAGTTCTCGATGGAGGTGCGGCTGATGAAGCCACGGTGCTCGGGTTTCGTGCATCGCGCTCGCCCCAGAAGGCTGTCGAGGATGCGACGCGCGCGCCAGGCCAGCAGACTTAGGTTCGGATCAGCCAGCCCGCGCTGCCCGAGGCTCGCGTTCTGTACGAAGATGCGTCTGCCATGCGGTCCGTCCCAGCGCACCGAAAAATCCTGGCGAATGGCCAACTCATTGTCGATCTGCTCCAGCCGGCCCGCGATCGGTTCCAAGAAGTCTGGGAGGGCCTTCTGGTAACCAGTAGCCAGGATGACGATGTCGGCCGTAACTTCACCGACATCGTCCATTCCGCGCTGCAGGGTCAGCCTGTGACCCGCTCCGGCGTTGATGCAGCGCGAAACGTTGCAACCCGGCCGTAGCGTGATGTCGCATTGGTTTGGCTCGATAAATGCGTGGCGGTACAACGCCTGATAGATTGCGCGTAACGAGGTCTCCGAAACGCCGTCCGAGGCAAGCACGAAACGACGCAAGAGCAGCTTGCGCTGCGACTCGCTCATCGCCGCGAAACGATCCGAAACGCAGGGCATGAACAACTCGTTTGTGAACGGGCTGTTGTCGATGGGCAGGTAGTTTTCGCGCTGCGAGACCCAAGTGATCGATCGAGGCCGCCGTTCTTTCGACAGGCCGACAAGGTGCAACAACACCTCGGCTCCCGACTGGCCTCCGCCAACCACGCAGACATGCTTTTTCCGCACCTCAGGATGGATGTGCAGTAAAACAGATGAATGGAACAGGTTGCGTCCAGTCCAGCCCTGAAACTGAGTTGGAATTTGCGCCTGCTTGCCAATGCCGACCACGACGTTTCTGGTGCCGAGAACCGCGTTATCCGTCCGCACCCGAAACTCGCCGTCAAAGCGGATTTCGCGCACCGTCTCGCCGCCACGGACAAGCGGGTTCCTGTGGAAGGCCCAGTTCAGGTATTGCTCGAACTCAGCTCTGAGCACGGCCTCGAACTGTGCGTTCAGGAAGTGGTACAGACGCCCGTTCTCGTACAGGTAGTTTACGAAGGTGTAGGCTGATCGCGGATTCACCAGCGTGACCAGATCCTTGAAGTGGCTGACCTGGAGCTCCGAGGAAACGAATGCGATGCCTGGATGCCAACGGAAGTCGACCTGCCGATCCAGGAACAGCGCCCCTTGCCCCATTTCTTCGTGTATCTGACACGCAAGACTCAAATTAGACGGCCCAGCGCCGACCCCAATGCAAGAAAGCTCCACTTGCTTTGCTCCTATTGGTGTTTCCCAAACTAGCGGCATGTTCGCGGCGAATATCGGCCATGGGCTTACTCCGCCTCTCACGGGCATTCTCAAGTCGCGGTCCCGACCGGATGTGGGAGTAAGCCAAAGGCCTGCGCCTCCGAGCCGTCGGTCTCAAGATCGGTTGCATCGACAGCGGGGCGCGGCGTCATCCGGGTCTGGCACTCCACCTGTCGGGCGCATCTTACGGGGCTACTGGCGGCTCCCCGACCGTAGGAATGGCTGTTTCCTCGCGACGGAAGCGGCCCTATCCATGTACAGGCCCTGTATTCGGCCTTCCGCCGGCCTGGCGGCACCCGAGAGGGCAGTCTTCACGGCGGCGACGGCATTTTCGGTGAGCATGATCATGGGACGACGTCTCGCTGATGCGTTCGGAGACTCCCGTGCAAAGACCGAGCCAGAGACGAAAATTATATTAAAGCAATGAGTTAGCGTATTGATGTGCAATCGGAAATCCGACACTGTCGGAAATCCGACATTGATCAGATGGCGGACGCCTCACAGCGGCGCCTCCCCCTCCCCCGCTGCCGGGCATACGGGTCGCGAACCACGGGGGTCGACCGAATTAAGCTTGGGCGGAGACATAGAGACGGGAAGACGGAACTCGTCGAAGCGCAGGGCTTGTTGGACCGCCGGGTGTCCTGACATGCGCCAGACCCCCGTTGGCGAACCGGTGGCAACCGCTGCACTCACGGCGGCGGACCTCGGCAAGCCGTCGATTGATCGACGGGCTCCGCAAGCGATCTCGCCGAAGAAGTTCGGCCTGCCCGAGGACTTCAGGACTGTGACGGCCGCCCGCATTTGGCTGGCGCGCCTCTCCTGAGGTGCAACTCCGGGTGCGAGGAGTCAGCCACCCGGACATGATGGCGAAGCAATCGGACAGCTTGCGGTCTCACTCTCTCGGACTCTCATCCGCGCGGCGGGATGGGAGCCTTCTTCCCGCGGCCCCAAAGGATGAACATGGAAAGGGCGAGTAGGATGATGTTGAGTGGCACGACCGAGGCTTCACCACGAGACAAATGAAAGATTATCGCAGCGATTTGCAGCAGCACACAACCAAGTGCAGCCAGAACGGTGAGTCGTGGCTGAATCCGAGTCAGTGCAGGTAAAAGCACGCCAAACCCGCCCGCAAAGTCGATGAAGCCCATAAGGTGCAGGAACCATGGGGGCACTGCACCGGGCCAGACCCACATTGCCGCCAATTGATCGACCGGCATGAACAGCTTCATGCCGCCAAACAGGGTAAAGGACGTGAAAACGAGCAATTGGGCGACCCACAGCCCGGCTCGCAGCGGCTTCCTTGCCGGCTGTGTAGGCGCAAAACTCAACGTATTTGACATCCGATAACTCCATAAGGCTGAAAAGCACCAGTCGGGGCGCAGGCAAGGTAGCCAGCACATACGCCGGCTGGGCGCGTTACTTCCTGCCTGTTCGGATGATTTTAGGCCGCAGCACCACCAAAGAAAGCGATCAAATTTCGGTGTAGTCATTCAAATAAACTGATATAGTCGCTGTACATGGCGATCCGAGCCTTATGCCGACGGTCTGCGCGCTGGTCCTTGCAGAGGCTTCTGGCCAACAATCGATGGAAGCGAAGTCGGGGATGACCGGGGCTGTGGGGCAGATGGCTACGCGCACTCGGCATCGGGAATGGTGGATCGCGGGAATCTCGGATGGTCTCTGAAAAACGTTCAGATCTTTGGGCATGACTATGGACGCGCTCACCCTCGATCAATTCTTGGTATTCGTCACGATCGTCGAAGAAGGCAGCTTTGCCGCTGCTGCTCGCCGCATGAATCGGGCGCAGTCGGCGATCACCTATACAATTCAGAAATTGGAGGAACAGAGCGGGTTCCCTCTTTTTGATCGCTCCGCCTACCGCCCGGTTCTCACGGAAGCGGGTAAAGCCTTGTTACCGCGCGCACGGCGGATTCTTGACGACGTCGCAGATTGGCGGCACCACGCGCAAGGAATTTCAAAGGGGCTCGAGGCAGAACTCACCCTGGCCGTTGTATCCTACACGCCAGCGATCCTGCTGAGCCGTGTGCTTGGGGAATTCACCCAGGCTTTCCCTTTCGTTGAAATTCGCATCTTGACCGAAACCTTCGATGCTGCGGCCAAAGCATTGCGCGACGGAACTGCTGACCTGGGTTTGCTTGCCGAGCGCCAACCTGATGAATTCGAACGGCGGGTGTGCGGTCGAATCGATCTGGTCCCGGTCGCGGCACCAACGCATCCGCTTGGCAAAATTGATGGGACGTTCAGCGCAACGATACTGCGTGACTACACCCAATTGGTTATCAGCCCGGCTCCCCAAGTTGACAGTGGGCGAGACTATGGCGTGCATGCAGCCAACCGGTGGCGCGTCAACGACCTTCAGACGAAATACGACCTCATACTCGCGGGCGTCGGCTGGGGTTCGATGCCACGGTCACGGGTTGAGGGGGATATTGCCGCCGCACGGTTGATCGAGCTGAGACCAGACAGGTGGGAGGGCTCTGATTTGATGCCAAGCTTCCCATTGGTTATCGCCTACCGGAAGGAAAAGGCACTGGGTCCCGCTGCAGTGTGGCTGATCGAAAAATTCGTTTCCCACAGATGGTAGCGCGAATTGGAGTCAGTCCGTGAAAAGGTGGCTTATTCTGATGCTCGTCTGACCGCGACGGCCGGCGGATCGAGACGGCTTCCTCTGGGGCGATGATGTCGGGCAGGCTTTCAACCGAATAGATGGCCCGTCCTCACATCGCGCGAGCCTCGGCGACTGGCGCGGCGGGCGATATCGGTTCGCGCTCGACAGTGTCACCGGAGCGCGCCATGGGCCTGCGCCGTTCTGCACTCTGGGCCGTTCTGCTCCCCGTACCAATGGTCCTGCTGTCGCACCCCACGAGAGGATTGGAGATATTCGCCGCTTTGACTACCTGGTGGTCGTTGGCGGAATTCTTGAGGAGGAGAGTCTCCGGGTCGACACGCGTTTCGACGAACATCTACGAAACGCTGCCGATGCAGGCATTCCGCGCGAGGCTTATCTTCCGCTCATTGACCCTGCGGATCGCATCCATCACCGTTAGCGACGTGGGTGAGACAATGCTAAATCCGTCTTAGGGCGAATAAAACGGCAGCAAGATAGAAAGTGTGCGCATCGTCGCATCGAAATGATGCGAATTACCATCGATTTCCTGGAAGCGAATAAATCACTGCGCCCCTCGGATGAGCAAACGTCCGATTGAAAAGGGGCATCTTGCGGAGCCGATCGGCTCATATCGTTGATATCAATCCTTGACCTTGCCGTTGGGCGGCACGGTGGTTGGGTGTCGACCAACAGGCCTATCGTCATGCTGGCTTAAGCTGGCTTCCCAAAGGTGGCCCGTGTCCTAAACAACACGAGAGATGGATGCGCCGATCCGCTTCGTTTCGAACCGCGCCATGGGGCATGTGCAGGCGCTGAGCCTCATCGGATGCCCTCCAGCGGTTGTCCACTGTCCCGTTGACATCGGGGCGAGGGCCTCCAGCGCTGGCCACATGGCGCGGGTATTTGATTGATGGCACGGGTACTTGATTTCATTCCGTCCACGTGCGGACGCGGCGCACGATCTCGGCGGTTGAGATCCCGTAGCGGTCGTGAAGTGTCGGCAGCGCGCCGGCATCGAGGAATTCGTCGGGCAGGCCGATTTGCCGAAAGATCGGGGTCACGCCTTCGCGCATCAGCAGGGCGGCAACGCCTTCGCCCAGCCCGCCGATGATCGTGTGGTTCTCGGCGACCACCACCAGCCGTCCCGGCTGGCGCGCGGCGGCAAGGATGGCTTCCGTGTCGAGCGGCTTGATCGTCGGCACGTGCAGCACGGCGCAGCCGATCCGGTCAGCTTCCAGCACCTTTGCGGCCTCCAGAACACGCATGGTCATCAGGCCGCTGGAAATGAACAGCACGTCCGCACCGTCGCGCAGCAACCGCGCCGTTCCGATCTGGAATGTGTAGTCATACTCGTCGAGCACGAGCGGCACCTTGCCGCGCAAAAGCCGCATGTAGACCGGCCCCTTGTGGTCCGCGATCGCCTCCGTGGCCTGTTCGATGTCGAGCGCGTCGCAAGGATCGATGATCGTCAGGTTCGGCATGCCGCGGAAGATCGCGATGTCTTCCGTCGCCTGGTGGCTGGGACCGTAACCGGTGGTCAGCCCCGGCAGGGCGCAGACAATCTTGACGTCGAGATTCTCCTCGGCAATCGCCATGCAAATGAAATCATAGGCTCGTCGCGATGCGAAGACGGCGTAGGTCGTGGCGAAGGGCGTAAAACCCTCCCGCGCCAGTCCGGCGGCAGCGCTCATCAGCACCTGCTCCGCCATGCCCATTTGATAGAAACGGTCCGGATACTCCTGCGCAAAGACATGGAGGTCGGTGTATTTCGCGAGGTCCGCTGTCAGCCCGACGATCCCCGGCCGCTGATGCGCCAATCGGGCAAGGGTCTGTCCAAACGGCGCGTTGCGAGTCGGAATGCCATCCGGTGCGATCGACGCGATCATCGCCGACGTGGTTTTGCGCTCACCCGCGTTGACGGCTTGGCGCGGCGCGAACTTTGACAGCCTCACTGCGGACGTCCTTTTTCCAAGGCATCGAGGGCCAGTGTCCATTCGTGTGGCTCGACCCGAATGAAATGCGCGATGTCGCGGGATTCCAGGAACGGCACGCCCTTGGCTATGCGAGTGTCGCAGACGATGACGCGGGGGCGAGGTTCCTTAAGTCCGCGCGCCAGGTCGAAGGCCACGCGTACCGCTTCGATGTCGTTGCCGTCGACGCGCTGTGCGTGCCAGCCGAACGCCTCGAACTTGTCCGTTACCGGCTCGGAGGAGAGCATGGCTGTCGATGGACCGTCGGCCTGCAGGTTGTTGAAGTCGACGATGGCGATGAGATTGTCGAGCTTGTGGTGCGCGGCCGACATCGTGGCTTCCCAGGTCGAGCCCTCGCCGAGCTCGCCGTCGGACAAAAGATTGTAGACGAAACTGTCGCTCCGCTTGCGTTTCAGCCCCAGGCACATGCCGACCGCAATGCCGAGGCCGTGGCCGAGCGACCCGCCGGTGATCTCCATGCCGGGCGTATACGCCGCCATGCCGGACATCGGCATGCGGCTGTCGTCGGTGCCATAGGTTTCGAGCTCTTCTTCAGGCAGCACGCCCGCTTCGATCAGTGCCGCGTAAAGTGCGATCGCGTAGTGTCCGATCGACAGCAGGAAGCGATCGCGTCCTTCCCACAATGTGTCATCCGGCCGGTAGCGAAGCGCATGGAAATAGCAGACGGCGAGCACGTCGGCGATACCGAGCGCCTGTCCGACATAGCCTTGGCCCTGGACTTGACCCATGCGCACGGCATGCCGACGGATACGATAGGCTCGTTCGGTAAGGCCGACATTGCTGCCAGCGCGAGGCATCTCAATCTCCGTTGTCCCGTCAACCATGGATCAGCATCCCGCCGTTGACGTCGATCACGGCGCCGGTGATGTAGCTGGCCAGATCGGATGCAAGGAAGAGGTAGGCGCCCGCCACGTCGCGCGCATCGCCCAGCCGACTGAGCGGGATACCCTTGATGATGTCGGCGCGCATGGCGTCGGTCAGTTTGCCGCCGGTGATGTCGGTCTGGATCAGGCCCGGCGCGACGCAGTTGATGCGGATGCCTTCCGGACCGAATTCGCGCGCCATCGCCTTGGCAAGCCCGAGCACGCCCGCCTTGGCGGCCGAATAATGCGGGCCGCCGAAGATGCCACCGCCACGTTGGGCCGAAACCGACGACATGCAGATGATCGAGCCACCGCCATTTTCGCGCATATTCGGGATGAAGGCCTGGCTGAGATAGAGGACGCCGCGCAGATTGACATCGAGGATGCGGTCCCAATCAGCGGGGCCGATATCCAGTGTCTTTACTGGCTGCGTGATCCCGGCAATGTTGCAGAGCACGTCGACCTTGCCGAAGGCTTCGGTCACCTCCCCAGCAGCCTTCTTGCAGGCATCGAGGTCGGCGACGTTGCAGGCGAGGCCAATGTGCTCGGCGCCGAGCGAAGCGGCTGCGTCACGGGCTTGTTCCTCATCGAGGTCAAGAATAGCGATGCGCGCGCCTTGCTCCGCCATCAGCATTGCCGTGGAGCGGCCAATTCCCCGAGGGCTCGCGGCACCCGAAATCACCACGGCCTTGCCCTTAAGCAACATGTCAAAGTCTCCTGCTATTTCACTTGTTTCGGCGGATGATCTAGAGCCGATAATACCGGGCCGCATTGTCATGGAACAACGCAAGCCGCTCCTGTGCGGGTAGTATCGCGTGATCTCCTTGAAGGCGTTCATGATCGTGTCGAAGCTCGAGAACAGCTTGTCGACCGGAAAGTTCGTCGCGAACATGCAGCGGTCGACGCCGAAGGCCGCGATCGCTTCCTCGACGTAGGGACGGATAGACGCCGTGGTCCAGGACCAGTCGCCCATGCCCAGGCCGGAGATCTTGCAGGCGACGTTCGGCGCCTGCGCCAATCGCTGCATGCCCTTTTTCCAGGCGTCGAAATGCTCAGGGCTGTCGACCTGCATGCCGGTGTGGTTGAGAATGATCTGCACGTCGGGAAAATCGCGCGCGAGCTCGAGAAACTCGCCCATCTGCGGGTAGTAGACTTGCAGGTCGAAACTCAGCCGGCGCTTCGTCAGTTCCCGGAAGCCACGCCGCCATTCTGGCGTCCGGCTGACCTTTGGCCGCGCCTGATAGGTCTTGGCGGGGTCAGCATGATAATTCATCGACTGCCGGATGCCGCTCCGGTGACCCAGGACTTGGCCTTGGTCATGCACCACAGCGATGATCGGGTTGGTGCGGCCGGCCTTTGACGAGCGCAAGCCAATGTCGCCGGCATCGCGAGAGGTCAGCCCCGTGATGCGCCGTTGCCGCCCAGGAGCGCGTGGATTTCGCCAGCCCGGACCTGAAAACTCACCCGGCGAAGGACCCGTGTCGCGCCGTAGCTCTTCTCGACATTGGAAGCTTCGATCAGCGGTTTCCTGGTTAATGCCTGTCCAACTCCCGGCACATTGCCGGCACTGCCCAAGCTTTGGGCTGAACCCGGTTCCATCCTGTATCTCCTCCCGAGACCGCAGGATCATGCGACCGATTGACATTCGGCTCAATTCTCGTTTCTTAACATTCTGTGTAGCTGAACTTAACTGACCAGAACGATGTCGGACCTCAAGTTCAATTCGATGACCCATTTCGAGGCGGTTGCGCGCCTCGGCGGCGTGGCAAAGGCCGCGCAGGAATTGCGGGTGACACCTTCGGCGGTCAGCCAGCAGCTTCGGCTGCTTGAACACCAACTCGGGGTGCGGCTTTTTCAGCGCGAAAAGCGCCATCTCTCCCTGACCATCGACGGCGAACGGCTTTTCCAGACCACCACACAGGCCTTCGAATCCATACGCGAGGTGCGAAACGCCATCGTGCGGCAGCGCGAAAGCTTCCAGCTCAGTATCCGCGTCAGTCCTTCTTTCGGCGAGAAGTGGCTGGCACCTCGGTTGGCCGAATTCAGCAAGGACTATCCGAGCTGGAACTTGCGAGTGGACGCCACGCCCAACTTCTCGGATTTCGAAACGGAGGTTATCGATCTGGATCTGCGTTATGGCGACGGAGGCTGGGCCGGTCTCTACTCGAACTGCGTCGTCAACGACCTGATCCTGCCGATGTGTTCGCCGTCCTATCTCGCCGAACTGCGCGCGAACTCACCGGATCCGCGCGAGCAGCTTCGCCATGCGCGGTTGATCGACAGTGTGAAGGCCTATTTCCGGTGGGACTATTGGCTGCCGCGCAACGGCGTCCAAGGCGCCCGCATGACGTATCCCTATCGGTTCGATCGGTCGTCAATGTCGGTTCAGTTGGCGAAGGATGGCGCAGGCGTCGTCCTGGAAAGCACGTCGATCGCATTCGAGGATCTTGTGTCGGGCTCGCTGGTGCCAGTCTCAACCGAGTTCGACGTCATAGAGTTTCCGGGATATTGGCTGGTCTGTCCTTCGCGGCACATGAACCGGCGCGCGGTTCGCCTGTTTTCGGAATGGGTGTCCCGGGTCGGCAAGCGCGATACCGATCTGGCTCGCCAGTTTCTGTCGGATAAGGAACTCCGCATATCGTTCGAACGACGACCGCATTTCGGCACATCCATGTAGCACGACAAGCTGGGCAGCAACGATTTAAAGGACAGCGCCGGACGAAGGGATTTCAGAGACGCCGCCGGGGCATGTTCCATGTCGACGAGGATCCAGTCTGCGCCCGAATGAGCGGCGATCTCAGACGATGCCGGCGAGCAGAAGCTGACCCAAAGACCAGATTGAGCGCGGCGGTCTTCCAGGCCGCGTTTGAAACTGTTGCCGGGTTTCAGCATGCTAGACCCCTTGGCGCTGGCGCTTCCGCCCAGCCTGATGATCTTGCCTGGCCGTCCTCACCTCGAAGCGTTCGCTAACCTCGGGCACGCCGACGTCCCACCAGGCATCGCCCGGCGTCCAGCGATCGGCAGCGACCTTGATGGAGAGCACCGTGGCCCGATCCTGCTCCCTAGCCCAGGCGATCGCAGCGGCCAGATCGGCAAGCGCGTCGACCCGTTGCACCGCGGCACCCATCGCTTGCGCATGCGCGGCGAAATCGACAGAAAACGGCTCCTTGACGCGGCAATCGGCAATCAGGTTGTTGAACGGACGATTGCCCTTGAAGGTCTGCAGGCGGTTGATCACCGCATAACCGCCATTGTCGCAAACGACGACGATGATCTTGTGGCCTGTCAGGACGCTCGAATGGATGTCGGAATTCATCATCATGTGGGAACCGTCACCGAGCATGACGAAGACGTCGCCATCCTCGCGCGCCATGGCGGCACCCCGGCCGCCGGCGATCTCGTAGCCTATGGTCGACGAACCCATCTCGCAGTCGAAGCCATAGGTGCTGGTGACCTGCCATCCCTTGGTCAGTTCGCCGACAAGGCATTGTCAGGCGCTTGATGTTGGTCGACAAGCGCATTCCATTTCGCCATGTCAGCCTGGCCTTGCGCCAGCCACTCCGGGTTCGCCCGCCAGTTGCCAAGGCCATCGTCGATGTCGGCGAGGCCCTCGCGCACGTCGCCAACGATCGCGAGCGCACGATGTTTGACGGCGTCAAAGCGAGCGGTATTAAGCGAAACGAACCGTGTTTCTGGCGCGAACACGGTCCACGACCCGGTGATGAAATCCTGTAGCCGCGTTCCGAGAGCAAACACCATGTCGGCACCCGCCCGGCGGCGGCATGGCTGCGGCGGTTCCCGGAACCCCGAGAACACCCAACGAAAGTGGATCGCCATGGGCCGGCGTTCCCTTGCCGGCAATGGTTTCGGCAACCGGAATTCCACGACGGCGGGCGAAATCCAGCACCTCGCGCTCCGCAAGGGAGTAGCGCACGCCGCCGCCGGCGAGGATCAGCGGCCGCTCGGCCGCAGACAACGCCGCGACGGCATCGGCGACCGAGGCCTTGTCGGGGCGTTGGCGCGAAATGCCATGCACTGTGCGCGTGAAGAATGCTTCCGGATAATCGAAAGCATCTCCTGAACATCCTGGCAAAGGCCGATGAATGCCGGGCCGGCCGTTACCGAATCGAGCATGACGGAAACTGCCTGAGGAGAGAGCCCAGGATCTGCACGGGATGAATGACGCGGTCCCAATAGCGCGAGATCGACTTGACTCCGTCATTGACGGTGAGCGTCGGATCGCCGAAATTCTTGACCTGCTGCCAGACCGGATCGGGCCGGCGCGCGGCAAAAACATCGCCTGCTCATCTCCGTGCCGGCATCGAACGCATATTCGGCAAGCGAAGCTGGTAGGCTAAGCGCAGCATTGCTGCATCGGCCTTCCACAATGGCCCAAGGACAAGCATCCCTTTGAGTTAGTGACCGGACGAGCTTCGACGAATTGCAGGACATCGGCGCGCACCAATCCGGACATGACAGTTCGCGAACCAAGCGGAGCAAAAAATTGCGGCGCGATGAACGCTCTTGCACACCGAATTGCGCGGTCACGCTTCAATCAGCACGTTAATCGAAGCGTCCAGTTTGCAAAATTCGGCGAAGATTTACGCTTCTCGAGCGTGTGTTGTCATAACAAAGCCGTCCTCTGAGGGCGCCAACGTGATCTTTACATCACCGATATCCGAAAGCCTCTCTACATGGGTCCCTCCGCAAGGGATGATGACCTCGGTGCCATCGAGGTTGCATCGCCACTGCCGAATTTCATCAAGCGATCCCTCGGAAGGCGTCAAACTGACCAACGCGTTCGTTTCCAGCCAGCGATCTGTCGTTCCGCTAATTTCCGCACCGACGATATCAAGTTTGCTGAGGAAAGCGTCACGGTCAAAGCCCTTTTTCTTGAGCGACTTGCCCAAACGAAAGACATCCGTGGACACACCCGGCTCGATCAAGGACTTCTCTATTGCGGCCTTGTCGAGATTTGGCCGCCCAAGCGCATCGCGATCCGCAAAATCCTTCGTCCAGAAAGGAACTGAAGCCGCATTCAGTGCCAACGCGGCAAGATGCGCCGCCGTATGCGGTACCGATAGCGCCTTACGTCTACGCGGTTCAACCGTGAAGCGTGCTTCCTCACCGATATAGGCACCGAGGTCACGATCTGACTGAACGATATGAATTACTACGCCCTGCCACTCCCCCTCGCCCTTCCTGACGGCTTTTGCTTCCTCCCCAATCACCAGCACCCCGGCGCCCGCATCGACCAGGCCTGTCCAGGCATCCGCAATCTCAACCACTACTCCATCCGCGAAAGTGATCTGACCTAGATCGGCGGGTTGGTCCGGCCAACGAAAGCTGACAGGATGCACTGGCGTTCGGTCCGCGACGACGAGCCAACCATCTGCACAAGGCGCTGCAAATTCGATCCTGCCTTGTCCGGTAAGCGCACCACCCGGGAAGGTCACGAAGGTGCCGGCCTTCATCGAAGTGTCGAATTTCATGCTTCTGCTGCCTTTCCGATACGCCGGATCCAGTTTTTATTTTGGTCTAAGAATGAGACGCGCCCTGCCTCAAGTTCGGTAAGAGGCGAGATTAGTGAAGGCGCTCATCCTAGCCGGGAAGGTGCTTGCCGACTTCCCGCAATCAGTCTTATCCCGATGCGATGAAGACTCAGTCCTGTTCGGACTTCCGGGCAGCGGCGGCAAGCATGGCCTCACCGAGGCGCCGGTCGCCTTGGGCGTTCAGCATTTCGCCGGCTTTGCTGATATCGCGGACCTCTTTGTTCTGACTGAGCTTGGTCTTGCCGACAAGACTGGTGATCTCGATCTCGAGACCGACGATCGCCTTGACCATTGTGTCGATAAAATCCCTAGGCGCGTCCCCCATCTTCCACGGGACAGGCTGGGTCGCCTCGTGCCTGTGAGTCAGTTTGGCAACATTGCGGCGGACATAGCGTTCATCGTCGTGGATTGTGATCCGTCCATATGCATGTGCGACGATGTAGTTCCAGGTCGGCACCTGCTTGTGGAACTCCTGCTTGCTTGGATACCATTGCGGCGAGATGTAAGCGTCGCCGGCGCGGAACACCACAAGCACCTCATCGCCGGTCGCCACGTCCTGCCAAACCGGATTGTTGCGTGCGACGTGGCAGCGAAGGGTACCGTTTTCTCCTTGCGACGTGTCGAGTACGAAGGGGATGTGGTTGGCGTCAAGCCCGCTGCGTCCATGGGTTATCAGCACGCCGAGCGCGTTGTTCTCGATCAGTTCGTAAAGGGCTTCTCGGCTGGGTTCGTCGAAATGCGGAGGTATATACATGAAGGTTCCTTCACTGTGGATCGGGTTCGCGGTTTATCGGAAAATGCCCGTCGGCAGGCGTTCCAGCGCCTCGACGATCTGACGCTTTGCTACAGCGGAGAGCGGCAGGATCGGGCGCGGGGGTTCCGCGCGGCAAATGTCGAGCAATTCGGCGAGCACATAGACGACGCGGAGGCTGGAGAACTGCTTGAAGAGATCCCAGATTGGCGTCAATGCGGCGTCGAGGCGACGTGCTTCGGCCGCATCGCCCGCCTGCGACGCCCTGACAATCGTCATGCAGACCTCCGGCAGGATGCCACCCAGCACGCTATACCAGGTGTCGGCGCCGGCGATCATGGCTTCGGTGGCATTCCAGTCGCCGCTATAGCCGATCGAAAAGCGTTCCGGCACGATGCTCCTCTGCCCGGCTAGATGGCCCTTGATGGCTTCGCTCTTGTCGGTTGGATTCTTGATGGCGACGATCCCTGGCACCCTGGCCAAGCGGCCGACAAGCGTCGGCGTGAAATGGAAATGCGTCGTTCCGGGATTGTCGTAGATGACAACCGGAAGGCCGCCTTCGCGCGCCACAGTCGAGAAATGTTCGAACACCTCGTCATCGGTGAGCGGAGCGTACGAGACAGCCGCAAGCAACCCCGCGGCAGCGCCGAGGGCCTTGGCGTCCTGCGCGAGCTTTACCGCCTCGTCGGTGCGTAGCGCGCCCACGCCCACCACGACCGGCGCCAGCCCACCGGCTTCCCCCAAAGCTTCAGCCAGGGCCCGCCGGCGTTCCTCGCGCGATAGATACATGTAGGTGCCGGTGCTGCCGAGCAGGCCGATGGAATCGACCTTTGCAGCGCAAAGCCGTGTAACCAGCTTGCGCAGGGCCCTGGTATCGACGCGGCCGTCACGATCACTCGGCGTGATGGGGAATGCGGAAAGCCCGCTCAGGAATGCCATTGCGTTGCTCCAGATTCCCGCATGAATGCGCCAGTACGCCAGGATGGGGACCGGCTCATTAGAGCAGGTCCAGCGCCTGCCTCAGATCGGCGATCAAGTCGCCGGCGTCCTCCAGACCGACCGAGAGACGCATGAGGTCCTCGCCTACGCCATCGGCAAGATGGGCATCCTTGCGGAGGTTCTTACGGGCACGTGTCAGACTGGCCGGATGGTAGATGAGGCTATCGGCGTCGCCGAGGCTGACCGCTCGGGTGACCAGGTTGAGCCTATCCATCATGCGACGCGCGCCCTCGAACCCCGCTTGGAGGCCGAAAGCCAACATGCCTGATCCCTCGGACATCTGCTTTCGGGCAATCGCCTGATCGGGATGCGAGTCGAGAAACGGGTAGCTCACCCAGGCCACCGCAGGATGCGCCTCAAGCGCTTGCGCGATCGAAAGAGCCGTCGCGCTGTGTCGCTCCATGCGGAGCGTCAGCGTCTTCAGTCCGCGCAGGATCAGGAACGCCGAGAGCGGTGACAGCGCCGCTCCGGTGATGTAGCGCAAGCCGGTTTCGTGCAGCGTATGAAGTGTCTGTGCGTCACCAAGGATTGCCCCGCCGAGAGCATCGCCATGGCCATTGATATACTTCGTCAGTGAGTGGATGACGATATCGGCGCCGTGTTCCAGCGGTCGCTGCAGCGCCGGCGAGGCGAAGGTGCTGTCGACCGCCACCTTCACGCCGCGCGCGTGTGCGCGTTCGGCGATTGCCGCGATGTCGAGGATGCGGCTCAGCGGGTTGACCGGGGTCTCGAAGAAAACAAGCCGGGTCCGGTCAGTGATCGCGCCATCGAGATTGTCTGGCTCGGACAGATCGACCGCCACGACCTTGATGCCAAAACGCGGGACCGCCTGTTCGACCATGGCAAGCGTGTTCGCGTAGAGCGTCTGGTGCACGACGAGTTCATCACCCTGGGACAGCAGCGACAGGATCAGCGTACCAAAAGCCGCCATCCCGGATGCCACGACCAGACCCGCCTCGGCCCCCTCCAGGTTGGCCAGCCGTTTCTCGAGGATTTCCGTTGTCGGATTGTATTCGCGAGCATAGAGCCTGCCACCGAGCGCGGCCGCCGCCTCATTTGCCGCCACGCTCTCGAAGCCGTATGTGGAGGTCAGGAAGACCGGAGGCTGGACTGCGTTCGAAAATCCGACCGGATCGTAGCCAAAATGGATCGCGCGGGTGGCGAAGCCGAGGTCAGCGCCGCTCTGCGACCGCTCCGGAGCATACATTTTAGTTGGATCGGTCGTGCGGGTCATCGGTCTGTGGTGTCCTCTTGGATTTTCGGCAGGATGCGCTCAGACTGGTTTATATGAAATGTCCAGTTGGCGATGATTGAAATGGTCCAGTCTCAAGATCCCAGCTCTGCGGGCCGTGAGCATTCGATGGGTGCGCGCCAGATTTACATGGCGCTTCGAGACCAGATTCTGGGCGGTGTTTATGAAACCGGCAGTCCCTTGCCGTCCTCCCGGAGTTTGGCCAATGAGCTCGGCGTTTCGCGAACCACGGTCACTGTCGCTTACGAGCAGCTGGCTGTGGAAGGCTTCATCGAAGTTCGACAAGGCGCACGACCCCGCGTTGCATCATCATTGCTCGAACACAGCCCGAGCAGCGCGCGCTTGAAACGAGCCGGCCCGGTTAGACTGTCCGCTTATGGGGGGCGCCTGCGCGCCAGTCCGCCCTGGCCGGATTACTTGCCGAACGCGCTGAAGATTGATTTCCGCTATGGTGATCTGGCGCCGTCCGATTTCCCCGCGCTGATCTGGAAGCGCGCCATGAACGTGACGATGGCGCAGCGTCCCGTGCGGCTGGCCTATGACGATCCTCGCGGATCGCGCCGCCTGCGGCAGGCGCTGCAGAGCTATCTCTGGCGCGCCCGAACGTTGAGCTGCGACCTTGAGCAGATCATCATCGTCAGCGGCTCGCAGCAGGGCCTCGATCTGTGCGCGCGCCTGATGCTCGATCCCGTGGACCGCTTCGTAATCGAAGACCCGTGCTACAGGATGGCTCGCCAGGTCTTTGCTAGCACAGGGGCCTCGCCTGTCTCGGTCGCTGTCGACCAGGATGGGATGAAGACAGAGTTACTCGATGGAGTCGAGGCGCGGCTGGCCTATGTGACGCCCTCGCACCAGTTCCCGCTGGGCGGCGTCATACCGATTTCGCGTCGGCATCAGCTCCTGGAATGGGCGCGGCGCAACGACGCCTATGTGATCGAGGATGATTACGACAGCGAGTACCGCTACGACATCAATCCGGTGCCTCCACTGCACAAGCTGGAAGACCGCGGTTCTGTGATTTATCTCGGCACGATTTCCAAGACGCTCTCGCCGATGCTGCGCATTGGCTATCTCGTTGTCCCCCCGGAATTGCAGGACGTCTTCGCGACGGCCAAACAACTCCTGGACAGGCACTCTCCGGTGGCCGAGCAGGAGGCTTTAGCCATGCTCATCGAGAGCGGCGCCTATGAAAGCCATGTGCGCCGCGTGCGCCGGCTGAATGGTGAGCGCCGGCAGACCCTGTTGAATGCCCTGCGACACCGATTCGGAGATCGCATCGCCATAGAGGGCGCCGATGCCGGGCTACATGTTGTCGTCTGGTTCAAGGAGCTGTCGCGATCACTGGAAGCACCGCTGATTGAAAAGGCGCGACGCTCAGGTGTGGGCATACACTCCGTTTCCCCCCTATACGATTGCGAAACGGACGAAGGCCGTGCTGACCAGGTCGGGCTGGTCATGGGCTATTCCGCGTTGAGCATACAGCAGATCGAGAAGGGTGCTCGAATTCTGCTGGAGGCTGTCGAACAAGTGAAAGGAGAATTCCTCGAGACATATGGCAACGGTGGCTTGGGGCGGGGCGATGATAAGCCGGTCTTGTGACATAAGCAGCCAGCCACCTTCAGCGTACTGGACTGGAAAAATATCAAAAAACTGGCACTGTTGATCAGACCAGTTCCTGTGCACAGTCTCGTGGGATTGGGCTATTGCCATGACTCCCCGAAGGGTCGGGGGCAGAGATATAACAGCCCGTGCATATCCTAAATCCTGGCTCTCACTTTAAGGCTGCGGCCATGGTTTCGGAGAACAATGCATGACTTGGCGGGGAACGCTGCTTCACATCCACGTTGCACCTGCGGCGTCCTATGAGATGGAAGAGTTGACGGAGGCACAACTCGTCGCCGGGCGCGGCATTGTCGGGGATCGGTATTATCTTGGAACGGGGACCTACTCTCCGAAACCCGATGTGCGCGAAGTGACGCTGATCGAGATCGAAGTCCTGGAAGCCATGGCACAGGGCGAGCCCAGGATTCCGGGTTTCAAGGCCAGGCTCGCGCCCGAAGATCATCGGCGGAACCTGACCACGCGCGGCGTACCGCTGGGTCATCTGGTCGGTAAGCGTCTCCGGATCGGCGAAACCGTCCTGCGGGCGGCGCGGATGAATTTCCCCTGCAAGTATATCGAACAACTGCTCGGCATTCCCGGTCTCTACGAGGGGCTCCTGAACCGCTCTGGCCTGAACTGCGCGATCGAGGTTGGCGGCGTGATCCGCCCCGGTGATCCGATTCTTCCAATTGACGGGTAATCGATATGGCCTCGCCCCGCATCATCATGAAGCTGACCGTGACCGCCGCCCGCAAGGAGCCAGGCGACGTCCTGGTCATCGACCTGAAGCACACGCGCAAACCCCTGCTGCCGCCCTTCGAACCGGGCTCTCACGTCGATGTTCATCTGCCTGATGGGAAAGTGCGCCAGTATTCGCTCTGCGGCGATCCGACAGATCTGAGCCGCTACACAATCGCGGTGAAGCGCGAAGACGTGGGTCGCGGCGGCTCGGCGTGGATCCATGACGCAGTGGCCGTCGGATGCACACTCCCGGTCTCTGCTCCTCGCAATCATTTTCCGCTTGCCCAACGCGAAGGGCCAACCGTGCTGCTGGCGGGAGGCATCGGGATCACCCCGATCCTGGCAATGGCGCGCGCCCTGGAACGACAGGGCAAGCCATACAAGCTGCACTACTTCACTCGCAGCCGAGCACTCATGCCTTTGTTGTCGGTCATCGAGCGGGAGCTCGACTGCAGCACTGTCTGGCTGCATTTCGACGACGAGCCGGAGACCAGGGAGGATCTTGAAGCCTTGCTATCGACCCCTTCCTCCGACGCACAGCTCTATTATTGCGGTCCACCTGGCTTCATGGCGGCCGTGGACCGGGCAACTGCGCACTGGCCGGAAGGAACCGTGCATTTCGAGGCCTTTCAGCCGCCGGAACACAACGATGCGCCACCCGAACCTTTCACGATCACCCTTCGCGACGGGACAGTGGTTCCTGTCGCGGCCGATACTTCGGCACTCGCAGCGCTGCGCGCCGCCGGCGTTCTGCTCATGGCGTCGTGCGAGAACGGGGTTTGCGGGACCTGCGAATGCGGAATTCTGGAAGGGCAGCCGATCCATCGGGATGCTGTCCTCTCCAAGGAGGCTCGGACTCATCGGTTCATTCCGTGCATATCGCGCGCAACCGGCGTGCTGAGGTTAGATCTGTGAAGACAGTTCAATCTGGAGACACCCGTGTGACGCATCAATTGTGGGGAATTGGATGACATCGAAAATTGTCTATTTGAACCAAATCGAGCGGTGTGTCTCCTGGCTTGCCGCCTGGACAGTACACAATGCCAACCACGTGCGGGAGGCCGACGAGATCAAGGTTGGTGGCCACCAAGCCTCCTCCGCCTCTCTCGGGACGATCATGACCGCGCTTTATTACGCTGCACTGCGTCCGCAGGACCGGGTGGCGGTCAAGCCCCATGCCGCACCGATCTTCCATGCGATTCAGTACCTGTCAGGGAATCAGACACGCGAGAAACTCGAAAACTTCCGCGGCTATAAGGGCGCCCAAAGTTACCCCTCGCGAACCAAGGACGTGGATGATGTCGACTTCTCGACCGGCTCGGTGGGCCTGGGTGTCGCACAGACGCTCTTTTCCTCCCTCGTACAGGACTATGTATCCGCCCACGGCTGGATGAAGGGTCGGCCCGAGGGGCGCACGGTCAGCCTGATCGGCGACGCCGAGATGGACGAGGGCAACATCTACGAGGCCCTGATCGAGGGTTGGAAGCACGGGTTGCGGAACTGCTGGTGGATCGTGGACTACAACCGTCAGTCGCTCGACGCGGTCATCCGCGAAGGTCTCTGGCAGCGCTTCGAGCAGATCTTCAAGAACTTCGGCTGGGACGTGGTGATCCTGCGCCATGGCTCCCTCCAGCAGGCCGCCTTTGCCGAGCCGGGAGGAGAGAAGCTGCGCGATTGGATCGAGCGGTGCTCCAACCAGCTTTATTCGGCGCTCACCTTTCAGGGTGGCGCGGCCTGGCGCAAGCGGCTGCTCGACGAGATTGGCGATCAGGGGCCGGTCACCGAGCTAATCGAACGCCGTTCTGACGACGAGTTGCAGGCGCTCATGGTCAATTTGGGCGGTCACGACCTGCCGAGACTCCTCGAAGCCTTCGAGGCTGCCTCGCAGCATGACCGACCGGTCTGTTTCATCTGCTACACGATCAAGGGTTATGGCTTGCCGCTGGCCGGCCACAAGGACAACCATGCCGGCCAGATGACGCCCACCCAGATGGAAGGCTTCCGCCAGCGGATGGGAGTCCGGCCCGGCAAGGAATGGGATAAATGGGCCGCGGCGACGTTGCCTCCGGCAGAACTAGAGGCTTTCATCGCCCAAGCGCCGTTCTTCAGCGAGGGCCGGCGCCGGCTTACCGCGCCCGGGATTCCGGTTCCCGAGGCACTGCCCGCGCCGGCACAGGGGGGCAAGCAGGTCTCAACCCAAATGGGTTTCGGTCAGATCCTCAACGAGATTGCGCGCAGTGAAACGCCGCTCGCCGAGCGCATCGTCACGACTTCCCCGGACGTCACGGTGTCGACCAATCTCGGCGCTTGGGTCAATCGACGCGGACTCTTCGCCCGCGAGAGCATGGCCGATACCTTCAAGGCCGAGCGCATCCCTTCAACCTACAGCTGGGAGTTCGGGCCGAAGGGGCAGCACCTCGAACTCGGCATCGCCGAATCCAATCTCATGATTATGCTCGGAGCGCTGGGGCTGTCGCATTCCGTGAATGGCGTGCGGTTGCTGCCGATCGGGACTGTGTATGATCCGTTCATCTACCGCGCGGCCGATCAGCTGAACTATGCCTGCTACCAAGATGCGCGCTTTCTGCTGGTCGCCACGCCCTCCGGCGTGACTCTTGCCCCCGAGGGAGGAGCGCACCAGTCGATCGGCACGCCGCTGATCGGCATGGCGCAGGACGGGCTTTGCGCCTTCGAGCCGGCCTTCGTGGATGAGCTCGCGGTGATCATGCGTTTCGCCTTCGACTACATGCAGCGGAACGGCGAAGGCGATCCAGACGAGACGACATGGCTGCGTGACCAGACCGGCGGATCAGTCTATCTGCGCCTGTCCACTCGGCCCTTGGAGCAGCCTCATCGCGACATGGGTGCGGAGCTGGCGCGCGACATCGTCAACGGTGCCTATTGGCTGCGCCCGCCCGGACCGAACGCCAGCGTTATCGTCGCCTATCAGGGCGTCGTCGCGCCGGAAGCGATTGCCGCGACAGGTCTTCTTGCGGAAGACCGGCGCGATGTCGGGCTGTTGGCGATTACGTCCGCGGATCGTCTCAATGCGGGCTGGCAGGCCGCGGAACGTGCCCGGCAGCGCGGAACAGTCGACGCGACGTGCCACATCGAGCGCCTGCTGGCATCGCTGTCGCGCGATTGCGGGATCGTCACCGTGATTGACGGCCACCCCGCGACGCTCGCCTGGATCGGTGGCGTGAACGGTCATCGCGTCAAGGCTCTGGGGGTCGAGCATTTTGGCCAGACCGGCACGATTTCAGACCTCTATCGCCATCATGGCCTCGACTCGAACGCCATCGTGCATGCAGCGCAAGCAGTCAGTGCCGGACGCGGCATTCGCTATTTGAAGTCGCTCCCTTGAGCCGCCGCCGGGTGTCTTGCGCGGTTCCCACGATGTCGGTTGCGCAAGAGCCAGATTGATCCGAAGCCGATCACGACGGAAGGGTCATGTTTCCTCTGCGCGTTCGAGCACAGCCATTGAAAACGAAACCGGCTGATCGTCCCCTGCGGCATAGGAGTGCGGCTGATCGGTGACGAGCCGCGCGGCTTCGCCGGCCTGCAATGTCATCGTCTGCGAGCCGACGGTGATCTTGAGGCTTCCTCGCACGACCGAAAGAAGCTCACGAGTGCCCCGGCTGTGAGCGTCCGAGTGATGAACGTCGCCGGGCACAATCGTCCAGGACCAGATCTCGAACATCGTCCGGCCTGAGGTCGAGGCTTCCAATTTCGCCTCGCTTCCATGTGGCGTTTTCCAAAGTGTAGCGGGATTGGTGCGTTCAATCGGACCACCCGAGACCTCCTCGGATGACGCGCCCAACAGATCGGTAACTGACAGAGAGAAGGCGACCGCCAGACGGCACAACACTCCAATGCTCGGATTGGCCTTTCCCTGTTCGATGGCCACGACTGTGCCCTTCGACAGGCCCGAGAGCGCAGCAAGTCCATCTAGGCTCAAGTTCTGGGTCCGGCGCAGATGCTGCACCCTCAATGATAGTGCGGTCCCAAGTTGTCTCTCCGTTGCCGCCGCTGTTTCATCGTCGGTCATTATATTGACTTCCACTGACACATCGCATACGGTCAGTATAATGACCGGCGTAAAAAGTTCAACCGCGCTGTCTCAAACTCCAGGATCGATGCCGTGGCCATTCTGATCGCCGACAAAGCTTTTGCCGCTCGCGGGCGGCCGATCCTGTATCTGCCATGCGAGCTCCCGCTTGGCTCCGTGGTCCCCACATGAGCATCCTGACTGCAAGCCTGGCCGCGGCCGCTTTCGGCGGCGGGGATTTCCTGGGCGGTGTCGCCGCGCGCGACTCGGATTGGCGGCAGGTCGTCTCGGTGGCGCTCGGCGTTGGCTTGCTCGTGCTCGGCGCAGCGACATGCTTCGGCGGTGAACCCGCCGGCACGCTCCCCCTGGCGTGGTGCCTGTCGGCAGGCACGGGGTTCGCGGTCGGCGTCTCCCTCCTCTATCGCGCTTTGGCCGAGGGGCAGATGACGCAGGTCGCGCCGATCACGGCCGCCATCGCCATAGCCGTGCCGGCGCTCGTGGATATTCTGGCGGGCAAGGCGGTGACCGGTCCTCTGGTCCTGGGGCTGGTGGCGGCCAGCTTCAGCGCAGCTCTCCTGTCAGGCCTGGTCGGCGGCTGGCGCGACGGCATGCGGAACCGTTCGACCCTCATTGTCGCCCTCGGGGCCGGACTCGGCCTGGCCCTATTCTACATTGGCCTCGACAGGGTCGAGGCCAATGGGGGAGGTATCAGGGGCGCGCTGCTCGTCCGCGCTACGGCGTTTGTGGCGATGGCCGCCGTGACGATGAGGTGCCGAGGCGAGGCGTTGCATCCGCGCTCACTGGGCATTGCCGCCGGGGCCGGTGTTCTCGATGGAACGGCAAACCTGCTGCTCATGATGGCATTTGCCACGGGAGGGCTGGCGGAAACCTCGGCCATCGCCTCGCTATATCCCGTCGCGACGATTTTTCTGGCCATCGCCTTTCTGCGGGAGCGGCCTTCGAGATCCCAGGCAATCGGGCTGCTCCTGGTCATCCCTGCGATCTTCCTTCTCAAATCCACCTAAGGAGCTCTCGATGCACATAGAAACCAAGGCAATACATGCGGGTCGGCGCGTCGACCCTTCCACCGGGGCCATCACCCTTCCGTTCCATCCCAGCACGACCTTCGAGCGGAGCGCGGACGGCTCCTTCCCGTCGGGCTACGAATATATCCGGGATGACAACCCGACGCGGCAGGCGTTCGAGACGGCGATGGCCGCACTCGAAGGCGGCCAGGCCGCTGTCGCCTTTTCCTCCGGCATGGCCGCGATCACCGCGGTGTTCGAGGGGCATGCTGGCAAGGGCAATCGCATCGTCGTACCGGACGACATGTATTTCGGCATCCGGTCGCTGATCGATGAAACCGACATCGGGCACCGTTTCGACTTCGTCGCCGTTGACATGCGCGACATGGACGCCTTGCGCGCGGCCGTCGGGTCCGCGCCCACCGGCCTCGTCTGGATCGAGACCCCCTCCAACCCGCTTATCCGCGTCGTGGACATCCGGGCGACTTGTGACCTCGCGCACGAGGCCGGTGCGCTCGCCGTGGTGGACAATACCTGGGCGACACCGATCCTGCAGCGCCCATTCGATCTCGGGGCCGATGCTGTCGTGCATTCGGCAACGAAATACATCGGCGGCCATTCCGACCTGATGGCAGGGGTCGTCGTCCTGCCGGAGGCTTCGCCGCTCGAACGCCCCTTGCGCATGATTCAACATCACAAGGGAAGCGTTGCGGCCCCCTTCGACTGCTGGCTGGCGCTGCGCGGGCTGCAGACCTTGCCGGTTCGTATGCGAGCCCATTGCGAGGGGGCTCAAAAGGTCGCCGAAGCGTTGCGAAGGCATCCCGCTGTTGAAGCTGTCCTCTTTCCTGGCCTACCGGGCGACCCGGGGCACGGGTTGGCCGGGCGGCAGATGTCGGGCTATGGCGCCATGCTTTCCTTCATCGTCGGCGGCGGCGCCGAGGCAGCCATGGCGGTTGCTGGCCGGCTCAAACTCGTGGTGCGGGCCACGAGCCTCGGGGGCACGCACTCGCTGATCGAGCACCGGGCTTCGGTCGAAGGGCCGAAGTCGATGGCGCCGTCGGGGCTCCTGCGAATGTCCGTCGGGCTTGAGCATCCGCAGGACCTCATCGACGATCTCGATCAGGCTTTGTCGGTGGCCGGATGACTCGGCGGCTTTGTGCAGCAGGCACGACCGGACTCCCACAAGTCCGGGGCGTCCGCCTTACCCGCCATGTTGGATATCGCCCTGAATGAACCGCAACGCAGAGCCTTCCCGCAGGACGGAGCAGCCCATGTCTTTCACCCCCATGATCGCCCCCGAGATTTACGCCCGGCATCCGAACTTTCATTTGCAGAGCATCGTCGTGCGAAACGCGGAAGTCGGCGTGCCTCAGGCCTCGGCGCTCGCTGACGTGATCGCGGCCGCGGAGCAAGCCGCGCTTGGCGACGATGCCCAACGGGATGCCCATCTTGCGGCCTGGGCCGAAGCCTACAGGGCCTTCGGTGCCAACGCCAATCGAACACCATGCTCGGCTGCGGCGCTTCTCAAGCGGATTCGCAAGGATGGCTCATTGCCACGGATTTCCCCGCTGGTGGATGCCTACAACGCCGTCAGCGTGCTTTATGGCATTCCGGTTGGCGGTGAAGACCTCGATCACTATCAGGGTCTTCCGAGACTTCTGATCGCGACGGGCGCCGAACCGTTCGACACCGTCCAGCAAGGCGAACCGGTCACCGAGCATCCTGAGCCGGGCGAAGTCGTATGGTGCGATGACGCCGGAGTCACCTGCCGCCGCTGGAACTGGCGGCAGGGGCGGCGGACTATGGTAACGGCCGATTCGCGTTCCCTTTGGCTTGTACTCGAGGCGCTCGAGCCCATGCCTTCGGAGCGGCTGAGGGCCGCTGGGGCGCAACTAACCGGGGTGATTGAGGCCCTGTGCCCAAATGCCCAGATCGAAATCGCTGGCAGATCGAAATCGCTGGGTTGAATACGTCCACCCGCTGCTTAAGCCGCGCAATCGAGAGAAACTAAATGTACCGGCCCCGTCGATCAGTCGAAGACCGCCCCGATGTGCTTCTGGCCGCGATCCGCGAGATCGGCTTCGCCACGATCGTGACGCCGACGCCTGCAGGCATCGAGGCCACGCATGTGCCGACCATCGCGCGGCAGGCTGCGGATGGAGGTATGATCCTCGCGGCCCACGTCGCGCGTGCCAACGCGCATTGGCGGGTACCAGCGGGCAGCGCCAGTCTCGCGATTTTTCAGGGCCCTCACACCTACATGTCGCCGCAGTGGTATCCGACCAAGCGCGAGACGGGAAAGGTCGTTCCCACATGGCTCTATATCGCCATACACGCGCACGGAAGCTTGACGGCGATTGAGGATAGGGCTTGGCTGCGGCGCCAGGTTGAACACCTGACCGACCGGCACGAGGCCACACGCACAACGCCCTGGAGCGTGTCGGATGCGCCGCAAAAATATATCGACAGCATGATGCGGGGTATTATCGGTTTGGAATTTCGCGTCGAGCGCCTC
The DNA here is from genome assembly GCF_040537815.1 of Mesorhizobium shangrilense. Classification (NCBI taxonomy): domain Bacteria; kingdom Pseudomonadati; phylum Pseudomonadota; class Alphaproteobacteria; order Hyphomicrobiales; family Phyllobacteriaceae; genus Mesorhizobium; species Mesorhizobium shangrilense. The sequence goes on from NZ_JBEWSZ010000003.1 coordinate 86,269, forward strand.
GAGGGAGCATGGAAACTGAATGAGGAAGAGAACGCCGCCGACCTGGACGGCACACGCCTGGGGCTTGAGACCGCCGGTCATGCAGGCGAGCTCTTGGCACGAGCCCTCGCCGAGCGGTGAATGTCGTAGAGAAGTGCCCGCCGGGGCGCGGCCTCGACCTGTAAGATCCAAGGAGGCGGACAGCGCGCTGATCCGCCTCGAGCGCAGCAAGAGGCGAAAGGGGCTACCACGACCCCGACCGGCCGGAAGCCTAAATCAGCTTTCGGACCCCTTGCGGCCCTTGACAACCAATACGATCGACGACGCGATGGATCCACAGCTGCCATTGACCGGCAGGCAGATGAGCGTCCGTCAAGTTAAAAGGTCGGCCTTCTGAAACGAGATGTCTCCATGCGCATGTATCAGGTAGATGCCTTTACCGACCGGCTTTTTGCGGGGAACCCTGCTGCTGTTCTCGTGCTCGACCATTGGCTGCCGGATGACCTGATGCTTGCGATCACCCAAGAGAACAATCTTGCCGAAACTGCTTTCGTCAAAGCGCGTTCGGATGGCGCGTGGGATCTGCGGTGGTTTGCCCCAGCGCATGAGGTCGATTTCTGCGGCCATGCCACCCTGGCGACCGCACATGTGTTGCTGACCGAGGCCAAGGCGGAAGCTCCGCTTGTCTTTCACACGCGCGTCGGCGAGCTGCGAGTTACACAAGGCTCGCATGGCTACCGACTGGACATTCCCCGTCTGCCGCCGGAGCCATTGGAGACGCTTCCCGCGGAAATCGCACGTGTTTTCGACAATCCACCTGTCCGCATCTTCCGAAACTTCGAGAACATCTTCGCCGATCTCGGCAGCGCGGATGCTGTGCGTAGCTTTGTCCCTGACCTTGCCTCGGTTGCCCGCCTCGGGTCTGTGGGCCTTGTCGTGACGGGGCAGGAAGCCGACAACGAGCGAGCGCATTTCGTGTCCCGTTACTTTGCCCCCGGAGCGGGTATTCCTGAGGATCCAGTCACTGGTTCAATTCATGCCACGTTAGTTCCTTACTGGGCCGAGCGGCTGGGTCGCGAAAGGCTGATGGCCTATCAGGCCTCGGCGCGCGGCGGCTGGCTTGATTGCGAATTGACCGAAGATCGAGTCTTTCTGCTCGGTAATGCCGTGACCTTTATGAAAGCCACGATTTCCATCCCCAATGGCGCTGCGTGGGCGCTTTCAGAAACGGCGCCAGAGTCCATTGGCGGACGTTCGAACTTCGCGCGTCGGGCTTCCGCTCGCCACCCGAAAACGAACTCGACCTGAAGAGCCATCCATCGTAGCAACCCAAACGGCTGTGCCGGCGATGGCATATGAGCGTACGATTTTGAACAGATCTTGCTCCGATCCATTCTACTCTTAAGCTCTTCACAGGCGAATTATACTGTCATTCTGAAGTATAGCATCGGCAATTTTTCCGGCAACGCCTCAATTTTCTGAATCGTGACGAAGCCTCGCCTGCCAAAAATGCGCGGCAGATAATTCTCTCCACCGCTGTGGACGAGGTCGACGCAGAACACGTCGATGCCGCCATGCGCCAGATCCTGCACGGCCTTTCGCGCATCCTCCACGAGGTAGTTGCGGTCGGCGATGTCGACGTCGGACGGTTCGCCGTCGGTAACCACGAGAATTAGCCGGCGGTGCGAGCGCCGATACGCCACTTCGGCGCCGGCATGTCGCAGTGCCGCGCCAAGGCGGGTCGACAGTCCGCCGCGTAGTTCCGCCAGCCTCGCGCGCGCCGCGTCATCGTAGGGTTGGCGGAAATCCTTTACGCAGTAGGTCCGCACTTCTTCGCGCCCGTTCGAGCAGAAGGCGTGAACGGCGAAGGGGTCGCCGAGATCGGCGATGGCTTCGGAGAGCAGCGCGACGGCGGCGCGCTCGACCTGGATCACGGTCGACGTAGTGTCCTTGATGCGGTCGTGGGTCGATTCGGAAATGTCGAGCAGCGCCAGCACAGACAAGTCGCGCGCACGCATGATGCGTGTCTCATAGACGCGGGGATCGGGCCGAACGCCGATCCGATGATCGATGGCGGTGAGGATGCATGCGTCCAGGTCGAGTCGGTCGCCCTGCGCTTGCCCCCTGAGCCTTACCGGCCGGCTTACCTTGGCATTCTTCACCAGCCGGGCGATGCGGTTGGCTACCCCCGGGCCGAATGTCTTGCCCGACGCAACGCCCGCCAGCGCGAAATTGATGACAGCGCCGCAACCGATCTCGGCCGCGATCAAGCGCTCCAGACCGTCGAGCCAGCGATCGAAATCCGTATCATCGGGAAAGGTCTTGCGGACCTGCGCCAAGGTGGTTTCGCCGATCAGCTCGGGCAGGCGCGCCCGGCGAAACATTTCCTCGATCGCGCCACCTTGCCTGGACATCGCCGGTCAGACGCAGGCGGCGATGGCTTCGGTGAGCGCGTCGCGCATGTCGCGGTCGTCGGTGATCGGCAGGACCAGCACGACCTCGCAGGCATCGGCGAGCGAAACGGACGCCGAACGAGCCGGCCCGCCTGGACGAGCATCCGCGTCGACGCGCCTTCGTCGAGGCCGTGGCCCTTCAGGTTGCGCGTGCGTTCGGCGATCCTGACCAGCGTGTCGGCAACTTTGGGCTCGACGCCGGCCCATGGCGGATGATCTCGGCCTCGACGACCGGGTCGGGAAAGTTGAAATCGAGCGCCGCAAAACGCTGCTTGGTCGATTCCTTCAGATCCTTGATGACGCTCTGGTAGCCGGGATTATAGGAGATCACCAACTGGAAGTCGGCATGGGCGTGGATCAGCTCGTTCTTCTTTTCGAGCGGCAGGATGCCCCGGTCGTCGGCGAGCGGGTGAATGACGACGGTCGTGTCCTGCCTCGCCTCTACGATCTCGTCGAGGTAGCAGATCGCGCCGTGGCGTACCGCGAGCGTCAGCGGCCCGTCGTGCCAGACGGTGCCGTCCGCGTCGAGCAGATAGCGCCCAAGGGTCGGAGGTTGTCCGCCATGATCAAATGTTTTGCCCGTTCGATGTCGCGCAACGAACGAATAGTTTCATCAAGGCGGGCGATCCTGACCCTTTGCCGACGACAAAAAGAGAAGTGGTCCCAGGCGATCGAAAGGGCTGTCAGCACGGCGTGAGGCAGATAGGCACGGTGGAGAACGGCGTCCGGAAGAGCTGCCTCAAGGGGGCGCATGTCGTAAAGGCCGTTCTGCGGCAAAAGAGCGATCCCGGCGGCGTTTGCCTCGCCGGGCATCCATGTATAGCGGCGCGAAAGATCGGGCACGAACTGGCAGAGCACGATGTCGGTGTCTTCGCCGATGTGCTCGGGGATCGGCCAGCGATGGTTCACGCGCGCCCGCGTCCGCTGCAACTCGCGCAACAGAAAGTGGCCTTGTTCGTCGAGTTCGCCGACCAGCGTGATGGTTATCCGGGAGAACTGATCGGGCGATCCGCCGGCCATCGCCACTCCAACCTTATGCTGGTTTCTGCATGCCGACCATGAACGGGTCGGCGGTCACCTGGGCTTTCGACTGCATCATCACGATACCGCATTCAGCCCCTGAGACGGTTTTGCAGTGCCCGCCGATCTGCGACGAGGTTGTCGAGGTTCAGCAGGTCTGGCTGCCGTCTTACGGCCAATCGCCTAATCAGCGCCCGCGTGCCATCCACTACAAAGACGCCGCAATCATAACCGTTCTTCTGCTGGCGCATGCTGGCGTCTTGCAGGTTGGCGCCAATCCGTGCTGCGAGCAGTGCTGCAGGCTCATCATTGTGTCCCTGGGCGGAGTCGTAGTGATAGGCGACCGGCCTTTCCCGCTCGCGGCGGTCAACCAGCAGCAGCGACCAATGGTCGCCATCGCGATTAGCACTGGCATTGTTCACTGGCAGGAACACGAAGTCGGCCGTATCCCCACCATTCCTAAAGACGATGCGATGGAGTGCACTTAGCGAGTCGCTATCGGCGCCGTGGCTAAGCTGAAAGGCTATCAGAGGATCAACGAACCGCGTCCGGGTGGCGAGATCCGGATTAGTCCCTCGCAACTCCTGCGCCAGGAGCTCGTAATCCCGCTGAATATGGTCGTCGCCGAGCCATTCCCTGGCTCCGAGCACCCGTCCGCTGCGGCCGCCGGAAGAGGCACTCGTAGCCGAAGCGTTGATCTGAGCATCTGGAACCGAGGATGGGCGAGGATGATGGATAAATTGAGCATCGCGGCTCCCTCGCGGCCCCAACGTGATTGAGTAGGTCTCACCGTTGATAGAGACCGGCTGCGTAACCATGCGCAAACTCGGCAAGAGCATTTTGTTGTCCAGTACATCGAGCAGGAAATCCGGGACCGGCTGGGAGCCATGCTGCCAATCCTCACCGACGAGATGTCCGATATCCTCTAGCTCCTGAGGCTCGCCTGATGGCCCGATAAAGAACGGCGGTCTGGCGGCCGGACTAGGCACCGGCGCTGACTGAGCATCGTCACGTGTCTCCTGCGGTGTGGACGGCAGATCAAGGAAAAAATCGAGGCCGCCGTAGCTATCTGACGACATAGCCGGCGGGCCTTCCGGCGTCGGCCACTCACTTGGGTCAAAGTCGGACGGGATCCGTGGCGACCACGATAAGCTCGACCTAGCCGCTTCCGGCCATCCGGCCTGCGAGCCTTCAAACGTCGGCCACTCATTCGGGTCATAATCGGACGGCATTCGCGGCGACCAGGTCGAGCTCGACCCAGCCGTTTCGTGCCGTCCGGCCTGCGGGCCTTCCGGCGTCGGCCACTCACTTGGGTCAAAGTCGGACGGGATCTGTGGCGACCACGATGGGCTCGACCCGTCAAGCCGCGGTTCCCGACTCGGCTGCTTAGGGAAGGCCACACCCAGCGCTCTGTTTGCCTCAACGACTCGTAGGTACTGCCCAAGCTGCTTGAGCCTCATGCCAATTTTTCCTTTGGCTTTGGTGAAGTCCCGGTAATCTACGTCCAATGACCGTTGCTGCTGATCACTGCCGTTGATTCGGCTCACTATGCTCTCCCTACCGGTAGTTTGGAGCCAGTCACTAAACCTACGTTGCCCCGAAGCATTATCCTGGATAGGTTTTCTTCTCTGTCGGGAGGTCCGGTCGGATCCGAGCTTGCTCAGCTCGTCGTTGGCCAGGCCATTGATGATGCGGGCGTCATCGGGATAAGGACGAAGCAGGGGTTGGGGCTCGACGCCTAGGTACTGCCGAAGCTGACCGAGTGAGGCCTTCCGTTTTGTGGCTTTGGTGAAGTCCACATGATCTGATTTCAACGACGCTTGCTGCTGAGCACTGCCGTCGATTCGGCTCACTATGCTCTCCCTGCTCTCCCTTTGGAGCCAATCACTAAACGCACGTAGCTTGGAAGCCATGATTGAGACGGCGGCTTTCTGTTCGCGAGTCGCGTCGGGTCCAAGCTTGGCCAGGGCTTCGTCTTGTAGGCCATCGATGGTGGGGACGTCCTCCGGATGAGCGTACAATGTTCCGCGCCCCATCAGGCGGGGTCCGGCACCGACTGCTAGGGGCCTCTCAGCCCCGACCCTCCGGAGATGAGATAGTGCCGCGTCGAGACGGTCCCGACCGTCCCCACCAATTGCGGTGTACTCCTCGATGTCGATGGCTAGTGACCTTGGCTCGTTAAAAGCCCGAGTAGTCAGTGGACCCTTGTTCTCATTTCGAAGCCAACGAGCAAACGCCTTAAGAACCTGCACATTGGACTTGACGGTAGGCGCGGGAACCCTTCCGGTCCCTCGACCTCTGCTACCATCTGGAACAATATTGTACGCTTTGACTTCTTCCGCGAACTGTCGGATGATCCGCTCGTCTTGGGGATGCATCGGTTGGTCTTGCGCATCCACCCACGCGGGGGTGGATATGGGATTTCCGGCTCGGAAAAGCTGGAGTGTGTCCAATGCTCCACCCAAATAATTGCTGCTATTGGCGCTCGCCACTTTCATAAAGCCAGCCTTATAGGCTTCCAGCATTTCAGCGTCGCCAAGCAGGTCTTCCAGTGTCACGCCTTCGGGCTGAAGGAATTCGCTAAACATTCTGAGAGCGGTCACGTAGTTCTGAATGGTCTTAGGCCTACGGTTCTCGCCCTCCAACGCCACCTTGAATTCTCCAATGAGCTCGAGGTCCGCGTCGGACGGGCGGCTCCGCTTGGCGAAATCCATGCGAAGCTCTGAATACACGTCCGACGCCGAGCCGCCGGACGACTTTTCGTAACGACTGCCCCCGAAGGCTTTGCCGAGCCCCGATTTAACACGCGACCAAAGTCCTCCGCTCTTCTTATCCTTTGTCCGCGCGACAGGCCCCGGTTCCGATGGCACTGTGTAGCGCGTGCTACTAAATGGCCTGTCACGCAAGTCAGACTGCGAGGCCTTCGCAGTCGAGCCAAGGTGAGCGCGAGGAATATCGACGCTGTACCGCGTACTGCTGAACCAATTGTCCTGCAGGTTGGATTGCGGCGGCATCCGCATCGAACCGCCGACGTCAGTACGCTGGATACTTCCATGCGCCTCTTCGGGTCGAGTGTTGGGCGAACCAGCATCACCGGAGCTCTCATCCGAGGAACTGAGCTGCAAGTCGCTCAGTTGCCGCTCAAAGCTCGCTTGACCGGCAGGCATATTGTCCGACTGTTGCCTCGCCCGCTGCTGCTCTTGCAGGGCAGCGTATTGGTGCATCCAAGCGTTGGTATTGAATGGATCGTAATTGGATTCCACGCTACTCTCCCTAGATACGATAGCCTTGCGTTGGTCAGACATCCGCGTCTCCTAAACACATAGCAGCGCCAGCTTTCGACAAGCTGACGAACCTCCTACGGGGGCATGTCGCAAGATCCGGGTAGCAAGAAGCGGTGGCAGGTCGATGTGCCTTTGCCGCGAGGTGAACGATGGAAGCGGCGCCTGCCATGGGTGCTACCCCAGCGCCGGCGTTAGCGCTAGGATCGACTGCGTCAGGATTGAAGCTGCCTTTAGCGAACTGCCTATGACAGGCCGGGAGTGCCACAACGAAATAAGGAAGGCCTTGAAGGGTACGGTAGGGGTTGCCTATCAGCCGCTCTCGGATTTTGGTGCGAGAATGAAATCGAAAACTGGCTCAGGCTGACCAGGCATCGACTCCCGCAAAACAGCCGGGGAAGTTTTGGCCGCTTCGGCATATACTGCAAGCGCGGCAGTTTTCATTCCGAGTGCGGCCTCAAAGCCCCGGTTCGGCAGATCCGTCACTTGGCGAAAAAGCGTCGCAGCCCTTGTCGCATGGCGCGCGGCAGCGACCCGCTTTCCCTCGCGGAGTTTCACCCCGGCCGCCGCTAACAGGATTAATCCCTTGAAGAGCAGGCGATGCTGAGTGCTTTGTTTCGCAGCGTGCCAAATGGGCTCCCAAGCCTCGTGAGCTTCCCAGTAATAGCCGTGGTTGAAAAGGTCGATACCCCATCGAAACTCGTTTGAGCTGAGTGCTTCGTCAATGGCAACGGCCACCGGGTCGCTTTGGTAACTGTGACCCAGGGGTCGCGCACAGGATGCGGATGTTTGCCAGGCAGGTATGCGTAGCTGGGGAAATTCTTTTCGGGCAGCAAGCGAGAACGTGACATACACCCAGCAATCATGAAAGCCACGTCGATGGCAATTCATGTCGCATGGAATTTGATGGGATAGCTGCGCGCGCCCGTTCCACAGGACCTATCTCCCCGGCGCCCCCTCCTGACGCTTAAGTTGCCAGTGATCGAAGCGGTGACGTGGTCAGCGAGCACGAAAACTTGCGGCACGCACGTGGAGATTAAGTCGCAATTTGGTCGATTATACCTCCATCGCGCCCTATTGGAACCGCGCAGGAATTTGGCCGCCAGGTAAGAGCAGCGCCGGGTCGGCTAGAGACGGGCGAAGTGACCTGAGCGACGAAGCTTCGCTAGCAGGATGCTGGCCGTTCCGCAGTGGTCAAGCCTCGCTTGCTCACGCAGCGGAGACGCATTCCAGGCAGCCAATTCTGCCACCAGAAGTGCGGTGTCTCCGTTTATCGATGCGCATCTAAGGTGTCCGTTCTTCTCCATCACGATTATCGCCGTGCCGGTTTCGCCGTAGCCAATCGCAGCCATCCGCTGGACCCAGGTATCGCCGTCGACGCGAACATCGAACAGAACCGACCCTGCGGTTTTTTCCGCGGCGTCAGCCACACGATCATAGAACGGTCGATTGAGGCCCTCGATATTGCCGAGTGACTGTTCGAACAGGGCCAATTCAACATGCTCCGCCACCATGGCTGGGAGAGTGCGCGCCGGCTGGCTCGATCGGCAAGACGCCAACGCTGATTATCCACACACCAGCCGCCTACACGGCTTTTTTATAGTCAACAACAGGCGCGCCTCCGCGTAAGCACCGTTGTGCCGGCGACTGAGAGCAAGATCTACTCGACGCGCTCGAAATGGGTCAGGGCGCACGACAATCCCGTCGAGACAATGCGCACGATCGCGGAAGGTCAGTCTTTCTGATCGGCAACGGGCAGATTGGTGCCCGTGGACGTCTGGAAACACAGCGCGACACAACCTCGAGCGATTTTGCGACCCGCTCGCGGGCGTTCCGTCGAGACCAGCCCGTAAATTGTGTATTGCAATATCTTCGTAAGGGCCGTGGGCAATGCGCCGTCTAGGCGAGGCGAATGCTCCGGACTTCCAAGCCTTTCTTGCCTTGCCCGCATTCGACAAAAACCTTTTGTCCCTCCACCAGCACGCTGAGCCCTGAGCGGGTCAGGGTGCTGGCATGAACGAAGATGTCCTTCTCACCGTTGTCAGGAGCAATGAAGCCGAAGCCCTTTTCGGGTTTGTACCACTTGACCCTGCCACGGCGCTCTAGCTGCGCTCCCGTCTCGACCATGGTCCCGCCAGCGACGCGCGTATGTGACGGAGTTTTCGCGATCTGATCGCCGATCTCCAGCACCTGCGCGACTTGATGACCTTTTGGACTTTTTTCGACCGTGATCTTCAGAAGCGTCCCCGCGGTAACATCTCGGCTTCCGGCCGCCTCCAACACTCGGGCGTGCAGATAGGCCTCCGTGCCGTCTGACAGTTTCACGAAGCCAAAACCCTTGCTGGCTGTGAACCACAATACCTCGGCGTCGACGGGGTGCGCAGTCACGGTCGCCGGGCGCTGAAAGTAGCTTGGCTCGGAGGTCCGTTCCGAAAAGGAAACGGGGTCATCGTCATGGCGATGCCCGCGTGGCTCGCGATGGTCTCGATATTTGCCCATGATCATCTCGACTGGCATGGATGGCGAACTACGCTACCGTCAAGATAATCTCAATCGGGCGACGCGTTTATGTCAAATGGCCGTGATGGCCGCATCGGTGCCCGGCCTATCGGTCGAACCCTTTGAAACTAGATTCATTTCACCTGAAACAATAGTGCCGGCGAGTCGATTTATTGACTCGCATAGGCTGTGCTGGAGTGCGAGTGCGATGATGGCGGCGCGGCCGAACTGGAAGGGCTTTATCAAATTCGGAGAGGTTGCCGGCGCGTTGCGCCGTGCGCGAAGCCGGCTGTTTGTATTCGAGAAGCCTCCGAAGAATGCAGCCACATGACAGCGAATGATTTTGCAGTGGTTTGCCGATCACTCGCAACGGCTGGGCTGGCCCTTCTCCAACGAAAGCGAGTTCCAGCGCTTTGCAAAAAACGGAAGAGCTCCCGTTTCCTCTTTTCGGAATCCGCTGAAAAGTCTTCAGCCAAAACCTGACAATTGTGGTCCTCCTATCGTATTTCCCAAGGCCATCGCACGGTAGAGTGACGGCGCTTCGCCGCGCGCGGCAGGGAATGGCAGAATGCCATGCCAAACACGGCAAGACGGCGTAGACCGTCAGGCTCTTCAAGCAAGAATATTCTCCAGGGGATTGTCATCATTGATCCGGCTGTCGGGAGGCTCGGGAGGCTGAAAGTGGGCGAGGGCTATGATATGGTCAGGGACGGGACGCATTGTTTCCGCCAGTCACCTGCACGGATCACCTCCCAAAAATGGCGGGCCGGTTCCGGCATAGAGACGCCGTCGCGGGATTTTCGCGACCCTGGAGGCTTCGCTGTCTGTTGCCCGCAGGGCGAAGCTCGCAGCCGATGAGGGACCTGCCGGGGGCAGCCCGAACCGTGCGCGACGAGAACCGCGATCTTTGCCGCTCTCTAAGAGGATCTCCAGCGCGACGGCCAACCGTTGTTCGAGGCGCTACGTCGGCTCGATGTAGCGTAGTGCGGGCGATCGCGGCCGGTTGGCCGAAAAGCCAGCTGTGCGACACCATCTCAAGGCGCCTTGGTGGATTTGAGAGGCTCGGCGCTGACATCGGCTGAGGGTGCCGAATTTAGCAGCGATGCCGAAAGCGTGGTGCGGGCGACCACCGTCTTGCGAGCGAGCTTGTCGAGCTCTCCCTCATCCGTGACGCCGACCCCCTAGTGATAGATGATTTCGGATGCATGCTACTCGCGATCCGCCTCGGTTTCGTCCGAAACATTGATCAAATACGCGCCCGAGTAGCGCGATTTCTTCGGCAGGGAGCACCTCCCCGCTAAAGGGCATTGGGTCTCCTCAAAACAGGTGGCAGTGACAAAGGCGCGCTTGCGAAGCTATGACGACCGCCGTCCTGTCTTTCAGCATGATTTTCCGAGCGATCTTCCGCGCGTCGGGCGCCGTCAGACTGCTCGTCGATAAGTCCAGAGCTGTGCGGGCGGGATGTTGCGGACGACGAAATCATAGTGAGACACGACGTAGCGGTCGGGCATTTTGATCACCGGCGACAAGGGCCCGTAGGTGATTTGAATCACAGGTCGCCCAACAGGAATGCGGGCCAGCAAATCCTCGAGCAAGGCAATGCGCTGTTCCATCGGAAAGCTCAACATCGGCACCGCACTTATGACACAGTCGAATTGCTCCCCGCTCCGCTCGGCAAGCACTTCCCCCAGCGCGAACGCATCGCCCAATCGAAAATCCACGCCTGGAAAGCCTCGCGTCAAGCGATGATAGAAATCTTTCGAATATTCGACCGAAATCAGCTGATGCGGCTTGATGCCTCTTTCCAGGATAGCCTTGGTGATGACGCCTGTTCCGGCGCCAAGTTCAAGAACCGGCATTCCCGATGCTGGATTAATCACGCTTGCCATCCGGCGCGCGGCATGCACAGACGTTGGCATGAGCGCGCCAACACGTTTCTTATCCTTCTGCCAGCCCTTGAAGAATTGCACTTCCTCTTCAAACTTCCTGCCGAGGCGCTCCTTCAATCGAAAGACCATATCCACTCCCTGCTACGGCTATTTGCCTGGGTCATGTTGACGACGCACGTTTGTACAAGCCTTGCGGCATTTTCAAGCCTGGCTACGACGGGTTTCTCTCTCCTGAGAGCGTAGTTTCATCTGATGATCTGCCTGTTGGCTTAGACTCCGGCGGGGAAAAGCGCACTGGAATATCATCGCACCAGCAGGATTGCCAGCGCGTCATAAGGCCCGCTATGTCTCCCATCCAACCCCCGAATGGCAACTCGCTTTGACGAGGGCTGGACCTTGCAGTCCGTATGCGGCTGCCCCAGGTGACCCGTCTCATTCGATGGAGGCTTTCGTGCGAGAAAGCCCGGCACGTCCCGTATGCGTGATCGCCCGGGCGCATTGGGCTGCTAATTTCTTTATCCGTTCGCTTCCGCAGCGATGCCCCCCGGTAGGCCAGCAGGCCGAGTCCAAACATACTGCTGCAAGAGGGGCTCACCAGGTGGCAAAAGAACCTGCATCGTTCCGACCATTGCGTACGAAACGCTTGATGCATCTTCCGGCCTTGACCCGCCACCAGGAAGCGGCTCCGCCCTCTCCCGAAAAGCTGGCTCATAAGAATGCCGGTCGATCGCGCAACCTCCAAACACTGGCCCCGGCCTCAACGTCGCTGCGACCAGCCGTCCCCTCCCCTCTCGAGACCAGCTTCGGCGCTGCTCGACCGACGTGATCACCTCGATCTGATGCTTCGTCAAATGACTACTTCCCAGTGCTTGCACTAGGACTTGCGGCCTACAGCTTACCCGAGCAAAGCGGCCGTCACCGTCGGGATGCGAGACAACCAGACCATCGCTCCCAAAGTGCCGGTTCTGCTATTCAAACACCTAGCTCCTGACCAAACTGCTTCGCAGCAATGCCAGGAATGTCGCCGATCCGGACAGGCTTCCCAATTAAATAGCCTTGAGCTTCATCGCATCTGACGCGGCGCAGATAGTCGAGCTGGTCGAGAGTTTCTACGCCTTCGGCTGTTACCTCAATTCGAAGCTCATGCGCCAGTTCAACCAATGATCGTACAATCGCGGCGCAGTCCGCATCGATGAGCATATCCTGGACAAAAGATCGGTCGATCTTGAGGCGCGAAAGAGGCAATTTACGAAGATACGTCAGGGATGAATAGCCAGTGCCAAAATCGTCAAGAGCAACTGTGACGGATAGAGAAATTAACGATTGTAATAATGAAATCGTTTCTTCAAAATTCGAAATCAGCACAGTTTCTGTGATTTCGACCTCCAGGTCTTCGGGGCTCCAAACCGGCTTCAGCTAAGGCCACTACAATTCCATCCAGCAAGGCCTTGTTCTTAAGCTGCACTACCGACAAGTTGACGGAGACCCGCAAGTCGCGCGGCCAGCGCGCCGCTGCCAAACAAGCCGTTTTGACAACCCAGTGTCCGATGGAGTGAATCAAACCCGTTTCTTCAGCGAGGGGTATAAACTCCGACGGAGGGATCGGACCAAGGGTCGGATGCTGCCACCGCAGAAGCGCTTCAAAACCTCGGATGCGATCGCTCCCGAGGTCGAGAAAGGGTTGAAATGCGAGCCAAAGCTGGTCGTTGGCGAGCGCAGATGCCAGATCGCGTTCAAGGGCATGGCGCCTTGCAGCGGCTTCATCGTCGCTTGGGCTGAAAAACTGGATGGAGCTCGCCGCCAGCGTCTTAGCCCTGTATAGCGCGGTGTCGGCGCTCCGCAGGAGTTGGTTGGCATCCAAACCGTCAGAGGGCGCCAAAGCGATACCGATAGAGGCCCTGCAATATATTTCACGCCCTTCGATTAAGAAAGGGGCGCGCGGAGCATCTATGATCTGTTTGGCCAAGGACCTGATTTGATCTGGCCTGATATCGCGCGTAGCGATTATTGCAAATTCGCCGCCCTCCAATCTCGCAATGCCATCGCTCTCCCGCGTCGATTTCCGAAGTCTCGCAGCCACTTCGACCAAAAGAGCATCCGCCATGGCTCGACCAAAGCGATCATTCACCTCGTCAAAATTGGTCAGATCGAACAAAAGCAACGCAAAGTGCTGGTCAAACTGCTTTGCGTCCACCAACGCGTTCTCCAGCCGCTCATTGAAGCTGAACCGATTAGGCAAACTGGTTAGAACGTCCCTGCGAATGGCATTTTCGCTTTCCGCTTGCAGAATGAAGCGTTGGCTAAATTCGACCGCGTGAGCAAGCACTGCACGAAACAGCGTGATGGCGTAGCTTACTATCAGGATTGCGACGGGCAGATTGACGGGGCTTTCCATCCACACAATCGCAACCGCCGAACCGACGAAGATCGGTAGCGTATACGCGATGGCCGCAATAGGAATCGTGGAGAAAGAAGCGGCACCGCCTGCGATCATCCCCGCGCTCAGGCAGGTAATGACGACCTGGGCTGCGCCTGTTGCCCCACTGAAGAACAGAACGGGAAGTGCTCCCCACAAAGTGCCGAACAAGAAGGCGTTCCGCACCAGGTTTTGCGTTGTTCGGCGAGACACTGACCTTGGTTTGACTGACTGAAACGATGATCTCGCTCTTAGGCCTACGAACCCAGCAGCGGCGATGATGATACTCGCCCAGAGGATGGCTTTCGTTTGGTCGGGCGAGCCCCAAATCGCCATAATAAAAGTGGCCGCATTGAGTATGTTTGCAACCATGCCAAGAGGCGTGTTGCGAAGCACGATACTGACCTGCTGCGCCCTGATTCGGCCGGCAAGTGGTTCGACTGTCGACGGCCCGCCAAAAACTCGCAGGTCTCCCGCCAGAAGATCACCAAACCTTGCTGCATACAGACGCTGCATCACTCTTTCACTCCCCCACGCTAGAGTAGTAGCTGCGTGTTGGTCCCCTAGCATCGAACACTTCGGAAAAAGTAAATTTCAACCGCAAAATTGGACAGCCCAGTTGGGAAACCGAGGGCTTCGGAAATTCGAAGGTAGCGAAAAACGCGATGCTCCCTTTGCACATCGCCGACCTAACGTGACCCATGTTTTCACAATTGTGGCACTTGGCGAGCGATCGCGCTTTCTATTTCGACGCCGGTTAGGCTAAGCCGGCTCAATGAGCCGGCCCATAGGCTGATGCGCTTTGCAATCCGGTCAGGGTCATTGTTCGGCAATCCACGGATTGTCACATAACTGCGTCCGCGGTCACTGGTCGATTCAAGGATCTCGAGTGGATAGATCTCAAATGCCTTCACCACGGACTCGACGATTTGAACCAGTACGAGCGCAGACTGAATCACCTCGGTACGCCCAATTTCTGCACCGTCCTTAGAATCAGCGAAGGCACTACAGTCGAGAACATCGGGTCCCATTGCTGCACGGAGTTCTCGCGCCCGACGGATGCCAGCAAGTGCAATGGGTTGAAGGATTGGGTGTTCAAAAAAATTGCCGACACCGATTGCGCCACCACGCGGCTCGGCATTACGGCAGAACGCGATATCCCAGACCGCCATCGTCCTGAAATGCCGTCAACGTGTACGTCATCGCTTCGGTTACGAGGGTCAAGCGGTCACTCTTGGGATCGAACGGCGTCGGCATGAGCAGGGTCGCCCCGCCAGCCATATCGGCCTGGAGCCAATCCACCTGCTTCCGAGACTCATCGACAGGCACTTGGCCACTGGTCGCGGCAAAAATTGCTTCGGCTATTCGTGACGGAACCGGCAATGCCGGTACAAAGGTTCCAGCCCTCTCACCAACGGATCGCGCCACGTTCGATGTAATGTCTGATAACACCGGCTGACTGCTTGCGCCATTCTCTCCTGCGGTTCATCGGCGATGCGGCGGCGAAGACGATATGCCGCCGTTCTGAACTGAGATTCAGTTACTTCCGAAGCGCTATTGCAGCCCCAGTTTCCTCTTCAGCTCGGCGTTCTCCTCGCGCAGGCGTCCCGCAAGCAGGCTCTTCAGTCGCTTGTTTTCTTTTTCGAGCGCGACCAGATCCATTAGTTCGTCACTAGCTGCCGGGAGCGCCCCAGCCTTCTTCCAGTGATAGTAGGTCTGCTCCGAAATGCCGGCCTGCTTCACGGCGCTCTTGAGAGTGGCGCCGCCACTCGTCGACTTCGCGATCTGACTAAGCTTCTGGGCGCGCGCCTTTTCGGAGTGGACCTTCCGGCCAGAAGGCACGGCCGCTGCTGGAGCTTCCCCCGCTGGCGGTCCCGCATCGGCGCTATTCTTCCGAGCCCGCGGCCTCGGCTCAGCCTTTGCCTTTCGCGATCGTGAGGTTTGATTCTTCCCATCAGGCGTCGCAACTGTGGTTGCAGGCTCGGCTGCCGTTTCTCCTGATTCAGTTGCTTTAGGATCTGCCATGAGAGTCTCCGCTCCGGGTTGATGCACGTGTGCAGCATCAAGGGCCACGACATTAGAGTCAACAAGATGCCGATTTGGCAGCTCCATCTCCTTGAGCTCTCTTGTTGTCTCGGCCATCGCTGCTGACAAATCAATGTCACCCCAAATCGAGTGACCCCGTCTTTGAGCGCTGCGCTTCTGTTTGATCTCCACAGTGAACGGTCGGGTCGGCCGCCTCATGATTGCTTCCTTGTTGAACGCGAATTGCACTGAAAGTTGCTAATGCGAGGATTGAACGGTCTGACGCTTCCTCTCTGGCGCAGAGCTTTATCGGATGACACCACCCGGGAGCAAGCGACGCTGATTGTGTTGCAACGCCATCGACTACACTCCTGATGGGATGGATGTGAAGGCCTCGCTGCGTTGTCCGGATTTCAGCGAGTTCGCGCGCATGGACCAGAAGTTGCCGCAACATCATGGTCACGAGCCAACGCCACCTCGAAAATGTCCGCCTTCTTGGCGAGCAGCTTGCCTTGATGCCCTTTCCAAGCCTCGTCGCGCTCACGTCGTACGGCCATTGCCGCTTCATCATCAGCGACGTCGACCGAGGATCGAAGGGTTTCCAATCGCGCCAGCAGCGAGGCACGCGTTTGCTCCTGCTCCGCCAGACGTTCGCAAAGGACGGCTTTGTTCTTCTGGTGCTCTGCCGAAAGTGTCTCGTAGTATAGAAAATCGTTATAAAACTGAAGTCGCATTCCTTTGACGACGCGAATAGTAGGAACGAATTCTTTTTTCGCGTGAATGTCACACAACTGTAAATTAGCGGCTGCTACTGACCCGACAAAATCGCCGTTATCGGGGGAAAAAAGTGCCGCTAGTGATCAAAGCCTACGCGAATGCGGACGACGTGATGTCGAGCTTCTCCTGGACGCTGCCGACCGGAAGGCCGTCATCCCCGGCACGGACCAGAATGCGGTAGAGCTGAAGCCGGATTGCCGAGCGCTTCGAGTTGAGAGGCTGCTTTTTCGAGTTTCATGGAAATAAACTACGCGACACGTACGAACCGTCAAACATAATTTCGAAAAATGCGGAAATATGGGATTCCATCGTGCCTCATTCAGGCAAAATGATGCCTTTTCAGGGATATATTTCACGTAACATGCCTTAACAGGAATGTTTTGTTTTAGTCATGAATGTCACTCCGACCTCATTGGTCAAGGCGAGTTTAGCGGTGCGCTCCAGTAATTTGTCCCTGTAGCCTTCGGGCATCGGCAGATCGCGGATCGATATCGGCCATTCGTCCGCCGCTTGCTCGACCGTCGCGACTATTTCTTTCCTTGCTCGTTCCGTGGGAATTCCACAGAGCTCGGCAGCTCGCTCGAAGGTGCTCAGGCCAATGATTTCTGAATTTCTGCTGTTGCGGAATTTCAGGGCCATTTCGTTCGAATGGTCGTAGACGTAGGCAGCCACGATGTCATAGGCAGGGCTCAATTCGCCGCGGGTCGGCACCGGATACCAGAGCGACCAGTTTTTCAGATGGGAGTCGTTGTTGCCCAGAAGCAAGTTGACCGCGACGCGCTTAGCAGCTTGCAGGAACGGCTTGGTACCGCCTCCGCCCAATCGAGTGGCGATGTTCAACACGGTTTCTTCGTTGGCGGCGAAATATTTCTGGTCACCGCTGACGCCCATCACCTGGGAAAAATCCTCCATATGCACGCGCATGCCGTCGTCTGTGCGGTCGAAACGCTTTACCGCAAGCACCTGAGAACCCGCTTGGAGGAACTCTTCCTTGATGCCGTGGACCGACTCTGTCGGCAGCAGTTCGAAAAACGGCACGGTTACACCTACGGCTTCGGCGAGTTTCATCGAAGTGTATTCGACCTCCGGCAAATACGGGAATTTTTCGCTTGGAAGCTTCGCTATAATGTCGCCGTTCCGGCCCGTCGCGGGGAAAGTCAGTCTGTCGCCCTGCTTCAGCATCGACATCTTCAACTGCACTCCGGCCAGCGAGAACCTGATCGGGGTCTGATCCCCGCGGATTTCCCGCACCCTTTGGAGATTCGGATCGAGCGCTTCCTCCGCCCTTACGACAACCGCACCTGGCAGATCCTCGCCAAGCCAATTGAGCACGTCGAAATTCGACGTCTTGCCGGTCGGCAGTCCCCTGTTCACCAATTCGCGCAACGCACCTTCCGGAAGCAAGTTCAGGAACCACGGGGGCAGGCCTGAAAGCATTTGTCCCGATCGTAGTCGCTGCACTGTTTTCGCCTCGTCGCCGATGCGCAGCAAGGCAGAACTGAGGATAGGGCGATCCTGGCCGAGTTCGATGTAGGATTGATCAATGTCGAGGTGGACCATCGATCCGGTGTCCCGGACCAACGACCCCACTCGGGTCAACGAACCTCCAGCTTCAAGATAGACCCCAAGCAGCTCAATTTTCTTGGCCATAATCAGAGTCCCGGCCTTTTTCGTTGGTCATCATCATCATCAGCAGCATCGGGGATAAACAGTTCGTCGATCACGCTGTCGGCCTGGCGCGCGACAGTCGGATTGCGCTCACTATCCAAACAGGAAGACACAATGTTTCTTACCTGGACGAGAGCCTTGCGCGGAACGAATACGATCTCGGAGTCCAGGGCGGCAGCGATCGCGTGAAGCGTCGCGCTTTCTGGGTTGATCCTTCCGCTTTCCACCTTTGAAACATACGCCTGGGTGGTACCGACGAGATTGGCCAGTTCCACTTGCGTCATGTTCCGGCTGCGTCGCAAATCCCGGATGGCGGTCAGAAATCTGAAAATCATGGTCGACGTCCCTTCTGCTGCAAACCCATTACAGGCGAGTCGCCTCGACAACATAATATACCTATTAAGGCATAAATTTCACAAAACATGTCTCGATAGGCATATTTTCTGAATGATTTGGCCGAAATGCCTGCGCAGCGAGCCGCAAAACGTTGGAATGGGCGGCCTTATGGATCGAACACGGACGGCGAAAACTGCCCCCGCTTTGGAATATGAATCCTTCGACATCCGGCTCGAGTCAAACGACGCGCCTGCCCATAGCTAATTTCGAATAATGCCTAAGTACCTGCCCGCCCGCTCTAAGCGGCCCGCAGTCGGCGCGCGGACGACCAAGCCGAGGCCGATCAGGATCACGGCCCCTCCGGCCGGCACCGAGGGCGAAGGGCGTTCGTTCAAGAACAGGAAGGCTATGAGCACGCCGATGATCGGCATCAGCAACGCGAACGGCGCGACCTGGTCGATGCGATATCGGCGAAGCAGGCCATACCAGATGGTGTAGGCCGCCACGAAGCCGCCGAGAGCCAGCACGGCGATGGCCGCCCAGTGTCGAAGAGGCCTGCGCTGAACAGGGCCTGGCGCTGCCCGGTTTCGAGAACGAACGACATCGCCAGCACCTGAGGGGCCGCCATGGCGGACATCGTTCCCATGAGCTGGCCGCCAGAATCCTTCGACGTCGCCCGTATTATCCCTTGCGAGATTCCCCAGCAGAGCATGCCCAGAACGATGAGGGCAGTCCCCTGAATTCGCCGACCGTTTGCAGCAAGCCGACGACAAGCGCCACGCCTGCGAGCGAGAGCGCGATTCCGCCTAGTCGGCGGCCGTTCATGCGCTCCTGGCCGATCGCCCAGGCTGCCAGGACAGCGAAAGGGATCTGCACTGGACTGGAATGTAAGGACCGCCATCGTCGCGGGCACGAGGGCAATGCCGGAGAATATGAGCGCGCTTTGCAGGCTTCCGCCGAGCGTTGCCGCGGCGACCAGTGCCCATAGCGCTGCCTGCTCGATGGCCGGAACAGCACGAGTGCCGTGACCGCATAGACGATCGCAATCAGGAAATGGGAGGGAAGGTTAGCATGGCAGGCTTGGCGATCGTGTAGGTGATCGCCCACAGCGCGGGAGGCAGGGTCGCCATTGCAACGTCGCGGGGTCTCATTGCCCCCTCGCCCGGTCGCCAAATCTGTGGCGCGGTTCAGTTGCCATCCATAAGCGAGACCGTTTCCCTGTATCGAACAGGTTTGGCGAGCGCGACCACTTTCGCCACCACCGTCTCGAACGGGAGAGCTTCGCCACCTTGCCCCGGCAGAGCAGTCGGCCTTCAAAACACACCTCGCGGCGTGAAACACGATCGCTCCGCCCTTGCGTTGGTCTCGAAACGCAACGGCCTAAGGTTTTCTAACCTGACACACTCTTGAGATAGACGATGACGTTTTTGATATCGTCGGGATTCTTGAGGCCAGGGAACCCCATTTTATTCGTCGGCACTTTCGCCTTGGGATTGGCCAGATATTCCGTCAGGTTCGGCTCATCCCAGACGAGTCCCGCAGCACCGGCATCCTTCATGGCTTTCGAATACGAATAGCCAGGGACGGTTCCCGCTGTCCGGCCTACAACGCCTTTCAGGGTTGGCCCGACTTTGTTCGTGTCGGTATCAGCGTTGTGGCAGGCGGCACACTTTTTGAAGACTGCCTTTCCGGCCTCGATATCCTGGGCCCGGGCGACCGGAGGCAGTAACGCTAAGACCATTGTGGCGCCGACGAACAGGTATTTCATGCGGGAACTCTCCGTTTTTCCATACGATTGAAGACAAGGCAGCTGCCGCGACCGGATCAGATCGCGGCAGAATACGTCGGGCTCAGCCCGCCTGATATTCCGTCGACTTGAAGGAAAGGTGCTTCACGCCTTCCGTTGCATCCGAGATCTTGCAGATGTTCGCCCACGTCTGCTTGTAGTTGGGCAGGATCAGCTCGTTCGTTCCAGCGTTGATGACGGTGCCCACCACCCCCGTCGGGAATCCGAACAGCATGACGAGTCTCGCCCTTCCTGGCGGTCGGAGTGGGATGGACCATTGCCTGCGTCGAGTCGCTCTCGTTGTAGACTTCGACGAGATCGCCGTTCTTCAAGCCCAGCTCGCCCAGGTGCATGACGTTGTCCTTGCCAGCCTCGGCCTTGGCAGCGTTGACCGAAACCGTGAGGCGCGGGTCGACGAAGATGATGCGGCCGTTGGCGTGGGGCTCGCCCGGCAGCTGCGCCTTCTCTTTGTCCATCGAAGTCCCGCGCAGGGTTCGGGATCCAATGATTGAGGAAATAGTTGGTCTGGGTTTCGAGCGGGTTGTTGCCGACCAAGACGATGGTTGTCGGCCAGTTCGGCGTCCTCGTAGCAGTTGTTGAGCTCACCGACGCCCATGTCGCGCGTGGCATGGACTTCGGAGTCATAGGCTGGCCGGTTGTGAATCCGGCTATTCTTCACCTTCATGGCGCCGAAATAGAGCTTGCCCGTGCCCCAGGTGTTTTCATATCCGCCTGCCGAACCGCCATGGTCGAAGACGGAGACGAACAAGCCGTCCTCTCCCCGGTCCTTGACCACCGCTGCAGTCACGCGGGCAACCAGATCGAGGGCATCGTCCCGCGAGGTGGGCTGCATCTGGCCATACCGCCAGACCATGGGACTGGTGAGAGGCTGCTGCTGCGAGCCGCGCGCCGTCGAAAACCGCAGTTCGCCCATGCGGGCGCCCCGGACTGACCCGAGCCCGGAATTCACCACGCAATCGTGGTTGGGCTTGATGACGATGTGCACGTCCTGGCCGTCTGCTTGACGATTTTGTACATGGAGGGCGCATACCAGGCGTCCGTTTCCGCGGCCTGCTGCTGGGAAAGGTCGACCCCGAAAGCGTTGGAAGTGGCGGCGGTGCCGCCCTGCTTGTTGGTCGGCCAAGTGTAGGCGTGATAGCCGCATGCGACGATGCAGTAATCGCAGGTGACGTTGTGTTTCTTCGCGTCGGCCGGGCTGATCGGCCGGGCGGTCGATGTGACGTTTGTAAGCCATGATACGATCCTCCCTTAGAGTACGTTGCTCAGGCGGCCATAAAGAAGCTCGTCGAGACCCTCGGCGTAGATGTCGCCCTTGGTGTCGATCCGCAGCGCGTATTGGGGAAGGTCGGCCGTCGACTGCCACCAGATCTCCTGCCCTCCGGCCTCCGCGTCGAAGCGCGAGTAGTGGCCGGGACAGTTGAAGGAGTGGTCATCGGCGTTGTAGTTGAGCGGGAATCCCTTATGTGGGCACGTGGTCGAGAACCCGACGATGTCGCCATCCGGACCCGCGCCGCCTTCCACTTTGGTTCCAAGCTTCAGCAACACCCCGGGCGCGTTTTCATCAGGATAGCTGACATCGAGAGATTCGTTTGCCTTGAGGTCGGCAACGTTGGCCAGCTTATTCGAAGGGTATTCTACCAGAGCCAGACCGGGAGCAGCCTTGGTTTGAGCTTGCGCCGGCAAGGCCACCGATGTGGCCATTCCTGCTGCGGCAACTGCTCCTCCCCTTAAAAATTGGCGGCGGCCGACGTCGACCAGCTTGTTGCAACGATCCATACGTTCCTCCCATTGGCGAAGCTCGTTGCCAAGGGCTTCGCAACGCCTGTGCCAACCGGAAAACCGTCGGTTACATTAGATAAAGTGAAGGAAAGCCACAGCCCAAGGATCCGCCATGTCCGGAAATCCGGACATGCTGCGCTGCCGAAGGTTCAGGAAGTCGAACGGTCTAAGGATCCGCGCATTCCCGGGGCATGCCGGACATCCAGCAACTACCGAGGCAGAAAAGCGTATTGTCATTCCGTGTTCAGAACCACCGAAACGGCCGTCAATTTGGTACGTCATCGCCGCTTAGCGCAGCCAGCCAAAAGCCCGGCCGGGAATTAATCGGTACAGGTGGCCGGCTTCGCGTCGGAATATCCCGCCGGCTTCGGTCGGAATCCGGCACATCCAAAAGCGCTTCTGCCACCGCCGGAGCCGATGCGTTCTCATATGTCGAACAGATTCATCACTTTCGTGTCGTGAGGCGTCGAGGGATGACCGGCGGTAATTCTGTCGGCTGGGGCATCAGGGCTTGCCTCGTTCCGGGCTTGTGCCAAGAGCAAGGTGAACTCGGGATCGGGAACCGGCTCGAGCACCTCGCCGGTTTCGAATGCATCGTGGGGCCACTCACCGTAAACGAACTCGCTTCGGGCTGGATAGGGCAATATCGCAAGATCAGCGCTTTGAAGGACCATCAACGGTGCACGAGCAGTTGTTTAGACGGGTTGCATGGGCGCCTCGATGTCGGGCTTTCCCCGCCTATACAAATGCCTCCCCAGACCATATTGCGTGCCGCAAACCGCGGCCGATCTTCTTGGCACTCCATCACAGTGGTCTTGCCGGAAGTCGATACAAAATGATGCGTCCAGTCGGAATGATCTGAGAGAGATAATCGAAATCCCGGATGTTTCCGGTCAGGACGCTCGCACCCAATTGCCTTGCCTGCAGGAAGATCAAAGCATCATTGATAAAGCGTCGCTCGTGGCCCTCGCCTTTCGGCATCTTGCTCAGCCGCAAAAGCAAGCCAGCAATGATGCCGGCTTGCCCCCAAGCCATCGCGTCAGGCACGTGAAGTCTGTGCCCCGGTACGTCTTCCACCGTGTGCTGGATAATTTCCAGGACCGATTTTGTCGACGCATGGTTCGGATCAAGGCGGCCAAACGCGTGGGTCAGCTCGGAAAGACAAACAGCCGAGTGGTGACAGAGCCGATACCTCAGCAGGGGGTCCACTGCTGCCGGCGATCGTCCCTGCAGGACATCCAAATAGACGCTCGTGTCCAGAAACAATGGCCCACCGATCGTGGGCTCGTCGTCTGCCCAGGGTAAATCTTCATCGGCTCGGCGTTCAAGCGTTTCCCACCGCTTCTGGGGCTTTAGTAATCGCAGTGCTTCGCGAAGATCAAACCCCAAGATCGACATCCGCCGGAATGCTGCCTTTCCGGCCAACAAGGCGGGCGCCAAAGTCGTCCTCTAGTGCCAGCCGCGACAACGCCAGTTCCAGCAGTTCAGTGTCGGACGTGACGTGAGCTCGCTTTTTGGCAGCGTCGATCAACTCCGACGGCACACGGCCCGATAAACGTGTATTCTTCGCTGCCCCGAGAAGCCCAACGGCACGGGCCTGCTCAAGCACAAGCTTGTTGCGGGTTAGCGCAATCTGCTCCTCATTGTCTTTAGCAGAACGGATCTGGGCAACCATACTGGCCTCCTGTGTTGAACGTAACATAGATATCGTTCAACACAAAAGCAAGGTGTCGCCAGCTCAACCCTGATCCTCCAGCGCCGAAAATTCTGTCGGTACGACGACGAATGAATTGGACGGTTGTGATGAAGGCGAACGTCAGCTGCTTACCGCTCGTCATCCAAGCTGACGTCCATCGGCTCTTCGTCGTCACCATCACTCGCGCCCGATAACCCTGCTGGAATATCGCCCGCCAGCAGCTTTGCCTTTGACAGCAGCCCGGCATCCTCAAGCGCTTCGAAATCGGGCAGGTCACGGAGAGTGTCGAAGCCAAACTGGGACAAAAACGTCTTCGTGGTGACATAGGTATAGGGGGCGCCGGGCTGCGGCGAACGCGGCCCTGACGCGATAAAATCCTGCGAGCGAAGCGTACCGATCAGATCGCGAGACACCTCCTTGCCGAAGAAGCTCGAAAGCTCGCCGCGCGTGATCGGCTGGAAATAGGCGATGCACATCAGCACGAGAGCCTCCGCCTGCGACAGGTCTTTTTGGCCCTGGCTGCCTTGCTGTGCACCCCCGAGTGCAGTGCGAACGACATCGGCAAAGGCCTTTTTGGTCCGGTGCTGCCAGCCGCCGGCTACGGCGACCAGTTCGTAGGGACGTCCGCGCAGCTCGTCGCGAATGTCGTCGATGAGGAGGTCGATGTTGCAACTGGCCCCAACCACCCGCGCGAGGACACTACGTGTCACCGGTTCGCTGGCGGCAAAGATCACCGCCTCGACGCGTCCCATCCATTCGCGCCAGCGCAGTTCTGGCGGCAGATTTTCCAGCTCGGTGTCGAGTAGCGCTAGCTGGTCGCTTTGCTTTCGGCGGGCGGACGGTTCTGCCATCACTACAGCCCGAAAAGCCGGAAGGTCGGGCGGCCGGAGAGCTCCCGCACCGCCTCGAACTTTTGCAGCCGCTCGAACAGGCGGCGTGCCCCAAAGCGCGACAGGTTTTTTGTCACGAGCGAGCCAGAGACCGCGTCTTCATTGAGGAGCAAGAAAATCACCTCGCCGGCGCCCTTGGCGCGCAGCTTTGGCGCTACCGCCATCAATCGATCTGCGCGCCTGCCGAGTTCAGTCCCCAACCGGCAGGACTCAGCGGCGCCTTGCGCCACCGCCAGGCACACCGCGCGCGTCCCTTGGGACCGCAATGCCGGCGCAAAAGCCTGCGCCATCAGCAGCGGCACCGGCCGTGGCCAGCGCAGATTTTGCGCCACCACCATGTCGGCGAGCCACCAGGCCAGCACCTCCGATCCCGGCGACAGCGCAATAACGTGGCTGGCGATTGCCGCCGCGGCGAACGGCGCCGGCCGGCGCTCGCCGAGCACGTCGCCGATCATCCCGGGCAGATCGGCGAAGGCGTCATCCCAACGCAGGCCGAGCAGTTCCACCACTTTGACCAGCCTCTCGCCATCGATCACCGGTGGCTGCGAAGCGAGTCGTCGCCACGCGTCCAAAATTGTGCCGGCAGGCCCGGGATCGGCGCCGGGCTGGCGCAAGTGCCAGACATCGCGCAGGGCCGCCTCGTCCTCGCCCCGGCCGGCCAGGCGCACTGCGGCAACCGCGGATTTGAGCGCCAGCCGCTGGCGCCAGGCGCCGGCCCAGGGGGGATCACTACGCACCAGCTGATCGAGCGAAGTCAACGCCGCGCCGGCATAGAACGCGGCGTCGGGTTGGTGTTCGACCGGCCCGTCCGGCAGCGCCCAGGCCGGCACGCGGGGCAGAAGGGGCGAGGCAGAGGGCAACGGGTCGGCGCGAATCATGGCGACAAGGATAAATGAGGCGTGCGCTTTATACCATCTGCAACGCATTAAAACGCACCGCCCGTCGCAGGCCAATCATGTCCGGTAATCTTGCCTTATCGGACATATGCCGCTAGCCTGCCAAATCATGGAAGATCCCCCATCGAACCCCCCCAAAACCGACCTCCCGCCCGTCGACCACCTCGATGGCGAGATGCCGGATATCGTCGACCTGGTGAAGGACATGGGCGCCGCGCCGCCCCCGGCTCGCCTGGAAGCCCTCGCCGAGACCGCGACGGCCTACGCCAAGGCCGCCAGTTCCGATAACACTCAAAATGCCTACGCGAAGGACTGGCGGCATTTTGCCTCCTGGTGCCGCCGGGAAGGGTTCGATTCGCTGCCGCCTTCGAGCAAGGTCATCGGCCTCTATATCAGCGCCTGTGCCTCAGGCACCGCCGCCGGTGATCCGAAACGCGGCCTGTCATCGCTCTCCGTCGCGACGATCGAGCGGCGGCTGTCCGGCCTTGCCTGGAACTTTACCCAGCGCGGCGTGCCAATGGATCGCTCCGACCGCCACATCGCCACGGTCCTCGCCGGCATTCGCAGAAAACACGCAAAGCCGCCCCGGCAGAAGGAAGCCGTGCTCGGCGACGATCTCATCGCCATGATTGCGACGCTCGGCCATGACCTGCGCGGCCTCCGGGACCGCGCCATCCTGCTGCTCGGCTTCGCCGGTGGCCTGCGCCGCTCCGAGATCGTCGGTCTAGACGTCGTGCGCGACGACCACAGCGACGGCACCGGCTGGATCGAAATCTTTCCGGACAAGGGCGTGCTCGTCACGCTCAGGGGAAAAACCGGCTGGCGCGAGGTTGAGGTCGGCCGTGGCTCCAGCGACCTCTCCTGCCCCGTCGTCGCGCTGGAGACCTGGATCCGGCTGGGCCGCATCGCCAGAGGCCCCCTCTTCCGCCGCATTTTTCGTGACAACAAGACCGTCGATGTCGAGCGGCTCTCCGACAAGCATGTGGTTCGCCTGGTCAAGCAGACTGCGCTCGCCGCCGGCGTCCGCGCCGATCTTCCCGAAGGGGAGCGCGCGCTGCTGTTCGCCGGACACTCGCTGCGCGCCGGGCTTGCCTCGTCGGCCGACATCGAGGAGCGGTACGTGCAGAAGCAGTTCGGCCATGCCTTGACCGAGATGACCCGCAAATATCAACGGAGACGCGACAGATTCCGGACCAACCTGACCAAGGCGACAGGGCTCTGAAAAGCCCCTCCCCTTCCCCGTTTGAAGCCGTAAGGTGGAACCGTGGTTCGAAATTTCAACCTAGCGCTTCGAGGCGCTGCGTCACTTGGCGAAGGAAGGTATCGGCGACAACACAGTGCGCGCGCTTGCCTCCGACCTCGCCTACCTCGTGGCCTGCTGCAAGGCCGCGGTGGGCTGTTCTCTCCCCTGGCCAGCGCCGGAGCCGCTTTTAATAATGTTCGTCGCGCATCACCTGTGGGATCCCGTCAAACGCGAGAAGGATGTGGGCACACGGCATGCCCCGCCGAGGTGGCCTCCACTGAGGCGGAGGCTTGCCCGTGATGCCAGACGCTGCAAGGTTCGAGGAGTGTTGTGGCGCGAACGCAGTACTCACCGCGCACCTCGATCTTAGCCCAAATAGGCTAAACAAATGCTAAACGCGGGAGCTCGCATTGATGGAAACCAGGATCATCGACAGCCGGGACGATTTCGCGCAATGGGCGATAGAGCGGGCCAATGCGATCCTGACCGATCAGGCTTCGGAACTCGCCACCGCCGCCCGCAACGCAAACGAAGCGCAGATCGGCGAGACAGCACAGGCGCTCGGCCAAGCGATCGTCGACGCGCTGCTCGAGGCGTTCGATGGCCTCGCAGGCGACGAATGAGCCCGCCCTGCCCGGAGCGACTGGCTGCCCACGCAAACGGCCGGTTGGCGCGGCTCACAGATCCATGCATCATCATCATTTCGCCCTGCGCTGGCTGCGGAGAAGCCGCCACGGCCGCCAATGCGATCGTGCCAGCGCGCGTTGCCGCTTTTCGCTGCCACAGGATTCGTTGCGGCATTGGCCATTCTTTCAACGTCGATCAGCTCGCGAACGCGGCGGCCCTTCGGCGTGCGTTCGATCGAGATGACCATGTTGACCGCCTCGCCCATGATGTCTGGCATCGGGTTGAGCTGACGTCAGCCGTCAGTTGCTCGAAGCGCGTCAACGCTGAAGGACAGCTGTTTGCGTGGATCGTGGCAATGCCGCCGGGATGGCCCGTGTTCCAAGCCTTGACAGGTGCGAGTGTTGCCCCATCGTGAACCTCGCCAAATAATCCGGTCTGGCCTCAAACGTATGGTGGATTTGACCAGTCGGGCTCATATCCACCGCGTCGGTCGTATAAACGGCGACCGCGTTTTCAGCCGCACATTGGATCTCTGCGGTGTCCTCGAGGATGACGAGTCTGTGTTCCGGCGTCAGGCTGACGATCTCGCCGATCACGGCGTTGGTCAGCGTGGCTTTGCCCGTCGCCTTGCCGCCTGACACGATGATGTTCATGCGGTTCGCGACGGCATTGCGGATCACCGACGCTTGGTATTCGGTCATGATCTTGTCCGCACGTAGCTGTCGAGCTGGAAAAGTTGGGTGGCGCGCTTGCGGATCGTAAACACCGGTGCTGCGACCACCGGCGACAGCAGCCCCTCGAAACGATGGCCGCCGATTGGTAGTTCGCCCGAGATGATCGGCCGGTTGAGGTTCACTTCCGTTCCCAGTGCATGAGCGACCGTGCCAATGATGGTCTCAGCCGCCTGTGATGCCAACTTTCCGGCCTGTGTGATCGGCTCGCCGATCTGCTCGATAAAGAGCGGACCGTCTGGATTGAGCATGATCTCGACGACGAGCGCATCATCGACTGTGTTGCAGATCGTGCTGCCCATGGCCTCACGAAGCTTTCGGACGAGGCGATGGTGTGATTGCGACGTGGGCATCATAAGGCGATGTTTTCTGGATGCGATGTGTGATGGCCGATCCTCACGCTGCGAGCGGGGCGCGGTCCACGAAGAATGGTTCGTAGCCCTTGGGCCGAACGCGAATGACGTTCCCCATTGTGGCGGGAATGATACCGACGATCGCTGTGGTGGTTTCCATCGGATGCGGCGTGCCAAGCCGGCTGAACGGCAGCCCTGGCCTGCCAAGGATCCTTTCGAAGCGAAGGTCGGTAACGGTCGCGACCTCCGAATAGCCATTGGCGTGGGACCATTCGAGGACGCCGGCGAACAAGGCCATCGTCGCCTTCTGAATACCTCTCGCCGCATTTTTGCAGCCGAGTGCCGTGTCCACATAAAAGCGGGAGCTTTCGATCATCCCTAAATGGCATGGCAAGGGTTTGCCATTGAGCAGGATTGGAAACGTCCAGACTCAGCATTGTTGGCCCGGCGGCCGGGGGAAGCTGTTGCGGCTCATTCAGGAGATTTGTCCGCTGACAAAATCGGCAAATTGTGTAGCATATTCAATTGCATGAATCAGGCCACGGCAATTCAGGCTGCGACCATTAACCTTTTGTTCACTTTAAACTTCTTGTCGGATCGAGCGAATCGGACATAATGACGCTTGCATAGCGACTTTAAGCTAAAAATCGTTTTTAGAGAGTCTCGATCGAATGAACGTGAGTTCACCCGTTCCCACGAAAATCCCGCTGCTGTTCGAGAAAAGCATTCTTGAGCAGGGCGACCAGATATCGAAGAAGTTGCACTTACTCTCGATGCAGCGCTTCCCTCCGCACGCCAAGAAGAATCTTCGTTCGTTCTCGCTGGCTGAGGTCGCCACGTATCTGGGGGTTTCCCAGAGCCATTTGAAAAAACTGCATCTGGAAGGCAAGGGCCCGGTACCTGAGACCTCGACGTCGGGCAGGCGGTCGTACACTGCTGAACAGATGCTTGCGCTGCGCCAGTATCTTGACCAGCACGGGCGGTCCGACGCCCGAATGTATGTTCCCCATCGTCGACCGAGTGAGAAGCTTCAGATCTTGGCTGTGGTTAATTTCAAGGGGGGCAGCGGTAAGACCACCACCGCTGCCCACCTCGCCCAATATCTAGCGCTTACCGGGCACCGTGTCCTAGCTGTCGATCTCGATCCGCAGGCGTCGCTTTCTTCGTTGCATGGGTTTCAGCCCGAACTCGACCAGACGAAATCGCTTTATGACGCGATTCGCTATGACGACCAGAAGGTGGCTCTCTCGGAAATCATCAGGCCGACGAATTTCCCAGGCCTGGATATCGTCCCTGCGAATCTGGAGCTGCAGGAATTCGAATACGACACGCCTCTGGCTATGACGGACAAGTCTTCGAATGTGGGCAGGGCGTTCTTCACGCGCATCGCGAAGGCATTGATGGAGGTCGACGATCGCTACGATGTCATAGTTATCGATTGTCCGCCGCAGCTCGGCTACCTGACGATCACCGCACTCACCGCGGCGACGTCAGTGTTGATCACGATCCATCCGCAGATGCTCGATGTGATGAGCATGGGCCAGTTTCTGCTCATGCTCGGGAACATCCTGGAGCCGATCAGGGCGGCGGGTGCCGAGGTGAATCTGGAGTGGTATCGCTATCTTGTTACTCGATTTGAACCCACGGATCAGCCGCAAGCGCAGATGGTGGCATTCCTGCATACGCTGTTCGGCGAATTCATTCTCAAGAACCAGATGCTGAAATCAACGGCGATTTCCGATGCCGGGATTACCAAGCAAACGCTCTACGAAGTCGAAAAGAATGCAATGACCCGCTCCACATACGAGCGGGCAATGGAAGCCCTGGACGTCGTAAACGGCGAAATCGCAGCTTTGATTCATGAAGCATGGGGGCGCTGACATTGTCCGCTGACAAAAATAGACATTTCCCCAATGCATTCAACGGACTATGCGCTATCTGGAGGTAAAACATGGCACGTAAGAATCTTCTTGCAGGCCTCGTAGAAGCGGAGACCGGCGACCAGGTGTCGTCCACCTCCACTGCAGCATATCCAATCCGCGGCGCTTCGAAATCCATGATCCGCTCGGTCAACGAGTTGGCAAAGCAAGCGGATGCGTATCTTGAAGGCGAGCATGTGGTCGAACTCGACCCAAACGCAGTCGACGGCTCGTTCGTTTCCGACCGCATGGGCGACGACAAGGAACAGTATCAAGAACTGCTGGAAGCGATTCGGGAAAGGGGGCAGGATTCTCCCATACTTGTCCGCCCGCATCCGGGCTCCGACGGCCGCTACATGATCGTTTTCGGCCATCGCCGAGTCCGAGTCGCCCGCGAACTCGGGCGGAAGGTGAGGGCGGTCGTCAAAGAGATCGACGACAAGACCCATGTCATTGCTCAGGGTCAGGAGAATTCCGCTCGGGCAAATCTCAGTTTCATTGAGAAGGCGATGTTTGCAAAGCGTCTTGAGGACTTAGGGTACGACAGAGATGTCATCTCGTCGGCATTGGCCTCGAACGCCGCTGCGGTCTCGAAGATGGTGTCAGTTGTCACGAGGATTCCTGCATCCGTCATCGGCAGGATTGGATCAGCTGCGTCTGTCGGCCGTGAGCGCTGGGTGGAGCTGTCCCTGCTCGCGGGCAAGAAATCCGAAATGGTTGATGCGATCTTGTCAGAACCAGAATTCGCTGAGTTGGAAAGCAACGAACGCTTCGAAAAGTTGCTAGCGGCATTGAATGCGAAGGGGAAGGTGGTTCGCAAGGCAAATGTGACGTCCGAGGCACGATCCTGGGCTCCCGAGGACAAATTAATTAGCGTCAGCGTCAAGAAGGCAGGCAAGGCCGTCACAATCGCCGTGAAGGAGAGGGATGGCAGCCGCTTTGGAACGTGGATTTCCGATAATCTGGGTGACCTTTATGAGGCGTTCAGGAAGTCGGAGAAGACAGCAACGGGAGACTGAAACCGCAAAAGAAAAAGGCCCCCGAACGTCACCGTCGCGGAAGCCCTTCTCGTCTGTCGCAAGCTGAGAATCGCATTTCCCCGAATCACTGTCAAGAGTCGTGGCGCCGTTTCGGTGAGCAGATTTCTTTTGCCTGATTGAAAGGTGAGGGAAATGGAGAGTGGGTACGCGACGACGCCTTTCGGGCGGCGGCCGATGACGCTTGCGCTAGTGCAAGCGAACACGGCAGCGCGGGAGATACCGGAAGGATCGCTCGTTGAGAAATGGCAGGTCTATCGTTGGCTCTGTGAGGGGAAGTCGATTGTCGGTGTGGGCGATCGCGCCCTGGCCGTGCTGAGTGGGCTGTTGACCTTCTACCCGGATGACCAGATCAGCGAGGAAAACGGCCTGATGGTCTTTCCGTCGAACGCACAGCTGTCGTTGCGTGCGCACGGCATGGCCGATTCCACACTACGAAGGAACCTGGCTGAGCTGGTCAATTGCGGCCTGATCATCCGCCGCGATAGCCCCAATGGCAAAAGGTTCGCTCGCAAGGGGCAGGGGGGGGCTCTTGTGGAAGCGTTTGGGTTCTCGTTGGCGCCACTGCTGATACGAGCTGCGGAGTTTCAGCAGGCGGCTGATCAGGTTCGCGCCGACAATCGGGCGCTCAAATTGATGCGAGAGCGGATCACGCTCCATCGCCGTGACATCCATAAGCTTGTCGAGGCGGCGATCGAAGAGGCCGTTCCTGGGGACTGGGGAGCCATCTGGAGACGTTTTCGGGCCATCGTGGATGCAATTCCGCGTCGGGCCGAACTCTCCGAACTGGAAGGGATCGTTACAGAACTCGCCTTGCTGCATGATGAAGTGGACAGCATGCTGGAAAGCTTCACAAATTCCACGAATCCTAGCGCCAATGAGTCCCAAAGTGAGCGGCAGCAATCTGATTCAAACACACACTTCACTTTTGTATTTGAACCAGCTTTCGAGAAAAGCAGGGCCGCGGTCGAGCCAGTATCCGTTCCGACCGAGAAGCCGAAAGGCTACCCGATAGGACTTGTGCTGAAGGCCTGCCCCGAAATTGCGGACTATGCCGTCAACGGGATCGGGAACTGGCGCGACTTGATGATCACCGCCGCCCAGGTGCGGGGGTACCTTGGTGTTTCGCCCTCAGCGTATGAGGAGGCCTGCCACGTGATGGGCCAGGAGGTCGCCGCGATCGTCATCGCCTGCATCCTTCAGCGGGCGCAACATATCAACTCGGCAGGTGGCTATCTGCGCGTGCTGACCGAAAAGGCGAGGGCAGGGGAGTTCTCTGTTGGACCGATGCTCATGGCGGCTCTTAAGGCCAATGGGGCAACAGCGAGGATGACCGGTTGAACATGCGGGCACCACAGTCTTACGCGGGTGTGCATGTCTTGACAGGACCGACCACTCTTGTGCAATCGGTCCTGTTTTGCCCGACGAAGGCGATTAGTTCGGGCTCCTCTCAGTGTCCCGCTCACACAGACGTTCAGTTCGGCGGCAGGAGAGAGCTTCATCACATATTTTTTGGGCTTTTCAGCGCTCGGTGAGAAGCGCCAGCAGGGCCGGATTGATGTAGAGGTTCTCTCGGCCTGCCTTGACTTCCTGCAATAGGCCGTTCTCGACAAGGGTCTTTAGATAAACCGATGCCGCCTGCCGTTTGGCTATGCCTGAGGAAACCAGATCGCCAATTCGGCAGTACGGATTGACGAAGATGACCTCCGCCAGCTCTCGGGAGTAAATCTTTGGTAGATTTTGGCGCAAGCGCTCAGCAGTCTGGTCGAGCAGATCGCGGATGGCACGTATGCGGGCAGTTGACCAACCAGCTGTTTCGGTCACGGCGTCGAGCATGTAGAGGATCCAACTTTCCCAGGCGCCCTCTGTCGTTACGGCGAGAAGACGGTCGTAGTAGGCCCCTTTGTTCCGGATAATATAGCGGCTTAGATAGAGCACCGGGATGTCCAATAGTCCCTTGTCAACTAGATAGAGCAGGTTCAGCACACGGCCCGTTCTGCCATTGCCGTCGACAAATGGATGGATGGCCTCGAATTGATAGTGCATCACGGCGAGGCGGATCAACGGATCTATGTCCTCGGCCTCATGGATGTAGCGCTCCCAGTTCGCCAGCTTGTCGCGCAGGAGATCCTGCCCTTCAGGCGGTGTGTATACGACCGCACCCGTCGCCTGGTTGATCAGCGCTGTGCCGGGCGTCGAGCGAATGTCGAGTTCAACGCCCTTGATTGTGCGGCACACCGCAACGGCGGTTGACGTCGTCACGGGGCGCTCCTTCAGTGTCCGGAATCCCTGATTGAGCGCGGTGCGATAGCGCAGTGCCTCCTTCGTGGCAGCATCAGCGAGATTCCCGGCTTCATTTGCGAAGCGGAACAACTGGTCCGTCGTGGTGACGATGTTCTCTATTTCGGAACTTGCTTGGGCTTCGAGGAGCGGAATAGAGTTGATCAAGACTGCCTGGTTCGGGATAAGCTGACCCGATACCTTAAGCTCTGCTAAGGCTGCGCGCGCCGCAATGCAGGCCTTGAGCACTCTCTTCGTTTCAACGTCCTCCTTTGGGGGCAGGGGAGGGAGGTCATTGTAGGGCCGGTCAGCCTTAAACGTCATGTCGATGATTCCTTTTTCGACCGACATGTCAGGGTGGATATGTCGTTGGCATCGACATATCGCCAGATCATGTCGACAGAATCGACTTCTATCGACGTATTGCAATTGGAGCAAGCTTGGAGCAGAGCTTTGCGGCCGCCTACAGCCCTGATGCCTTGGTGAGATTGACAGGGAAACGGTCGCGCCGGCGCTGATAGCCGCGGGTCATCTCCGCTGAGGCGTGGCCGAGTTGCTTTTGCACATAGCGCTCGTCGACCTCGGCCGAAGAGGCAAGACCGGCGCGCAAGGAATGCCCGGAGAATTTTTGCGCGCGCTCGCCTTCGGCCAGGTCACCGTGAACGCCAGCAGCGAGCGCCGCGCGCTTGACCAGGCGCGCGACCTCCTGGTCATTCAGCCGGTCGAGCCCCACCGTCTTGCCGTGGCCAGTGACGCGTCGAAACAGAGGGCCGTGGCTGATCCGCGCCAGTCTAAGCCAGATTTGCAGCGCAATAACCGGGCAGGTAGCATCGGATGAGCCGCGGCCGACCTCGCGCCAGCCAGTCTTGCCGCCAAGGGAAACGAGCATGCCCTTTTCGAGGACCTCGATTCAGCCACAGCCGTCCTCGATTTGATCCTTCGCAACGTCGAGGCCAACGATTTCCGAGCGGCGCAGGCCGCCCGCGAAACCAAGCAGCAGCATGGCCCGGTCGCGCAGACCGCGTAAGCCGCCACGATCGAGCGTTTCCAGCATGGCCAGAAGATCCTCGGGCAAGATCACTTCCTTCTGCACCGGCGGTTTTGCATGGGTGTTGCGAATGCCGGCAAGCACGGTGGTGATGTGACGGTCCTTTCGGTCGAGCGGCTGGCCGCGTTGGGCAAAATTCCAGGTGAGCGACGAAAGTCGGCGTTCGATCGTCGACACCGAGTTTGGCTTTCTGTCCCCAGTGGACGCGCCGGAAGCGCAGGCTGTGATGTAGAGCCCGACGGTCCGCGGATCGGGGGAAGGGGATCAAGATGCTGGCGCCTGCACCAGGCGATGAAATGCTTCCAGTCGGATGCGTAGGCACGGCGGGTGTTGGCTGAACTCGCCGCTTCGACATAGTCGCGGGCACGATCGGCCAGCTTTTCCAGATGCGCGGGCAGGGGAGGAGCGTTTTTCGGCCCGTCGGGTGCCCGCCCCATTTCCATGACGATGTCGATGATGTCAGGCAACTCGTCGGCCGACTGTCTAGCGGCAAAAGGGTCGACGATTGCTCGCGTGCTGTGGGACGCTGCTAAGCTCTCCTGAGCATGGTTTTCGAGGTTCTGATCGGCGCTCAAAGCCAATGGGGCAACAGCGAGGATGACCGGATGAAATGTGAGGGTGCAGGGATTTGCGGGGCAGGGGCGGCTTGATCCGCGTGCGTGCTAGGGCGGAGTGGTGCAATTTGGCCCGGGTCCGCGGGCGCTCGAGGGGATGCAGCAGCTTAAATTGGTTCGGTCCTGGGCTTGAAAGCTGTCGAGAACTGCCATATCTTTTGCACAAGAAATATGACTTTCAATATGGTAGGTAAACCCTGTGGCCCACGCACTCAAGAGTCCGGAACAGAATGGACCTCTCATCTTGTCCTATATGGACCGGAACGGGAAGATTGCGATCGAGCAGGTCGCGGACGGTTTTGGCATGTCCAAGGGCCAGTTGGCCCAGACCGCTGGTCTTGCTCGCGAGACCCTCTATCGGTCAGAGCGCAGCGCTACGGTTAAGACACAGGGGCGTCTGCGGGAAATGCTTGAGATCATCAGCCGCGTGACGGATTGGGCGGGCGGCAAGGAGCAGGCGATGGCCTGGTATCGGGCTCAGCCGCTTCCAGCATTTGGCGGACGCACAGCTGAAGCGCTGGTGAAGGAGGGCAAGGCATCTGCGGTGCGTGATTATCTCGATCACATGGCCGTTGGTGGTTTTGCGTGAGGTTCGTCAGAACCTGCTACCGGGCACACGATCCACGTTGGGCATTCAAGCCGACTTCCGGTGAAGGAGCGGCGATTAGAGGTGCACGATTCAATCCCAAAGGTGTGCCGGCGCTCTATCTGGCGCTGACCCTGATGACAGCGATCAAGGAAGCCAACCAGGGCTTCGCGCAGCGGATCGATCCTTGCGTGCTGTGTTCCTATGAGATCGACTGCGACGACATCGCGGATCTGACAACGGAAGAGGCGAGGCGAGAATTTTCTATCGTGTTCGAGGACATGGCCTGCGCCTGGGCGACGGCTCTTAGCGACGGAGCGCGCCCGGCGTCCTGGTCCATCTACGACCGGCTGCGACCTCGAAATATTGCCGGCATTGTGGTCCCAAGTTTCGCGCCGAGCGCCGAGATGGAGGATCGCAACCTGGTCCTTTGGGACTGGGGTCCGGGTCTCCCGCACAAGGTAACTGTATTCGACCCGAGCGGCCGGTTGCCGAAGGACCAGCTATCTTGGCGATAACGCACTCTCGGCATCCGACGGGCAGGGCAGGGGCTTTCCTGGCCTACAGTCCACTCGCCTTGGTGAGATTGACACGGAAACGATCGCGTCTGCGCTGATAGCGGCGAGTCATTTCGGCGGAGGCGTGGCCGAGTTGCTTTTGCACATAGCGTTCGTCGACCTCGGCCGACGAGGCAAGGCCGGCGCGCAATGAGTGGCCAGCAAACTTCGCCTTCCGTTCGCCTTCTGGCAAGTCGCCGCGGATGCCTGCGGCAAGTGCGGCGCGCTTGACCAGCCGTGCCACCTCCTGGTCATTCAATCTCTCGGCGCCGATGGCCTTGCCTTGCCCGGTGACACGCCGGAACAGGGGGCCGTAACCGATCCTCGCCAGTTTGAGCCAGGTCTGCATCGCGACAACCGGACAGGTAGCATCCGATGAGCCGCGGCCGATCTCGACCTCACGCCAACCGGTCTTTCCGCGCAGTGTGACGAGAACACCTTTGTCCAAAACCTCGATCCAGCCGCGGCCGTCCTCGGTTTGATCCCTGGCAACGTCGAGGCCGACGATTTCGGAGCGGCGCAGGCCGCCAGCGAAGCCAAGCAACAGCATGGCACGGTCGCGCAGGCCGCGCAGCGTGCCGCGGTCGAGGGTCTCGAGCATGGCAATCAGGTCTTCCGGGAGAATGGCTTCTTTCTGCCGGGGAGGGGAGGCGTGGCTGTTGCGAATTCCGGCCAGCACAGTCGCGATATGCCGGTCTTTTCTGTCCAACGGCTGGCCACGCTGCGAAAAATTCCAGGTCAGCGAAGAGAGACGGCGCTCAATCGTTGAGACGGAGTTCGGTTTCTTGTCTCCTGTTCCCTTACCGGACGCGCAGGCGGTGATGTAAAGGCCGACGATCTGCGGATCCGGTGGCAGGAGGTCAACATGCTGACGCCTGCACCAGGCGGCAAAGTGCTTCCAGTCGGATGCGTAGGCGCGACCGGTGTTGATTGAACTCGCCGCCTCGACATAGTCGCGGGCGCGGTCGGCGAGGCTTTCCAGATGCGCGGGCAGGGGAGGGGCGTCTTGCGGCTCGTCTGGTGTCCGCCCCATTTCCATGACCAGGTCGATGATGTCGGGGAGATTATCGTTTCCCGAACCTGCAGATGATTCCTGACCGTCATCAGCCATCGTCATGCTGCCTCGACATCTGTCTTGGAAAAGTCATTACCGATGAAAAGGAGCGGCTCATCCGAGCGTTTTGCCAATGCGTAGGAGACGCAATCGGCAAAGTTCAAAGCGGCCGGATGATGGCCCTTGCCGTAGGAGAGCCAAGCTTGGGTGGCCAGATCAACCAATTCGGAGTCAACGGGAATGATGTTGGCCGCGATCTTGTGAAGCCAAAGATCGATCTCAGCCAACGCGTGTTCGCCGCGCCTGCTGACCAGCGCCATGCGCGCTTCGAGCACACAGGTCGCCGCAACCAGACGGATTGGATCGGAGACAAGTGCCGTTTCAAGCCTTGCTGCCTCGGGCTCACTGCACAGGATCGCCACCATGGCTGAGGTGTCGATCACAATCAGTTGGGAATTCCGTGTTCGTCGTAACCGATGATCTCCTCGTTCGTGCGATTATCCAGATCGGGCAACCGCGCCAGTCTCTCCCGGATCGCGCGCAGTTCCGCGAGCAGACGCTCCTGCGCAGTGTCACCGAAACCCAGGCGATGCAGGCGCTCGCTCAGGGCCTGATGAATGGCCGCAGTCTTGCTGATGCCCTGGCGGCGTGCGAGCTCGTCGGCGAGGGCGACGGTTGCCGGATTTTTGATGTTGAGGGACACGACAGGCTCCAAAAGTCTACCTTTCTGGCAGTTTCTACCCAGCATTTCTAGATTGTCAATAATGAATGATAATGCAACATTATCGCTCGTTTTAGCCGCGCGACAGGCTGTGCGTTTTGATGCGAAATTGATGGCAGAAAGCGCACGGCCGCTTTACCCTCTTCAGCAATGATTCGCCTCGATCCCGCGACCGCCAGTCCAGCCGCGCCGCCGACCGTCCCGACCTGGGCGCTCGCCGGCGGCGCGCCCAGCGACGCCGACGCCGCGTTCCACGCAGGCGCCGCACTGGCTTCAATCGACAGCCTTGCCCGCGCGCAGCCTGCCTGGGCCGGTGCCTGGCGCCAGCGGTTGGCGCTCAACTGCGCCGCTGCCAGCATGCGGCTTGCCGGCCGAGCCGAGGACGCGGCCGCCTTGCGCGATGCCTGGCAGCTGTGCCCGGCCGGCGCCGACTCCGGTCCCGCCGGCGCCATCTATGGCGCATGGCGGCAGCTCGCCGTGCAGCCGCCCGCCGCCAGCGCCGATCGGCTCGGAAAGATTGTCGAGCAGCTTGGCCTCCATTGGGACGGCGCGGCGCTCGCTGTGGTGTGCACGGAGATCGAAAAACTGACGGGGTCGCGGCGGCCGGCGCCGTTCGCCGCCGCGGCGATCGCCACTCAAATTGTCGCCATTAGCCCCGATGCCGAGCTCTTCGCCTGGTGGCTGGCCGACCAGGTGCTGGCGCAAAGCCTGCGCTGGCCGCGGCCGCTGCCGCTCCTGATGGCGCGGGCTTTTGGCCCGGCCTTCCGCACAGAGACCGGCGGCAGCAAGCGGCTCCGACCCGGCGACAAAGGTTTTGAGCGCGCGGTCTGCGTCGCTCTGGTTCAGGCGGGGGCCGATGCCTGCCGGCTGGCCGCCGAGCTGTCACGCCGCGCCGAAAAACTCCTGGCCGTGGCGCCAAGGCTGCGCGCCAAGGGCGCCGGCGACGTGATCTTTCTGCTGCTCAACGAAGACGCCGTCTCCGGCTCGCTGACGACCAACAACCTGTCGCGTTTTGGCTCGCGTCGGCTGTTCGAACGGCTGCAACATCTGGAGGCCGTGCGAGAGCTGTCTGGCCGCACCAGTTTCCGGCTGTTTGGGCTATAACGATGAGCCAAGCGTCCGCCCGCCGCAAGTCGATCGATCAGCCAACGCTGCTTGACACCGAGCTAGATCACCTGCCGCCAGACCTGCGCTGGCGCGAGTGGATGGGCCGCGTCGAAGCGGTGATCTTTGCCGCCAGCGAACCGGTGACACGTAGTGTCCTCGCGCGGGTGGTGGGGAAGAACTGCAATCTCGAGCTGATCATCGACGACATCCGCGCCGAACTCGCCGGCCGCCCCTATGATTTGGTGTCGGTCGCAGGCGGCTGGCAGCACCGGACTAAAAAGGCCTTTGGAGACATCATTCACGCCGCCTTTGGCACGGCCGGGAAGGGGACAAAAGAACTGTCGCAGTCGGAGGCGCTGGTCTTGATGTGCATTGCCTATTTCCAGCCGATCACGCGTGGCGAACTGTCCAGCTTCTTTGGCAAGGAGGTGTCGCGCGATCTGATCGGCGTGCTACGGGGACAGGAGCTGATCGCCTCGGGCCGCGCAGCCCGCAGCCGGGCGCCCCCTACACCTATGTGACGACGAAGACTTTTCTGTCGCAGTTCGGGCTGGACACGCTGCGCCAGCTGCCGGATTTCGAGGGGCTCGAGGACGCAGGGCTGCTGTCGAAGGAGAAACTGCTGGCCGGCGACATCATGCCCGAGTTTGCCGATCGGGATGACGAACAGGTTGAGTAAAGATGGGGCGCGAAGAGGCTTTGCGATGCGCTCCGCGCCGGAGGCGGACCCCAAGCCGGCTTGGTTTCCGCTTCGCCGGTGCTGCCATTGCGCGCGCTCTAGCAACCTGGGGCAGGCCCATAGAATTTGAGGCCGCCGCTCCCGCGTGGGTTCAACGTCGGCCTGATCAGGCCGCGATACCCAGATTGCGCTTTAATCTTGACCAGAAATTCGGCAGGACAAACATAAAACACGCCAATAGGGTTCCCCAAATGGCCCGCTTCCATGGATGCTCTGAGGCCAATGCGTCGCTGATGAAGAACATCCAAACGATGATCACAGAAAACAGCCACGCCGGCGTGGCCTCTTCGCCGGGTGGGGGGCGAACCCCGGCCGGGACATGAAAGTCGCGGAGAGACTCGCTGTTTGCGTCGCCGCGCGCAAACAGACGTAACATGCTGCAGGGCGGAAGCGCGCGTCGGAAAAGGCGCCAGCGGGCGAGCGGCGCGAGGCGAGGCCGATACACCCGCGGCTTGGCCGCAGCTTGTATGTCGTATAGGCGGAGTTCCGCCTTGGCCACACGATAACCGTGACGCAACAGGGCTTCCGTTCGGCGCTGGTTGAAATTCAGTGTTCCTGTCAAGAGACCGCCCAGTGAAACGCGCGGAGCGAACACAACGATCTTAACCCGGCTGAGCCATGCATTCAGAACCTCCGGTGCTTGTGGCATTCTCGGACCGTCGGCGAACAAAGTCTGGATCAGGACGTTTCGAGTATGTTCCTGCACGTCGAACGGTCCTGGCCGCAAGCGGATGAGCCACAATTCATCAATCTCATGGGGAACCATCGGAAAGACTGGCGTGTTATCCGCAACGCCGCCATCGACGTACGTCTTGTTGTCGATAACCGCGTGGCTGAAAATCCCGAATGGCAATGCAGCGCTGGCATAGCCGAATTGCGCCTTAAGATTGGCTGGCGCTGCGTGCAACGCAGCGTAATGAGCTTTGAACACTCCGGGCGTGGGCAATGCAAAGTGCGGGGAATTTGGTGGAAATTCCCGCGCGACCGTCACGTAAGTCGGGATCCGCAGATCCGACTGGAGGAAGCGAGCAACCTGTGTGTAGAGAAGCTTTCCTTCCATCAGGGTCGTCTCGATCCGGACAGGCAGGCGCATCACCGCCAGGATGGCGCCGCACACCAGCAGCTCATTGAGTCCGATCCGGATCTCGCGCGTGACCAGGCCGGCAAATGTCAGAACCAGCCAAGCCACCGCGACAAGCAGCCTTGTGGTGGCCAGAAGGACGATGCCGTCAACAATGAGCTGTCTTGTGCGGTTGTCCCAGCCTACAACGGGCAGTTCATTCGCAAAGGCGCAGAGCGCAACGATAGGAATGCACAGAACTGAAATCAGCTTTCCCCAGAAGGGAAGCACGTCAATGTACAAGAACCAGGCTAGCAATCCGACTCCGAGCGAGAACACGACGTCGCGTCCAATTTGCGGTCGCCCCTCTGGATCAACATTTTTTACATAGCTGACGAAGAGTTTGCCCGCGACGCAAGCGACCTTGATCAGACGACGCAAGCAACCATCCGGCGAACGTCCAAAAAAGCCGCTGTGGTCGATCTCCTTCCAGGCCTTGATCCCCTCTTCGACCTTTCCGGTCGACCAGATGATGGCGCACAGCCCTCCGGCCGAGGTCCCCGCAACAGCGGAGAATTCGATCTCTCGGTCTTGGAAGGCCTTCATACAACCGAGGGCGAAGGCACCCTTTGCACCACCCCCCTCGATCACCAGTCCGCGCCGAACCGATTTGCTCACTGTCATCGCTTACCCCACGAAGATTGCGGACAGCTGTTCTTGGAACCGTTGGTTTTGAATGACTTTGCGCCTGCAGCATTGACAAAGCAATGTCTAACGATTGGCCTCATCTTCTTTCGTTCTGCAGAAGTGCTTGAGGCCGCCTCAAGCACTTGCTAGTCTTGCTCCGTCAAAGCCGGCGTGGGGACGCTTGTGGGGTTTCGCTATCGAAAGTCGGTGCGGCTTGTGCCGGGCGTTCGCCTGAACGTCACAGGCAAAGGCTTGAGCAGCGCCTCATTCGGCAAACCCGGGGCCACGCTGAACATGGGCCGCCGGGGTACGCGTAGCACGGTCGGGATACCAGGTTCTGGATTTTCGTACTCCTCGGGAGGGGGCAAGTCCTCTTTGCTTCCGGGTCTCATTTTCGCAGCGCTCTTTGTACTGTTCTATCATGCCGCCCGCGGCAGCCGGACCGCCCAAGTGACTCTGCTGCTCATCGGACTTGGAGCAGTCGTCCTGTTCGTGTCCGGAGGGCATCCAGAAAGCGGATCAGCCGATAGTAAGATTGTCGCCCTTCAGGTGCCAACGACAGCAACAGAGATGCGACCAACGTCAAGCTCGAACGCGCCTATCACCGCGACAAACACGACGAAGCAGGATCAGCCGGAGACCACGACGAATCCTACCGTGTCGGTAGCAATTGAAACGCCGGCAGCCGCTCAGCCTGACCCCATTCAGGAAGCCGCGCCGTCTGTCGGCGTCGGGCCTTCAGTCTCGAGCGCTTCGGTGTCGGCGGAGCCGAATGTCGTTGTGCTGAAAACCGCCAATGTTCGGTCGGCGCCCTCACTTTCTGGTGCTGTTTTGGTCCAGTTGCCCGCGGGAACGTCATTGAGCGTCGTCGAGATCAGCGGACATTGGGCAAAAGTGCGCCGAGGCGACGATGTTCTGGGCTGGATCAACCAGACACTGCTTGATGGCGCGCCAGAGGTACC
Source organism: Mesorhizobium shangrilense (assembly GCF_040537815.1). Lineage (NCBI taxonomy): Bacteria > Pseudomonadati > Pseudomonadota > Alphaproteobacteria > Hyphomicrobiales > Phyllobacteriaceae > Mesorhizobium > Mesorhizobium shangrilense. The sequence goes on from NZ_JBEWSZ010000003.1 coordinate 129,005, forward strand.
CCCTGCCACAGCCTATTCCCAGTAACAACCAGAACCATCGCCGGAGCGGCTGTAGGCACTGCGCCCACCGCACAGGCTGCCGTCAGCCATGAGGTCGTAGGGGCAGTCACACTTGCCTGCATAAGGATCTCGCACCGGATCGCCCCTCACACTTCTGGGCTTGATCCTCTGGGCGGATTGCGAGGGCTGGCTAACGGATGGGTTTGACGGCAATGACACCGGCGTGACGGCGGTTAGATAGCCTTCCTGGATCCAGCCAGCCTTGGCGGAAACAGTGACATTGTACCAGCCATTGTCCCAATTGTTGGTCTGAATCAGCTCGCCCACGCCGAGCGTCTCCAGCACTGGCGCGGAGGGATCAGGCGCTCCGCGGACGCGAACCTTTGCGGTGGTGTAGAGCCACTGGACCTTCGGGCGATTTATGTCCGGAGACTTGTAGGCGATGGACGTATTCGACGGCTGTGTGGGAACCGATCGTGGCGTTTGTGTCGGCGAGAGGGTCGTACCAGGTGAGGACGACGGCTTTGTCGAAAGCTTGGCTGGGGACAGCCACCAGCCCACCGCGCAAACCAAGGCAATCGCCCAGCCAATCTTTTCTTGGCGCCCCATAGCCCTCTCCAAGGCAATACAGAGCAGATCAATGGAGGAAAGTCGAATCGGTCCAGGGATTCGTATCGGCAAGTGATTTGACAGCAGAAACAGCGACTCTATAGAAGTGAGTTGGGCGATCAAAGCGGGGGGATATGGGTGCGGGGAGCCGCGCCGATCATTCCCTTTGCGCAACGGCGAGACGTGGCCAGGGCGGGATTGCCCGCCCATTGGTCTGGCGTGTCTGAGTTAAGGGGGGTAAATAGTGTCTAATCCATTCGATCAGGTCCCGTTCGGGGCTGCCGAGTTCGCCGACAATCCGGAGCCACGGTGTCCTTGCCTGCTGTTGCTTGACACTTCCGGTTCCATGCAGGGTCGGCCCATCGAGGCGCTCAACCAGGGGCTCGTTGCATTCAAGGACGAGCTGGCGACTGACAGCCTAGCAATGAAGCGCGTTGAAGTGGCGATCGTGACGTTCGGACCAGTGAACACAGTTGCTGAATTCCAGACCGCTGACCTTTTCACGCCGACGAGGCTGTCGACCACGGGCGATACGCCTATGGGTGCAGCAATCGAGCATGGCTTGGAAATGCTTCGGCGCCGCAAGGATGAATACAAGGCAAACGGCATCTCGTACTATCGGCCTTGGGTGTTTCTGATCACGGACGGCGCGCCGACCGATAGCGTGGTGGCCGCCGAACAGGCGATCAAGGCGGGTGAGGCGGCAAAGGCCTTTTCATTCTTCGCCGTCGGCGTCGAAGGTGCCAACATGGACATCCTTGCGAAACTATCGACCCGGCAACCCTTGAAGCTGGATGGGCTCAAGTTCCGGGAACTGTTTTCCTGGCTCTCCGCCTCTCTCTCGGGCGTGTCCCAGTCGCAAGTCGGCCAGACGGTCGCGCTGCAGTCGCCGGCGGGCTGGGCGGAGGTTTGATGTCGTGGCGGATTGCGTCGGCGAGCGCAATCGGCACCTCGCATATCTCCGTCGGTAAGCCCTGCCAGGACAATGCCGTCCATTCTTTGCTGGATGGCCCCGAAGGCCAGGTTCTGACGGCTGTCGTGTGCGACGGTGCTGGCAGCGCCGCGTATTCTGAGGTCGGGTCCTGGCTTGCCAGTCAGACCCTGCTGGAGCTGGTCTTCGTGCATTTCGCGGAGCAGGGGACCGTAAGCCAGATCAACCGGGACAAGGTTCTCGGCTGGGTGACCGACATTGCGGAGCGCATCTCCGCCCACGCCGATGGCCTCGACCATTCTGCGAGAGACTATGCCTGCACGCTACTCGCCGCGATCCTCGGACCGGACAGCGCCGTGTTCCTGCAGATCGGGGACGGGGCGATGGTGGTGTCTCATGGCCAGGAAGACGGATGGTCCTATGTTTTCTGGCCACAGCACGGCGCCTACGCCAACACCACCAACTTCGTAACTTCGCCTGGCCTCGCCGACCTGCTGGAGTTTGAATTCGCGCCGCGGCGCATCGACGAGGTGGCGCTTTTCTCGGACGGCATCGAGAACCTCGTGTTGCACCAAGCCTCACGCAGTGTCCACCAGCCGTTTTTCGACGCTATGTTCCCGGCAGTCAGAAATTCATGCTCGCCCGGCGAAGACCCAGAGTTGTCCAGCGGCCTAAAGGCCTATCTGTCCTCGCCGCGGATCTGCGAGCGCACGGACGATGACAAGTCTTTGATCCTGGCGAGCCGGTCGACATCCCAACCGGCGCCGGTGCCCCAATGACGACGCCGAAGCCATTAGAGGTCTTCACGCTGTGTGGCGAGGTCATCAAGCTCGGCGCGCTGGTGGGCCAGGGTGGTGAAGGCGCCGTCTATGACCTGGCCGTCCATCAGAACCACGTTGCGAAGGTGTATCACAAGCCGCTCGACCAGCAACGGATCGACAAGATCCGTGCAATGGCCAACATCAAGACCGATATGCTGGAGAAGCTGACGGCTTGGCCGTCGGGGCTTATTTGCGCGAAGGATCGTAAACCGATCGGCCTGATCATGCCCAAGATCAGCGGTCGCAAAAGCATCCACCAGCTCTACAGCCCAAAAAGCCGGCGCACCGACTTTCAGCGGGTTGACTGGCGCTTCCTGGCGCGGGCCGCCGCCAATACAGCGCGAGCCTTCGCCGCAGTGCACGACAACGCGTGCGTGATCGGCGACGTCAATCACGGCGGCATCCTGGTTGCTCAGGACGCGACCGTGCGCCTGATCGATTGCGATAGCTTCCAGGTCTCCTACCTCGGCCAGCAGTATCTTTGTGAGGTCGGAATCGAGACGTTCACGCCGCCCGAACTCCAGAATAGGCCGTTCGCCGGCATCGTGAGAACCCCAAACCACGACAATTTTGGGTTGGCCGTTCTGACCTTCCTGCTGCTTTTCATGGGCAGGCATCCATTCGCTGGTCGTTATTCCGGGCCGGAAGACATGCCGATCCCGAAAGCGATCGAGCAGTACCGGTTTCCATACGGAATGAACGCTGCAGCCGTAGGGATGTCACGGCCACCAAGCACTCCCGAACTGTCGGTGGTTGGCCCCCGGCTTGCTGGAATGTTCGAACGCGCATTTTCGAAACAGGGGACAAGCGCCGGGCGGCCTCTAGCGCGCGACTGGATTGCCGCTCTCACAGAGTTCGAGGCCAACCTCAAGCAGTGTTCAGCAAACTCAAGTCACTGGTCGCTGGGCGGCTCACTTTGCCCTTGGTGCAAGATGGAGGGCTCGACAGGGGTACCGCTGTTTTCGACGGTCCTACCGGCCGGCGGCGGCACGCTGTTTGACATCGTCAACTTTCAGCGTCAGGTGGATGCCGTTACCCACCAGGGCCAGGCACCGACTATCGCGCATAAGGCGGTTTCAGCGTCTCCCGAGGCCGAGAAACTGAAGGGCCACGCTACCAAGGCTAAGCTGATCGCTGGGATTGCCGCCGCTGTGATGGTGGTGATCGGAATAGCCCTCGGGGGCCAGATTTGGTTCTTCGGCGGAGCCGTGGGGTTGTTCCTCATTCTGAAAGGTGCTTTGGGCAAGGACAAGGAAGCTGCCGAGTTCCGGCGCCTGGCTACGGAAGCCGCAGCGCAGTGGGACAAAGCTCACGCGACGTGGCTCGAACGGGCAGGCGCGGGAGCGTTCGAAAAGCAAAAAGCGCAGATCGCCGCACTGCGGCAGGAATGGGACAGCCTGCCATCAAAGCGAACGGCGAAGCTGTCCGAGCTTGAGCGCAACCAGCGGAAGGTCCAACTCGACCGGTACCTGGATGGTTTCGAGATTGCCCACGCCAAGATCGAAGGTGTCGGCCAAGGCAAGAAGCAGATCTTAGAGTCATACGGGATTGAAACAGCCCTCGATGTCGAGTGGAACAAACTGATGAACGTTCCAGGCTTTGGCCCCAAGACCTCCCATAAAGTGGTTAGCTGGCGCACGGGCCTAGAACGCCGGTTCGTCTTCGATCCCAAGAAGGCGATTGACCCGCACGATATTGCGCAAATCGATCAAGCCATACTGGCGGATCGAAAGCGGCTCCAAGGCGCCTTGGTTACCGGACTGGAGCATCTAAAACAGATTAAGATTCAGGTCATGGCAGTCCGGGAGCAAACCCTTGCCGACATGGAGCGGCTGCGCCTGGCCGCTGATCAGACCGCCGCGAACGCAGCAGTGGCATCAACCTAGAAGCACTCAGTGGCTGGGGGAACTTTCCGGCCTTACTGATCGAGGAAAAACGCCGCGGCCTCGCGGTCGCGGTCACTGATAACATAATGCGCGAAGACGCTGTTCTCGGTCACTGATCGGTCGAGAAGTGCCGCGAGGAGCTGGAGCGCCCGTTTTTGCTGTGCCGAGAGGTTGTGGCGATCTCGGATCAGATCGTTGTTGCCCGTGAGGCAGATATAGGTGAAGAACTTGCCTATGACCCCGGCCAAGACGTCCGAGAGCTGGATACCTGTCTCATCGTGGGATGTTGCGAAACGATAGTTCGATAACGGCCTGTTCCCATCCATCAGCCGCAGGCTATCGAGATAGGCTTGGATACCCTCCTCGGCATCGAAGATGTGGCTGGCATTCTTCAGCATCGACACACGCTCAAGGTAGAATGGCCCGAAGGTCTCGATCAAGACGTTCGCCGTCTCGTCCTCCAGAAAGGGCAGGGCATCGAGGTCGGCCGCGATCTGCAAAAGGCCGTGCAACATGTTGCGGTTGGCGGCGGGAAGCAGGCTCCCGCGTTGCACGAGCAAGTCCTGGATTTCGGCTATGAACTCTCGGCGCCTGGCTGATCCGACGTCCGGATAGGTGTATCGCTGAAACACGTCGACAACATGATCGTAATCATGCCGCAGGATCGCATAAAGGTCGTTCTTGAGGGGCCGGTTCAACGGATACAGCGCAACTTCGCCGGACTCGGCAAGAATCGAGTCGACGATATCGACAGTGGACCAATAGAGCGGATCGAGAATGGAAAAGTGCGCATATAGCTCCTCGTTGGAGAGCCAGTCGAGGAACGCCGTGAGTTTAGGAGTGGCAAGAACGTCCAGGAAGCTGCCTGAAGCGATGTGCTTCAGCTTGATTTCCTTGGCACTGGCCTGGATTTTAAGTGCGGACCGCAAAGTCTCGATCGGGATGGGCCGGGTCGGGCCCTTATGGGCGACGCCAGCGACGACGAAGCATTTCGGATCCCGTTCGTTGAGGCCATCGGCGCGAACGTGCAGGCGACGGATGTTGTTAGTCTCGTCGTAGTAGATCGTGTACGCGTGGTCGACCTTCTCAAGCCCGTGGAGCGCGATCATTGGATCCCTGAGGTCATTCACGTCGGTCATCAATCGCGTTCTTTCAACAGGCTACTCGCGGCGAGGTTTCGACGCATCTGGTACTGGGCCGCCATGCCTATCGAGGACACGCGCGGCGATTCGAGTCTCGAGATGGTCCTTTCGCTGACGTTGAAGCGATCGGCAACAGCTTTTCGCGGACAAGAGGAAGCTCCGAGAGATAGACATATCCGAGCTCGGGAGATCCCATGCCGAGGTCGCAAAGGCCGCAGGCGATATCGGGATCGTCTGGATCAAGCTCGGTGAGGAGCCAGGTCGCGCCGGCGTCGGGTGTGAAGAGTTTGGCGATCGGCTCGAAGTCGATTTCGGCAGAACAAGAAATTTCTTATACGGGGGTTTCGCTCTCCTGCGAAGCGTCGCAAAACCCGGTCATCAAGATCGAATTCGGACCTGGAAGGCTGGGGGTGCGCATGAAACGAGGCCATAGGCCGGTGTATGACCTGATCGCGGCGATGCCGGTTGTCCTGACGGCGTGCTTTTTCGGGTTCAGCTTTCTCGCGCACTACGCGACCCAGGACTGCGAAGTAGTTTTGCCGACCTTCTTGTGCGCCCACAAGGATCAGTTTGAGTTCGGGTGGTTCGATACCTACCAGACATTCATCGCTGCGATGCTCGCGCTAGCAGGTGCCGGCTGGGGCGTGGCGGCGATCAATCGCCAGATGCGCCAGGACTGGGAGTTCGAACACGAAAGCCGCGAAAGCAAGCGGGCAGCGGCGCGCTCTATCCTTCCTTTGGCGTTAAGCGCAGTCAGCGAATATGCGGAGGAATGCGCCCACCTCCTGACGGACTTAATCGACAAATGTGTCGGCGGTGCACTCCCTACTGCAGCACGGCCCCCTGATTTGCCGGCGTTGCCGCTGGACGCCCTAGATGCCATCAAGGAGATGACCGAGTACGCGCTTCCTTCGGAGCGCCAAGTGCTCGCAACCCTGGTTGCAAAGGTGCAGGTTCAGCGGGCTCGCCTGATAGACGTAACATCAGCACGGGCTGGGCGCGGCCCGACAATGATTCTTGACCTAAATCTCAACCGCTACCTTGCGGATTCGGCCGAAATCCACGTCCGCGCCGGAGCGTTGTTCTCATTTGCCCGGAATGCAGTTGCTGTCATTGAGCAGCAAGACATCGGCGCCGACGAGATCGTCACCGCCCTCAAATTGACCACGAATTTCGACGACGACGACATGTCGCCGACCCTTAGAGGTGTCATTGAGACGGCGTATGGGCCCATTGGTGACCAAGGGTAGGCTCATCGTGCCGTTCTCGGGCGGGCACGGTTTTCAGTCAGCCGTTCTTGCCGTGATGTCATCGAGCAGCAGATGGATCATCCCCATCAATGACCCTCCGTCGGTCGCGCTGTTCCGGCACGCCCTCTATTAGCTGCTCCGTCTACCCCAAACTAGTCTAGGTCTTTTGCGCCGTGGGCCTAATTCATCAGCTCAGAATCCTGAGTTGTGCCGGGCAATAATGCAACGAATCCGGTTTGGCTCTGACCGCAACGGAGCGCTCCGGCCCCCATTTGGGGCGGTGCGAGTCAATCTGAGGGCAGGATCGGCACGATTTCTCCCGTGGTCATGTATACGATCGTACCGCGCGGCGCCGAGGTTGCCCGCAGGTATCGCTGCAACTGCTGAACATACGCAGCCCGGTGTAGGTCCGTGTCGCGATCACTTTTCCAGTCCAAGACCTCAAGGACGTTACCGTCCTCGATAGCGATCGCATCGACGCGGCCAGCGAGAAGATTGTCGGGGGCCAACTCAGCCCAGACGGACAGCTCCGGTACGAGGACAGGCAGGAGACGCTGTACATAGGGGAGTCGGTACGTCTGCAGCGCCGTCGCCGCGAGTTCGCTCGGAATCGGGAGCTCCTCTGTGGGCTCCATGGCAAGAAGCTCGTCGCGAAGGCGCTCGGCCCGAACGGTAAGATCGTCCTGAGGCGAGAGTTCTCCGGTCAAAAGCTCTTCCATGAGCTTATGGAGGATCAGCCCCCGAATCCTGCCGGCGCCGATCGGCTCTACATATTCGAATGTGCCGCCCGGCTCGACAGCCATGGCGGGGGTGAGGATCTCCGCTCGATCGGCGTCATGAACGCTGGGGTTCATCCAGCGCAGCGCCGGCGTCGCGGCCCGGACGATTGCGGCCTGCCGGGCAAATGTCTCGGCGTCCTGTGGAACCACCACGGCCTCGGGACGGGTGATCGGTCGTGGCTCGAGCGCATTGAATTTCAGCTCCCCGAGGAGGTCGAATCTGAGATTGATCAGTTTTGACCACGCAGCCGTCCCTGCCGAGGAAAGATAGGGAACGATCAACAGGTCTCGGGCGCGCGTGCACGCAACATACCACATGCGCTGATTTTCCAGCGCCTGGCGCCGCGCCTGCTCGTCGCGAGCAAGCGTAAGCGCAGAGGACGAAACGCCCCCGATGACCCAGTGTAGCGTGTTGTCGGAATGGCGATGCACAAATCGCTCGGGTGGCCTCGCCTGTGTCCCCATGTTGATCGGGATCACCACCGGCCATTCGAGACCCTTCGCACTGTGAATGGTCACGATCTCGATCGCATCTCTCGATGCATCAATCCGTCCTTCCTGGCGCGAGGCGCGGCGATCCCAGTCAAGTTGGAGATGGCGAACGAAGGCCCTTAGCCCTCGGACGTCAAACGCACGTGCGAGTTCAACAATCCGATCAAGATTGGCAAGCGAGCGCGCGGCTCGATTGTTCCCGCTGCGCGCCGAAAGCGCGACACGCAACTGAAGCTGCTCGATTGCCTCGGCCAAAAGTACTCGAGGTGTTGTGACGTTCACGCGCGAGCGAAGCTTTTGCAACGTCTCCAAGACGGAGCGCCCGACGCGATGCGATACCAGGGCCGGTGGCGTTGTGATGTCGAACAGGCCGGTGGGAGAGGCTTCGGCTCCGGCTTGATGGACGTCTTCGGCGATGTCGAGTAACTCTTCGTCCGCGAGGCCGACCATCGGTCCGCGCATGAAAGCACCGAACGCAAGCCGATCGCGCGAATCCGCCAGCGCACGCAAGAGCGCCAGGACGTCCTGGGTTTCCTGCTGCAGGAAGAGCGTCTTGCCGGCCTGCGACGCAACGGCGAGCCCGAGTGATTCCAGCGCGCGTTCGTAGCGCCAGAGCTCGGTACCGGTCGGAGCCAGGAGTGCGATGTCCCCCGCCTCTAGAGTCCGGCGCTCTCCGGTGTGCTCGTCTTCGATCTCGATAGCGCCGATGAGCTTTGAGCAAATTTCTGCAACGACGGCCGCCTCGTCATCCCGCTGCTGGGCCATTTTCGCCTTTTTGCCGTCACCTACGGCCACGTGGGACGCGCAGGCGAGTCCATGCAATGCTCCCTCGCGGGTGGTGGTGAGTGCGCCGTAGCTTGGCTGTCCGTCTGCATCGAGAACTGGCTGGAACACGCTATTCACATAGTCGATGATGCCTGGCTGGCAACGGAAGTTGGCACCGATACGGATGATTCGGTCATCGCCGAGACGGGCGATAGCCTGCTTGGCCTGATTGTAGCTATCGATATCGGCGCCGCGGAACGCGTATATGGATTGCTTGGGATCGCCGACGACAAACAGCGCCCCATCACGAAGGTCCGCTTCCTGCCAACGGTCGGGCATGCTGCGGGCCGAGATCGAAAACAGGATACCGGCCTGGATCGGGTCGGTGTCCTGAAATTCGTCGACGAGGATATGCTTGAAACGTTCGCCTACCGTGGTCCGAACGATATCATTGGTGGTGACAAGGGCATGCGCGCGCTGCAGCAAATCATCAAAATCGAGCACCGCGGCGTTTTCCTTGCGTTTGGTGTAGAGTTCCGTGACCGGATCGAGGGCGCGTGACATCTGGCCAACCATGGCATCGCCGATCTGGCCGAGCAGCTCGGCAAATTGTGTCACACAGGTGCGAAAATGCTCGTCGGCCTGCTGGGAGAGTGCTGGCCCATCGGTTTTTCCATAGGCCGATTTCCATCGACCAAGATTGCGCGGCTCGGTGAAAGTAAACTCGTTCCATTTCATCGACGCCGTGTGCGGCGGGTCCGCGAGCTTCCATAGTCGGGAGAAGCTCGGCTCTGTCTCGAAGCAGTTCTCGTAGAATTCGGCGACGGTCTCGAACTCCTGGATCAATGATCCGGTGCTGCGCTCCTTGGGATAGTTCGCTTGCCAACGCCGAAAGGCACGCACGCTTTCGACAAAGTCGATGTCCTTGCGCAGCGAGAGGTCGACCGGGACGGTACCGGCGCCGGGGTGCGGCAGCTTGAGCTTGGCAAGATCGAAGCTATCCTTGACGACCTTGAGCGGCTCGAGCTTGGACAGGACAGCGACTGGATCCTCATCTTCGTGGGTTCCGTGGGAGAGGCGGTCGAACAGCCAGCCCGAGATGACGCCCTCAAACATCGCATCGGCGGTGGGCGCATCCATCATCTGTGATCCGGGGTCGAGCCCCGTTTCGACGGCGTAGGCCATGATGATCTGCTGGCAAAACGCGTGAATCGTGCATGCGGTCATTTCGTCGAAGGCATCGATCGCCGAGCGGAGGACAGCCCTTTTGTCATCGAGCAGCTCAACATTGACAGCGCCGCGCAGGACCTTCGGGATATCGCCCGCCAGCAGTTGCCTTGCATATTCGCGAATGCGCAGCGACAACTCACTGGCGGCCAATTCGGTGAACGTAATCGCTGCGATGCTGCGAGGTGGTGCACCGTTCAGCATCAGCATGACGACGCGGCCCGCAATCAGAGATGTCTTGCCCGTGCCCGCGGCCGCTTCGACCAGCAAGGACTTGTCGAGTTCGGTGAGAACACGATTGCGTTCGACGGCATCACTCAGCATCACGGCTCCGCCCAAAGTGGAGCGAGCCTTTGCTGAGCGGCGTTGAAGCTTTCCTGCTTGCGACGTTGATAGCGGTCGAGCGCTGCCGGCAGCGCGATTCTGAGGTCGTTATAGCCTGCAAAGGCGTCTGGTCCGGGATAAGCGACGCCATTCCTGAGCCCTTCGACCGCGATGTCGATGAAGCGCAGCAGTGTTCCCTCCGCTCGCTCGAGAGTGTCACCATCAAGGCCTGCTGCAGGCACCGTCGTGTCGAGGTATATGAGCCGAGCGATGATGGTGCTTGCCTCCGGGATGAGTTGCTTGATCGTGATGGCGTAGAGCGCGCGCTGAACTTCGGCGCCGCCGTCCAGAATCACGTCACGCACGTTGCGCGGCGTCGTGCCGGTCTTGTAGTCAGACATTCGCACGCCGAGGCGGTCGGGCTTCACATCGACGCGGTCGATACGGCCCTTCAGACGGATGCCGGACTGACCGATCACGACCTCCTGGCGTTCGTCCCAGGGATCGGAACGCTCCGCCGGCGATTGCGGATTGCCGAAGGGGATCTCGCTGAAGCTGCGGGTCCCCGGGCCGAAGCGTTCGTCGATCGTCAGGCCGCGGCGGGCGCGCCGTCGTGCCTCGTCGATGGTATCGAGCCACAACAATCTCGGAGGCACCGCCTGGGTCAGCGGCCAACGCTCGGCGATGTCGCGTGCCGCCGCGCCAAGGGCATTTTCGATTTCTTCTGGCGTTGCCCCGACAAGGCTGGGGGTGGGTTCGATGCGCTCGATTGCTAGCCGCAGCAACTCATGCACCAGGTCGCCGAACGTAACGGGATCGAACTGCAACGGTTCAACGGCAAGTTCGGGAGCGGTCATTGCCAATGCTCGCAGCCAGACAAAGCCGAGCGGGTCGCGCAGCAGGCGCCGCACGGAAGTCGCCGATTGCGGCATGTTCAGCGCGCGGACAACGGCTGGGTGGTCTTTCCTATACCCGCCATCATGGGGCGTGGGCTCCAGCCTGCGTGTCCAGTCCGTCCAACAGGATATGACGCTCAGGATACGCGGCAAGGCGAGCGCATCATCAGGACGAGCAAGTAGGCGATCCACCTCGCTGAATGCGTGTTCCGGCGCCCTGGTCCGGGGACGCGGACGCTCAGTGACCTTCCGTTGCAGCAACGCGCTCCTGGCTAGAAACGCGCCGTCGGCTGAGCGTCTGCTCCGCGATAGCATGACGCTTGAGCCAGGGTGACTTACGAGAATCTCGAAGGCCAGGCGGTCGCGTTCGAGCCCGGGAAGGTCCACCAAGTCATGCTCGCTGAGCACGTGATCGGGCAGGAGCGGGTCTGCGCTATCGCGGCGCGGCCAGCTTCTGCTCGAGAGACCAAGCAGGCGCATGTGCTGGCGCGGTGCACCAACGAGCTCGGTCGCCCTAGCCCAGACGATGTTGTTGGCGGGATCGCTTTCGTCGGCGATACGCATCGACGCCAAGGTCATTCCCATCGCAGCTGACGGCCCCAGGCGAAGCGCTTCTTGCCAGAGTCCGAGACTCTTGCCTCGCAGGAGCGTCTCTCCAAGTTTGACCGACGCTTTCGGTCCGACCTCCAGGTCACGCAACACCGGCATGAGGGTCGCCGCGATGGATGAACTATCGGAACGCGAAAGTGACTCGAGGCTACGGGCCCAATGTTCCGGTTCAAACAGACCGGCTTCGGTCGGGATGCCTTTCATCCAGTCGGCCGGAAGTGCCTCGGACAGGTAGGGGGAGAGCAGCGACAGACGGCGCACACGATCTTGCGACAGGCCATTGATCATCGCGTCTGCCAACGCCGCACAGGCCTGACCGGCACGGGTGCTCAGTGCCGAAACGCCGCTGGCAAAATGGATCGGGAGATCAGCGTCCGCGGCGAGGACCAGCATGTGGTCATCCCACGTGCCGAGATCGGCGCTCGTAATGGCGATGTCGGAGGCCTGTGTTGTCCCGTCGCTCAACAGCTCGCGAGCCCAGCGAAGTGCCTCGACGACCTCTGCTCGAGGATCGGCGCAAACGTCGCAGATTAGATCTTGGGGAGGCCGCATGGCGGTGGGCAGAATCGTGCCGGGAAACCAGCTCCGGTCGCGTGTGCCGGGCGCATCCCATGTGGTTTGGACGACCGCAGCCAGGGCCGCGATGAGCGGCCGCCAAAGCGGGTCGATCGAGATCAGCCTGTGGAAATGCAAGTCGCCAACGGTAGCGCGGGCACGTCCTGCGCCCGCGATCGCTCGGTCGCGAAGATCCCGGGGCAGCAGCGCGCCCATCGGCAGATGGCTGCGCAGATAGGTTTCGATGCGCCCCAGGTCGCTCAGACGGGCGCTCGCGTAACGCGGATCGTCAAATCGAATGTCTGCGGCCCATACTCGTGCCAGAGTCGCGATCACGGCACGCGCCATGCCCGGTCGTGTCTTGACCGGTTCCAGCTCTTCAAAGGCAAGCTCGGCGAGAGCTTGAGCAACGACTGGGACAAGGATCGCGCGGTCCGCGGGCCGGCTGAACCCGCCAGCGAGGCGGGCTGCGACTAGCGGGAGCGTTGCGATATCGCGACCGTGGTTCCCCGCACGCGCCGCCGCTATGCGTTGCATGCGAAAGGGAAGGGTGCCCTCGACTATGACGGTGTGACGGTTCATTTTGGCGGAAAGCATCTTATATGCGGCTAGTCCGATAGGAAAAAACAAAACCGAGAAGATCGATCACGGAGCGCAGTTCTGCAAATATCTCATGGCAACAGGCGTTGGCCACTCGCAGTCGCCCACATGTTGGCGCCGGACGCCTCGCCCCGCAAGTACCATGCTCGATTCGCCATGACTGCCGAACAGGGCGAATTTTGCGACCATCACATAATCAAAGAGACATAGTTCGATTCGAATATACGCTGTTCGGGTTCAATGGCCAATCTCAGGTGGCAGTACAGGGCCCAATATCTACGCCACACCGGGTCGTTTAAGGACATGTACTCGATCGTGAGGTCCATCTCCTTCGCCGTTTCCCATCCGACCATCTGGCCGTGAGAAGGGTATTTGTTGATGTCCATCAATTCACTGGTGATCTTCGAAAAATTCTTGCCCTGGCGCCTGAGCAATTTCTCGGCCAGCGACTTAGCCCGGTCCCTTACGGATTGGAATTTCCGCACGATCGTCGGATCGAATTTTTCGAACGTGATTCTGGCGGCAAGATCGTCCGGGGCTTCGCGCAACGACTTTCCAGCAAATTCGTATGCGTTCAGGTAGGTCAGCACCGAATAGATCACGTCCGATCCATTGCCATCCTTCGACGAAACTTGCGGATCGATCGGGCCAAGTTCCGATGACTCACTCATCACAATTATATTCGCGCCCAACGCCATCAGCGTGCCAGCGCTCTTGGCGTAGTCGGGAATGATGACCCGGAGCTGACCTTCCGCACCGGCGGCACTGCGAACCAGCCCAATCAGCTTTTCGGCGGCGTCAACGTCACCGCCCGGGGTGTGCAGCATAAGGTCTATCGGCTCGCCTGGGGTGACGTTGTGGAGCATGTCAACAAATCCTAGCGTGTCGAGGCGGTCCACGAGCGCCTTGTTGCCGGCAATGTAGCACAGAAGCGTGGGCTCGGTGCTTTCGATCTCCCTGATGAGCGTCTGGCGCTGATAGCGCGCCGCGTTCATCGCCGTGAACATCGGTGTCTTCTCGATCGCACGCGGAGGGATCGCGACCGGCTGCACTTGCTCTTCCGTTTGGTTGCTTTCATTCATCGGTCACTATCCTTTGCCCATTCTACGCGGCCGCTGCGGATAAAATAGTGGCACCTGCGATGATTACCGCGGAAGTCCACGCTTGGAGAGATCGTCAGGCGCGTGATCTGGGTTACCTCCCAGTGCGGCCGGCGCGCGGGATCAGCATTGAGCATAATGCGATGGCCGCTTCTGCAGGGGCAATCGAAGACGATCCATTTGGTACGGGCTAAATCGCCGACGAGTGCAACAGCATTCCGCGGAAGGCGATCGGGCACCTCGTCCGCAGAGAATGTCTGACCGACGACGCGCCAACGCCAAAACGGAATCCATTGCCACCAGGAAATCTTCATTCTCGGCCCCACAACTGGCCGAGGAATGGCTCCTCGTCGCCCGTGCCCCATTTACCCTGTACAGGGTCGCAGTAATGCCCATCGCGAGGAAAAGCGCGATTGGTGGAAATCTCGCGCTCGTGCAGCCTTAGCAGGGTTTCTGTCGGACGATCGGGCGGGCCGTAACCGATCAGGCGATCCAGCAACTCGTTGACCGCGGCTGCCGCGACGGCCGTGGTAAAAGCCACCACCGCCGGCTCGACTTGACCCAAGGCTGGTGCATACCCCTCGTCCGCCAGGCGCTGGCGTTCTTCCGGCGTTTGCATCTCTGCCGCGGCGCGGGCCATGTCGACCCGGTTGCGGCATACAAGGCAACCGGCCCCCGGCGCCAGCGTTGTGATGCGGCCGTCAATGCCTGTTAATGTCCCGCTGCCGTCACTGCTCAGGAGAACGCCGACGTCAATGACGGGCGTCAAGAAATAGGTCGTCAGACGCGACAGCACTAGCCGTCCAGCGTTGTCGTCGGTACACCCGAAAACGAGATCGACTCCTCGCAGCGTCCCGGCGACTGATTTGACGGTCACCATTCCCTGAACGGTCGAACAGTCGAGGTCCGGCGCGATACGCATCAGGTGTGCACGCAGCACCTCGATCTTCGAAAGTCCGACGTGGGATGGGGTAGAGCCGTAGACGCGCGTCACATTGCTGGACGACAGTACATCGTTGTCCAGCAAAAGAAAATGACGCACGCCCAGCCGCACCAACTGTTCCGCAATCGCAGATCCGGTGCCGCCGGCACCGACGATCGCCACATGCAACTCGCCGAGCACGCTTTGAATATTTGGCCCGAAAGCAAGTACATTGCGATCGAAGATTGCATCGGGGGCAGACAGGTTGTAGCCGAAGTTCTGGATTAGCCGCCAGCGGTCGCTCACGATCCAAATCCGATCGATCGGCAACGTGCTACCGCCTTCCGGCGTCAGTTCGCCGCTAAAGACGAGACTTTCGCCGCGGGGCGACGCGATGAGCGTAGCATACATACCGGAGCCGCTGCGCAGCTGGAAGAGATCACGAATGTCGTGGTCGACCTGCCGATCGTGCTCGCTTGGCAGCGGCACACCAACTTCGCCGGGATGAGTGTGAAACCAGATTGGAACAGCGCCGTCGGCTTCCGCCGCCCCGAGGGCGCCGACATAGCCTTCCGAGCGGATCAACATGTGATGCGGGCTCTGCTCGTTGTACGCGGTTTGCGGCACCCAATGCATGGTCCTCACCAGCAGGCGCACGTCCGGGCCGATATCGACGCGTCGAGCGAGCAGCACACCGGCGCATTCAAGCGGATTGCGCGTGGCGGCGATGATTTCGTCAGCAAGCGGACCAGGAAGGATGAGCGTGATTGTCATGCGGCGCGCACCCTTCCGGCTGCTTCAAGCTCCATGCGGACGAGCGCCACGTAGCTTTCCAGCGAATCGATGCCCGATCGCCACTGGCCCGGGTTAAGGTGACGGGACCACCGCTGCCACCTGCGCCCAAGATAGTCTTCCTGTGACTCTGTAGCGACGATGGCCTGACCGTCTGTCCGCACGACGGCCGGCGCGAACCACCACATGTCCGGGTGAACATCCGGGTAGCCAGCGGCGAGCCGAAGCAGGAGATCGGCGGTCGTTGCCGTGAAGCCCTTCGGCAATTGGAAAGACGGTATGACGATCGCGATCGTGCCGCCATCGAGCGAGACAGAATGTCCAGGCGCCCGCGCCTGCAAATACTCTTTATCGACCGGCGGCAACATGTTCCCTCCTCCTCAATCGCGGCCAGGGTTGATCTGGGCCGGCGCGGTGAAGAAGCGCAGGCCATTGCGCATCTCCACCTTGGTGGCGTCATCGATTTTCTGGTCGGAGCCGCCTGGGACGACTTCAAACAAGTCGCGGTCGGGACCGATATCAGGCTCGGGCAATGTCCTCAGCTGCGCGCCGGTGAGGGCTGGCTCCTGGACCTTGTAGGTCGTGCGGTCGATCTTGATCTCGAAGGCCTTCGGCCGGTCGGGATGCTCCTTGCCATGATCGTCGTGATTGTCGCTCATTGACACCTCCGTTACGTGATACCGTGATACCACGATACCATGACAGTTGACAAGAGGGTAATGTTGGTGCACAACAGCGCCATGAAACAAGCTAAAGCGATGACTGTTCGCCTGTCCGAAGAGCAGGCTCAGGCTCTTGAAATGGTCGCGACCGTCGAGAACTTGCCGGTGTCTGACATCATTCGGGCCGCAATCTCGACCCATATCGAGACCCGTAGGCGAGATCCCGGGTTTCAGGCGGGATTGAGGGATCGCATTTCTCAGGCGCGAAAGCTGCTCGACCGGTAAGCTTCCTGGCGCACCCGCGACACAGAGGACGGATGAAAAAAACAAGCAAGAGCCTCAAGCCGAACGATTCTGGTCACGTGCTCGGACATCGCACCTTCGCCGCTATAACGGCCGTTGAGGGGATCAGCCTTGACGCGGCCAGCCGGAAGCGGCTCGCCGACATGAAAAAGCGCAAGCTTTCACCTGACGATCAACGCTCCGAGGTCATACGCGCCTACCTGAGCGCCAAGTCGCGTGGGTGATGGCTGTCGGCTACGACGCTTTCGACGACCCTTATTCCTACAAGGGCACCACCACACTCAAGAACAAGCTCGGTCTGCGGGATGCTTCGCTACTCGAAGCGTTCGAGCTTGAGATGACCGCGCTGCGTGCTCGCGAACCGCTGCCGAGAGGTAAGTTCGATGCTGCTCACTACCGGCGCACGCACCACCACCTGTTTCAGGACGTGTATAGCTGGGCTGGCAAGTACCGCACCGTGCGCACAGCAAAAGGCGGCAATCCATTCTGCTATCCCGAGTATATCGACAGCGAAATGACGAAGCTTTTCGCCACGCTCCCGGCGGCGATGAGCGCGACAGATTCCGAGCATTTCATCTCCGAGGCCGCCCAGTTCCTGGGTGAGCTTAATGCAATCCACCCGTTCCGCGAAGGCAACGGTCGATCGCAACTGGCGTTCATGGCAATGCTCGGCGATGAGTCGGGATTCCCTCTCGATTTTTCACGCGTCAAACGCAGGACGTTCATGCCGGCGATGATTGCGAGCTACGCGCGAGAACTCATCCTGCTCCGTGCCGAGCTCAGAAGCCTGCTGCGCTAAAGCTGCTTTGATGCGGACTGCGCCAGCAGCTCCAATCAAGAAGCGCCATTAATCCCCAAGCTCCATCGTCACTGTCAGGAAACGTGTTTTGGGACTCCGTTCACAACCGTGAATCTCTTATATTGGCGGGAAGACTCGCATGAGTCGCAACCTGCCAGGGAGGAGTCGATGGCAACAACAGGGACGAGAACCCCACCATGGAAGCAACCGCTCGCAATGTAACTGAGTACACGTTTCCTGAAGAGTTTACAGGTCACGCGACATACCGCGAGGCTCCTTATCACCTGCGGGACGAGTTCATAGAACACGTCAAGCAGACCTACCAGCCCGAGACATTCCCCGGACTCTACTGGGGTCGCCTGAACAAGAATGAACCGTTCGAAGTCATCCACACGTTCGCGGTTGATCGAAAGAAGCGGCCCGAAGGCGACTATATTCCCTGCCCGATGTGCCAGCGGCGGGAGAAATTCCTCGAAGGCTCTTTCGTCTTCATCTTCAACCGCCAGTGCATCGCCGTGATTGGACATGATTGCGCTTCGGCGGAAGTCAGACATGCCGCGTTCTCAAAAAAGAAGCAGGACGACGAGCGGCGACATCAGGAAGACTTCCTGATGTCGCGCCTGGCGCACGTTCCCAGCATGCTGCGGGAGCTAGAGGCCCTGAAGCCGATCGCAGCCGAGATCGATGGCATCTTCCATGACTTCCGGAGGGACGCGCCGACGATACACACAGCCCTGCGACAGGTCCGTAAGGCCGGCGGTGAGTACGTCCTGACGGAAATGGTCGACAACGAGGCTGCCGAGTTCAACCCCCGGCTCCCGAAGAAACTGGCAAGGGACAGCTACTTCGGCAGCATTCGCGGTGACGCCTTGGTGGGCGCGAGCTGTAAGTTTCTGACCGAGGTCAGGCGTTACGAGCAGTGGCTTCTTTCGTTCGACGGCTGCGACGACGAAGAAAGGGCCATGGAGGCGACCATAGGGTTGCTGGAGCGCAGGGAGGCCGCGAAGGCAGTTAGGTACATCGTCGAAGCCGGAAGGCGAATGCAAAAGCTGAGATGGGCCATGTCGGCCGCCTGCTTTTTCTTCGCCCATACCCATATCGAAAACATGAAGGAGTGGGCGCGGGATCGGCTCCAGCCCCATCCATTTACTGTGGACCGCCACGTCCGGAACGACGGAATCTTGCTAACTTTTGTACGCGCCACCGGAAAAGACGAAGAACGCGAGTATGTGCGTCTCTTCCTTAGCAACGAACTCGCCGAATGGGCGGAGGCCAATCGCATCGGACCCAATCTCGAAAGCTGAAAGGCTTTCGCGAATGCGAAGCAGAACGCTGGCTGCACTTGCGTTTGGGAGCTCGGCGCAGATAACTTGCCGGCCGCGATCGGGCAGCCTCATGACCGACATGTTCATCAGCCACGCCGTGGCGGACGCCGCGCTTGCCGATAAGTTCGTTACCTTCCTGAAAGAGGGCTATCGGCTCGCCCGCCAAGTCAATCCTCTGTTCCGGTGTCGACGGCCGGCGCCACTTTCTGTTCACGATGTGTACTTCAATAGTCGCATAATTGGCAGTGTGGTATGGCGTCCGGAATTATCTGTCGTCGGTAGGGGCTAGAGTCCAGAATTATCTGTCGTTGGCCGGACTGCTAAGTGGATGATATCCCTACGCTTTCGCCCGAAGAGGTTACCATTGC
Source organism: Mesorhizobium shangrilense (assembly GCF_040537815.1). Lineage (NCBI taxonomy): Bacteria > Pseudomonadati > Pseudomonadota > Alphaproteobacteria > Hyphomicrobiales > Phyllobacteriaceae > Mesorhizobium > Mesorhizobium shangrilense. The sequence continues at coordinate 148,162 of NZ_JBEWSZ010000003.1, forward strand.
CCTTCGGACAACAGGTTACCAATGTACCCCAACGACAATCAATTCCCGACTGGCCTTAAGGAGATGTTTTGATTGAGCTTATTACGGCCAAGATTGCCACCTCCTTGGTCCGCCCGAGAAAGACTGCATTGCTCTTGTCGCGGTCAGCCGGTGGCCACAAATGGGCAGATCCGGACCTTGTTGCCCTTGCCGTGGGGTCGCAATGACGAGGACGCGCGCGGTTGGAGATTGCCGACCGTCAATTTTGCAACCTCATCGGCGCGGGCGCCGCTGCAAGACGGACACCAGGCAAGAGACAAGGGAACCGTGAACAAATAGAGGCGAAGCATCCAAATGACACGAAAGCTTTGCAAAAGTTTAATAAAAGCTTATCTGCACAAGTATTTACCAGTGATTGCACGTGCGGTAATAACGAGAGCGGCAGTTATTTAGGGATGGCTACGAACGTTGATGCGTCAGAAAGCCGATTGGTACTTTAAAATTGATCAGGAGGCCGATCCGAAAGAGTGCGTGTCGAATATGAGGAACATTATCGTCGTTAGTTCGACTCGCTACTTTCTTCAGCAGAAGCTTCGCGGCCCGTTTTACTTTCGACTGGGCCGATGGTGGCAAATAGAGAATTTTTGTGGCAAGAAATATTGCGCCAGTGGAGTAATAGAAACATGATGATAATGTCGTTCAAACCGCACCATGATGGCACGATTGCAGTACTGGATGCATCATCAGCCGAACTCATCTATTCATACGAGGCTGAGAAGGATAGCTTTCCCAGATATTCGACTATTAACCCGACGACTATCCTCGAAGCCGCTGGGCGCCTGGACACGATTCCGGATGTGATTGCTGTCGGTGGATGGGAGACGATGGGATTCGGCCACGACGCGGTAGGCTACTATGGAATAGCTCAGGGATCGGACGTTGTCGGCGAGAGGACCATTTTCGGCCGCAAAGTGCACTTCTATTCCTCGACGCACGAGCGCTCCCATCTCTGGGGCTCCTACGGTATGTCGCCATTTCCCGCCGGGATGCCCTGTTACGTGCTGATCTGGGAAGGATGGTGCGGCGATTTCTATGAAATCGATGAGCGCCTGCAGGTCGTGCATCGGGGAAAAGTGATGGCGAATCCTGGTGACAAATATGCTTTCCTTTATGCGCTCGCCGATCCGAGATTCACCTTGCCCAAAGGACCAACGCGTATCGAAGACGCCGGCAAGGTAATGGCGCTTTGCGCCTATGGGCAGACCGGATCGCCTGACTCGGACGAGCAGGCGCTAATCGATTTCCTGCTTCCAAGCGATGTGTACCCCTTGCCCAAGGAGGATCTGCGGAATTCTCCCTACTACAACATTGGCGTAACCCATCAGAAGTTCACCAACCTCGCCAAGCGCGTTTCAGACGCCATCTTCGATTCGTTCCACACCTTTGCGAAGAAGAACCTGACAAAGGGCTACCCGCTGCTGATATCTGGGGGGTGTGGATTGAACTGCGAGTGGAATCGCCGATGGGTCGAAACGAACCTATTTTCCGATGTTTTCATTCCGCCCTGCACAAATGATACGGGCTCAGCGATTGGGACCGCCGTCGACGCGATGCGGCATTTCACCGGCAATGCGAAGATCAAATGGAACGTCTATTCAGGCCAGCCCTTCACACTTGACGAAATTGACCGCACCGGGCTCGAGGTCCATCCACTCGACTACGACCAAGTGGCCTCGGCGTTGCTCAGCGACAAGGTGATCGGCTGGGTACAAGGGAATTGCGAAATCGGGCCACGGGCGCTCGGCAACCGGTCAATTCTCGCCGCGCCTTTCTCAAAGGCAACCCATGAGCGGCTAAACCGCATCAAGAAGCGGGAGGGTTTCCGCCCGATCGCGCCGGTTTGCCTGGAAGAGGACGTCGGAGTCCACTTCGATTTAGCACGCCCGTCGCCCTACATGCTTCTTTTCCAGAAGGTTCTCGATAGCCGGCTGGAGGCTGTCACGCATGTTGACGGCACAGCGCGGGCCCAGACCGTTTCGCGGGAGCAGAACCCGCACCTGTTTCAATTGCTTACCTCGTTCAAGGCGAAAAGCGGGGCCGGTGTACTTTGCAACACATCGCTGAACTTCAATGGCACCGGCTTCATCAATCGCGCAAGCGATTTGCTAGCCTATGCCCGGGCCGCGGGTCTCGACGGATTCGTTATCAACGATGCCTTTTATCTCCTCAAGGAGGCACCGCTCACAGCGTCGAGGGGACAAAAAAGACCGCTTAGCGGAGGAGAAAGTATCCCTCCGCCGATGCTTTAAAATAACCCACACCTTTTGCGCTCGCTCGACGCGGCTGCGCCAGTTGCTGGAGCGCATAGGAGGCGCCAGGTGCGCAAGCATTCCCTTGGCTTATCAGATTGGCGAACATCACTCCGGCTAGGCAATCACTACCATGACGCATTCCAAGAAGGTAATTATCGTTACCGGCGCAACGTCGGGGATAGGAGAGGCCGTCGTACAGGCCTTCGCCGCGACAGAGGCGTCACTCGTATTGGTCGGCCGCGATCGAGAGCGGGGCCAACGAGTCCTAGAGTCGGTTCAGAAACTCAATTGTCCGGCCGAATTGATGCTGGGCGATGTGACTGACTCGGCCTTCGCCGACCAGGTGATTAATTCCAGCGTAAAGCGGTTCGGAAAGGTCGACGTGTTAGTCAACAGCGCCGGGATCATCCGGCGTGGAAGTGCTGTCGAGACCACGGATGACGATTGGGGGCAGACATTCGACGCCAATGTCAACGGTGTGTTCTACTTTAGCCGCGCCGCGGTGAAGTCTATGAGGAGGACCGGCGGCGGCAGCATTGTCAACATAGCCTCGAGTGTGGGGCTGGTTGGCTGTTCCGGGCTGGCTGCCTATTGTGCGTCAAAGGGCGCCGTGGTTCTGTTAACACGAGCCATGGCGCTCGATCATGCCAAAGAGCACATCAGCATCAATGCTGTCTGCCCCGGCGCCGTGGATACGCCCATGCTGGTGTCGGCCCACAGGCAGCCGGCTACTGCCGACGAGATTTTCCAGAGGAACATAGATTCAATACCTCAGGGTCGCGTGGCGACTCCGAAGGAAATCGCAACTCTGACGCTGTTCCTCGCGAGCGAGGGAGCGAGGCACATCACGGGGGTTGCTGTTCCAATAGATGGTGGCTTCACGGCAGGATAGGAGGAACTATTGGGTAATCGGCTATCAGGCAAAGTTGCCATCGTCACCGGTGGCAATCGAGGCATAGGGCGTGCAATTGCCGAGAGGCTCGCTGATGAAGGCGCCTTGGTTGCTGTTGGCGACTTGCGTGACGACCGCTCAGCCGATTGCGGCGCCGAGGGGCTGACGTTTATGTCTCTCGACGTCACAAAGGAAGTCTCAATTCGCACATTCATTGACGAGGTGCTGCAGAAGTTTGGCAGGATCGATGTACTGGTCAACAATGCCGGCATAGTCATTCATAAGTGCATTGACGAACAGACTGCCGAGGATTGGGACAGGCTTATGGCAGTCAATCTTCGTGGCCCGTTTCTCATGGCCAAGCATGTGGTCCCAGAAATGAGACGTATCGGCTTGGGCACGATCGTCAACATTGGATCGGTCGAGGGCTATATGGTCAACCCCTGGCATACGGCCTACGCCGCCACCAAGTCCGGCGTGCACGGTCTTACGCTGGGACTGGCAGTTGACCTTGGGCCTGACGGTATACGTTGCAATACCGTATGTCCCGGTTGGATCGATACCGAGCTGAACCGTGCATATGTCGAGATGCACCCGGACCGAAGCCTGATCGAGCGGGAATTGGGACAACTTCACCCGGTGGGCAGGATTGGCGCTCCAAAGGAGATAGCCAATGCGGTCGTATGGTTGGCTAGTGAGGATTCCAGTTTCGTTAGCGGTGAAATGATTTCCGTCGACGGCGCGCGAACCAAAAAGATATCCCTGCCCGCCATCTTGGACGAGGAGTATCGGGCCAAGCTGACGAAGCCATAGTGCCTCGGTCCCAAATGTGCACCCTAACGACTTAACCGTACTTGGTGAAGTCGCTCCCGATGCTTCCATACGTTACATTCGAGTACTCGTTGGGTGGAGCACTTTTCCTCTCCGTACCCGCCCGCTTTTGGAGCCATCGGCAAAGGTGCCTATGCCGCAATCGCTCCAATTGTCCAAGAAGTTTGACGGGCCGACGAAGGTTCCAGCCGAACCCGTTTTTGGAATAGGGATCGCATTTTGGCCCTGATCCCGGGAACGCATGAAGGCTATGTCAGTTGGGGCGCGGCCCCGACAAACCCGACAGAAGATGTCGGAAGGTTTTGTTCGAGACCGCTATTCGTTGACCGCAGAGCACACAACAGAGTTTGTGTGCTCAACTTCAGCAAGATGGTTTGGTGATGTTGTCGATGTCTGCCACGGAGCTCACGTGTTTTTGGCGGAACCGCGGACCACGGCTGTCTGATCATGTGGCAAGTGCCCTCAGCGTTCGATACTCTGGGGTGAAGCTGGCCTATCAACCGAGACCTCGGTGAAAACAGCTTGACCGACCTCGAAAGCGAGAAGGAGCTGCCACCTCGGCAATTGCAGCAAAATCGCGGGAGACGGCACAGTCACCCCTTCGCTTCCCGAACCTAGAGTACGTCCGGGATTGATGAATCGATTGTGACGTGGCGCGGGGCGCTGATTCAACGTTCACTTGGATGGAGGTTGTTTAATCGCTTGCCGGTTTATCAAGCATAATTTCGTTGATCCGAGACGCGAATCTGCATCGCAAGGTCGCACAGCTGACTGCAAAGATGTCCCCGCACATTGTACTGGGTTACGGAGTCGGCGCCCTTTATGAGGGCGCCGATCAAGCGAGGCGATTGGACGGTGAGAAACCCCACCACCAAGTGCCGCGCCGTCTGCGATCTAGCCCGATTAACCCCAGCCCAACGGAGATCAAAGACAATGGCGGAATTCCCATTCCCCGGCCTGAACCTCGCTCTTGCGACCCCCTTCGATGCCCGGGGCCGCCTCGACTTGACCCGCCTCGAAAGCCTTATCGAACGCTACATCGCATCCGGTATCAGAGGATTCGTCCTCAGCTCTGGGACAGGTATGCATGTATATCTTTCGAAAGAAGAGTCTAAGGAACTCGTTGAACAAGGCAGCAAGATCATCAACGGCCGCGCGAAGGTCATCGTTCAAACTTCCGCGCTTCTCGTGGAAGAAGTCGTCGATAGGACCAAGCATGCGGCGGAATGTGGGGCCGACGGAGTGATGGTGCTTCCGCCCTTTTTCGAAGGGCCTACCGATGAAGAGGACATCTTCGCCTTCTACGCGGAAGCTTCCAAGGGAGGGTTGCCCATCATCGGCTACAATGTCCCGCACGCAGTTGGCATTGAAATCACGCCCAGCCTCCTTTCGAAACTAAGCGAAATCCCTAATTTCTGTACCGCCAAGGACAGTAGTGGTGATCTCGGTAAGCAAGCCTCTTTGATCCGCACACGACTGCCCATCATGAATGGTGCGGACCCGCTTGTGCCCTACGCACTATTCGCTGGCGCGGCCGGGTTGATTTGGGGCGGCGCCAACATCGCTCCCAAGTCGTGTGCCGCCGTCGTCGAGGCTGCCCAGGCCGGGGACTGGCACCTTGTCCGCGAACGCTGGCGGGCGCTCGAGCCCATCATGTCGCTGATCTGGCAGGGGGACTACGTGCAGTCAGTTTACGCAGCGTCGAAGATCACTGGATTTGACGCTGGCAAGCCACGCCGACCTCTCAATGCGCTTCCTCCGAAGAAAATGATTGCTCTGCGAATGGCACTTGGCGAACTCAAGAAGGCGGAGAAAGTGTAATCGTGGAAAGATCCGCGGATGACATCCGCTCCCGCAACTCAATCATGCAGATTTTCGCGTCTTTGGAAGTTGCCAGAATGGAGCGAACGACGCCTGGTTCGTTCCAGGCGTGGGCGGTTGCTTCTACAATTCGCCAGGGATCAAGCACGTCGAAGGAAACCCGATTATTCGCGTTCTGGGTTTTGCCTCCTGAGCAGCGGGGACATTGAACCGGATCGGGCGACGCATAGCGACAACAGGCGGTCGGTTTCGTGAGGGCGCGACCGGCGCGCGCGGCGACAATGACGGATTGAATGTAGTGCCGCGGTCAACCTTAGGTCGCGACGGTCGTGAGTTGCTTCGCTCGAGCGAGCCGCTTGTGTGTTCGATGCGTCGAAACGCCTTTTGGAACAGAGATGACACCGACCCCAAAGCAGATGCCCGAGAAGCAACTCAAGGTCGGATTCATCTTGGCCCGTTCGTTTACCCTTTCGGCGTTCGCACTTTTCGTCGACACGTTGAGACTGGCCAGCGACGAGCTTGATCGGTCCGGCCGCGTTTTCGCCGATTGGCAGGTCCTGTCGAGTACGCGACACCTGGTCACTTCAAGTTGCGGCATCCAGGTCTCTCCAACAACCAACTTGGCTGACCCGGCGGTATACGACTACATTGTTGTGGTCGGTGGTCTCCTGAATGTGGATGAGCCAATCGACGCTCGCACGATCGAATTCTTGGGGAAAGCGAGTCGCCAGAAGATACCGTTGATCGGCCTTTGCACAGGGACCTTCATCTTAGCCGCCGCCGGGCTCCTCAGCGACCATCAAACTTGCGTGAGCTGGCTGCACTATCAGGCTTTCCGTGACCGATTTCCAGATTTGAAAGTATGGGCGGATCGCATTTTCAACCTTGACCGCACCCGTGGTTCGTGCGCGGGGGGAAGTAGTGCAGCGGACATGGCAGCCTCGATCGTCAGACGTCATATAGGCAAAGACGCAGAGCGGAACGCCCTAGAGGTGCTGCAAATCGAGAAGGCACGCTCAACGTTCGACATCCAGCCACGACGCCCGCTCGCCATCGAATCGAGGGATCCGAAAGTCAAAGCGGCTTTGATCATGATGGAAACGCATACCGAGGATACGATTTCAATTCCAATGCTCGCCGAGGCGGTCGGCGTTTCTCGCAGGCAGCTGGAGCGGCTGTTCATGGATCACGCTAAAGCTTCCCCCGCCGTTGTGTACAAGCGGATGCGCTTAGAACGCGCCCGCTATCTTCTCTTACATTCGGACGCGCCCCTTATTGACATCGCTCTCGAGACTGGTTTTGAGAACACCTCCCATTTCTCGAGGTCGTTCAAAGAGAGTTTCGGACAGTCGCCAACACAGCTGCGTACCGCTGCAGCCGCGTAATCCGCATAGGTTCGATCTCAGGTTCTCGGCCATGGCGCATTCCGAGACACAGAGTCTGCCCTCGCGGATGCCAGCGCTGTACGGGTTGATAACCATGCCTACGCGGGACGAAAATGGAGATGTCGAGATCGGCAAGCTTTTTCGCCGACGAGAGCGCGCTTTCTGGCCGCGCGGCGTGTCGACATAGACCTGCTGGTTCGCGTCGACCATCATGTTCGAGCGCTAGATGTGGCTTCCGACGAAACCAATCGTTCCCGAATCGTAGAGCGCGACTATTTTGGTGGTTAGGCCAACGCGTTCCGCCAGCAGCTTTTAACTAGGGTGGAGGTCGCTGGCCGCCTGCAAAGTAGAGTCAAAAAAAGAACTGGCGTCGACAGGTGTCGATGCCCAGCAAACAATCCGGCAAGTCTTGGGAACGATTTTAGAAAGGCTATCTCTCGATTACGAGATCGCTCAATGGCTTGGAACAGCAGGGTAGGAAAAACCCGGCATCGATTTCACGTTGGCGGATTCCGCCTTCATGATTCATGTCGACGCTACCGCTGACGAGTTTCGACTTGCAGGTGCCGCAGATACCGTTGGCGCATGACGACGGAAGTCTGACGCCGGATTTCTTGGCGCACGAGAGCACGGTTTGGTCGGCTCCGGCGACGATCGTCTTTCCCTGCTTGGAGAACTGAACCTTGAACGACTTCGCTTTGACGGCATCCCCTCCAGGAGACGGCGCGTCCTGGATCTCCGCTCGGTCGAAGCTTTCCTCGTGATAGTTTGACGTCGCCACACCAAGCTCAGCCGCGATGGCGCGGGCGGCCATCATGAATGGCGCGGGCCCGCAGCACATCACTGTCCGGTCGGCAATGTCAGGCATGGCGAGTGAAAGAAATTCCTTGGAAATCCTTCCGGAGATGCCGGACCATGATCGCTCCGAGGCAATGTTTTCAGGAAGCAGATGAAGCCGGAATCCCTTGAGACGTTCGGCGAGGTTGGCAAGCTCGTTACGGAAGATGAGGTCACGGGGGCTCCGTCCGGCATGCAGGAAGACGACGTCCACAGGCTGGGCAGTGTCCGCCATTTCCCGCGCCATAGACATCACCGGAGTGATCCCCGATCCTCCGGAGATGAATAAGAACTTCTTGGCGGTCGGTCTAGTGAACTTCCCGAGCGGACCCGATGCCCGGACCCGCATGTTGGGCTTCAGGTTGTCGTGCAGCCAGTTCGAGACCTTTCCTCCGGTGACCCGTTTGACGGTTGTGGTGATTGCGCCCGGCCGGAGCGGTGAAGATGACACACTGTAGCATCGTCCGTCATCCTCTCCATCGATACCGAGTTCGAACATGAAGTACTGTCCGGCGCTGAACGCGAAGCTTTTCCTTTCAGGCGAGACGAACGTGAAGCTTTTCACGTCGTGGGTCTCGTCGTGGACATCAACGCAAAGCAGCGTGTCGTCGGTGTCCGGGTTCCAGATTTGCCCGGCGGTGGACCCCGTCGCCCTTGTAAGCAGATTAGTAGCCATGGGCGCGCATCCTTTCGATGTACCACGTTGCGAAATCGTCGAGCGCGCGTTCGCTGAATTTGGAATAGGTGCCGGGCTCGTAAGCGGGATCGAGAATACCCGCGTGGGAGCGAGCGACGAGACCGGCATCCTGGTTGGTGGTTTCGACCCAGACGTGGGTCAGCTTTTCGAGATCGTAGTCAACGCCTTCCACCGCGTCCTTGTGAACCAACCACTTGGTCCGGACGAGCGTTGTGTCGGCGGAAAGTGGAATGACAATCGAGGTCACCGCATGGTCGCCCATGAAGTGGTTCCACGAGTTGTGCCCCCAGAGATGCATGTCGCCAAGGTCCCTGCGTGTCATGCGGCCGAGAAGTTTCGAACATGCTGCTGTAGCGTCCTCGGTCTGCGATTCACCTGCGCCGGCGATGATCAGCCGTTGCGTCCGGAAGTTCGTTTCGACATCGCGGGTATGCTCGATAGCGGCTGACGAAAAGCCATCGGCCTCCCAAATGGTGGTGCGTTCATTGTACATCGCGAAATGGGCTTCAGCCTCCTCACGGTCTTCCGGGCTAAGGCTCTCTGGGTCAAACCCGAAGTCGAGGTCTACGAACGACACGCAAAGCTCGGGATGGTTCGCCGAGCAATGATAGCATTCGCGGTTGTTTTCGATCGTGAGCTTCCAGTTGCCCTTCTCGATGACGTCCACCTCGTGGGCGACCTTGGCGTTCCTGACGTCATAGGGCGCGAGGCGTTCCTCCATCACCTTTTTAAGCGTCGCGATGTCGGACGGCGGGTTGTCGGAAAGACAGACGTAGATGAGCCCACCGATCGACTGGAAATTGACCGCCTTCAGGTTCCGGCAGCTCTTGTCAAAATCCTTGCCCATGTGCGGGGCGTAGCTGAGGTCACCGGACAGCTCGTATGTCCACTGGTGATAAGGACAAACGAGCTTTGACACCACGGTAGCGCCTGCGTCGAGCAAGCGCGCACCGCGGTGGCGACAGATGTTTCTTACCACGCGTATCTGCTCGTCATCGTCGCGCAGCACGATAAGGCTCGTGTTTCCGATGTCGATCACGACGGCGTCGCCTGCCTCGGGCACGTCGCACTCCAGTCCGACGTAAATCCAGTGCTTGGAAAAAAACACGTCCATGTCCGCCTGGAAAACGTCGTCTCGGGTATAGAGGCCCGCCGGAAGAGAGTGGCCTTCTACACGCGCGTCCAGCAGCGGAGTGATGGATGAGGGAAACTTGTTGAGCATAATTCTTCCTTATGTATGATGCATGGAAAATCGCAGGATTTCTTCAAATCGCAACCGCAATAATGTGCTCGCTTCACATAATGAAAAGTAATGTGTTCCGTAGAAGGCACCTACTCTTGAAAAGCATTCGCAGGCAACTCCCACCACTGACGGCTTTGACCGCATTCGAGGCAGCCGCACGGCTATCAAGCTTCACCAAAGCCGCAGGAGAACTGGGGATCACACAGGCCGCGGTGAGTCGACAAATCCACCTACTTGAACAGGACTTTGGTTTCCCCCTTTTCATGAGGTCACACCGCAAAGTGGTGCTGACCGTGAAGGGCAAGTTGCTTTCGGAAGCCACGAGCAGTGCGTTCAATCTGCTCACCGAAACGGTCACGGATCTTCGACAGGGCGGAACGAGTGCTGACCTGACCATATCGGCCACCGTCGCATTCTCGCACTTTTGGCTAGTGCCGCGGATATCCGAATTTTCGCGTCAACATCCGGAAATCAACCTACGCATAGTCACGCAGGACGACATTCCTGATCTCCAGCGCGGGGAAATGGATGTAGCGATCCGGTTTGGAACCGGGATGTGGGCGGATGGACATGCGGAAGCGCTGTTCGAGGATGAGATCTTTCCCATATGCAGTCCAGATTTCGCGCGTTCGGCGGGGCCCATCAGGAGTCCAGATGACCTGATCGGGCATTCACTTATTTCCAACGAAACCGACGATCCAATGTGGACCGGCTGGAATGAATGGCTTTCCGCCTTCGGTGTTGTTGTTCCGCGCAAACCGCTTGGATTGCGCTGCAGCTATTACACGGAGGCGATTTACGCGGCGCTAAATGGACAGGGCATCGCGTTGGGCTGGAAGCGGCTCGTTCAAGACCTGCTGGAGCAACGGCGCCTAGTACGGCTGACCGCCGCTGCAATCAAACCCCAAGGTGCCTATTTTGTGGTGCTGCCAACCCGCCGGCAAAACAGGGAGGCAGTGATGTTGTTCAAGCAGTGGCTTTCGGTCTCGTCCCATGAACCCATGTCAACACACCTTTGAGCCTCTGAGATTCCGAGGAGAAAAAGCCGCCGCGGGGTTGTGGTCGTCCGACAGTCACGAAGCTGCGACAGGAGATCGCGCGGAGAAAATAGCGGTGGTTCCGCGGAGGGACCCGGGCAGCGCGTACGTCACCGCAGTGACTGGCGCAACGACCGAAATTCGCGGCCGAATTGGCTAGCCGGGATTTCGAGCCCAACGTTTTCCTCCTTGTGGAAGCGACAACCGCTTTTTCAAATGTGAGCAACTTGATGAGCCCGGTTTGCTCCTTTTGCTCGGCGGTCGCCGTCAACCAGAGTTTCAGGTTCACTACGGCAGGCTCAATTTGGCCATTCGCCCGCCATCGATCGTCCAGACCTGACCCGTCACGAAGGACGACTCGGTCGATGCGAGCCAAGCAACGAGGCTCGCTACTTCTTCCGGCCTACCGGTTCGCCCGACAGGATGAATTTTACCGATTTGCTGTCGGAAGCCCGCAGGGTCGGGTGTGCTCTCGATCAAATCCACATTGAGATCGGTGTCGATCCAACCAGGGGCAACCGCATTGCAGCGGATACCCTCTGCACTATGGTCGACCGCAATCGCACGCGTCAATCCATGGAGTCCAGCCTTAGAAGCGCAGTATGCGGCGTGCTTGGGATTTGAACCTAAGCCTTCGATCGAGCCGACGTTCACGATTGTGCCACGAGCTGTTCGCAAATGAGGCATCGCCGCTTTGATAAGCATGAACGGAGTGGTCAAATTCACGGCTATGTTGCGCTCCCAATCCGCAAGCTTCATGTCCTCGACTAGGGCTTCCTGCATCATTCCCGCGTTGTTGACGAGCACATCGAGCCTGCCTGCGCTGGCGGCAACGGCTTCGACGGCCTTACCCGCATCCGCGGGAGAAGCGAAGTCAATCACAATCGACTCGAACTCTGGATCATCACCTCGCTGAGCGGTGAACACCCGCGCGCCTTCTTCCCGGAGGCGGCGCGCGATTGCGAGACCTATTCCGGTCCTTCCGCCGGTGACGAGCGCAACCCTTCCTTCGAATCTATTCATCCTACTGGCTTTCCGCCGTTCACTTCGACGAGAGAGCCGCACATGTACCTGGCGGCATCAGATGCTAGAAACACGATGACATCAGCGATGTCTTCGGGTTCCGCGATGCGTCCAAGCGGCACAGTCTTCCCGAGTTCCGTGACGGCGGTATCTGGATTGAAGCCGCGCTTTGCGAAACCCATACGCAGCATCGGCGTGTTCACCTCGTTCGGGCACACGGCATTGATACGGATGTTTTGGTGCGCATGGTCCATCCCCATGCATTGGGTCAGAGACGCAATGGCCGCTTTGGTCATGCAATAGACTGCATGGTTTGGGCCCGGGCGCACGCCCCAGCACGACGATACGTTGACAATGGCGCCGCCTCCGCGATCCGCCATGATCGGGATAGCGGCCCGGCATACCCGGAAAGGTGCCTCGACATTGACTCCAAGCGACAAAGCCCAATCGGCATCAGTGGTGTTGGTCACCGAGCCGCGCGTGATCACCCCTGCATTGTTGATGACGATGTCAAGGCTGCCCAGGGAGTCGAACGCGGCACGTGGTAATTCATCGGCATAAGATGCCTCGAGAAGATCGCCGGGCAGATGGGTCTCCGCGTCAATTCCGGTCACATCGCGGTCGGCTACGGCAACCCGCACGCCCTCTGATCGCAATCGTCTGACAATCGCGCCGCCGATGCCTCCCGCGGCACCGGTGACGAGCGCTGTCTTCCCTTCAAAATATCCCATGGAACTCCTTCCTTCATGTTAAATCAGTTGAGTGTCGACCGTTGGCTTCCGGGCGTGTTGCCGAAGTGCTCTCGATAAACCTTCGAAAAATGTGAAGTAGATACGAAACCGCATGCCATCGCGATATCAGTCAGCGCCTGTTCGGACTGCACGATGAGGTTTCTCGCACGGTGCAATCTGAGGTCCATGATGTATTTCTTGGGCGAGGTATTCATGTAGCGTTCGAACAACCGCTCGAGTTGTCTTGTGGACACCCCCAGCCGACGGGCAAGCTCCGCGCTGCTGAGCGGCGACTCGACATGGTCTTCCATAATACGGATCGCCTCGGCCAAACGGCTGTTTCGCAGGCCGTAACGCGACCTGATTGACACCTTCTGGGTAGCGCTTCCTTCGCGGACCGCGTTGTAGACCATCTGATCAGCAACGGCGGCCGCGAGATCCCTTCCGTGATCACGCCCGATCAAGTGCAACATTAGATCGGCGGCGGCCGTTCCTCCCGAAGCGGTAATGAACTTTTCATCGGCGACGAAAACAGACTTTGTCAAATTCACCAAGGGGAACCGTTCGGCAAAGACATCATGGAATTCCCAATGAAGAGCCGCTCTGCGGTCATCTAGAAACCCGGCCGCGGCCAGAATGTAGGCGCCCGAGCATATGGCACCGATCTGGGTCCCGCGCGCGCGTTCAGAACGAAGGTAGCTGAGGAGTTCGGGCGTTATATGGTTCTGCATGTTGATGCCCGAGACGAGAATTAATGTCTCGCCCCGTTGGGCGGGGGAGAGACCGCGGTCGACCAGGGTGATCGCGTTGTTAGAACACTTCGCGGACCGGCCATCCGGAGAGGAAAGCCGCCAGCGATAGAGTTCGCGGTGGCCAACGAGATTCGCAATCCTTAGCGGCTCCAGTGCGCAGGAGAACGCCAGATGAGAAAACTCGTCGATAAGAAGAAAGACGAAATCGCTGGTTGGGCACATGATCGCACAAACGGTTGCGGGGCGTATAAGAACGCCCCGCTGTTGACGTTTACTTGGCTGCGTCGCGAGCGGCTTTGAGCCAGCCGTCATACTCAGCGCGGTGCGCCTTGATCCAATCTTCGACATGCCGATCAATGTCGGCAGACGTCTTTTCGCCATCGGTGATCAATTTGTTCTCGGCTGAGATGTCGTTAATATCGATCTTAGCGACTTCAAACAGCTTGGCTGCAGCCGGATTCGCTTTGAGAAAATCGTTGCGCGCGACGATCCGGAGGCTGTCAACGGCAAAGCCCAGGTTCTTGCCCTTGAACTCCGTGTCCGCCTTGTCTCCGTCAGGCAGTGACGTATACGGTACGCTCAGCCACTCCACGTCCTTTCCAGGGACCAGGACGCCTGAGACCCAGTACGGTGTCCAAGTATAGTACAGCACGGGTTTGCCGTTCTTGAAGCGTGCGATTGTATCGGCGATGATCGCGTTATAATCACCTTGATTGTGGCTGACGGTGTCTCGGAGCTTGTACTCGGTCAATTGGTGTTCGATTACGCGTTCGCAGCCCCAGCCGGGCGTGCAGCCAGCGAGATCGGCTTTGCCGTCACCATCCACGTCGAATCTGGCTGCGATCTTCGGGTCTTTCAGGTCTCCGAGGTTCTTGATCCCGGCGTCATAGCTGGCCTTATCAACCAAGTACCCCTGAAGCGCACCCTCGATCAGGTTGCCGACCTTTGAGATCTTATCTGGCCCGCCCGATTCCTTAAAGAATGCCGCGTGCAGATGTTCCCAGCTGTTGGGAAAATAATCAGCGTCACCGGTAGCAACCGCAATGTGCGCGGTCTGAGAGAGAAGTTCCACCGGTTGTGCTACCGTGTACCCGAGGTCTTTCATCGCATGGTCGATGATCCGCCCCTGAAAAAATTCTTCGATCATCGGCTCTATCACTGGCTTAACTGTGATGCCTTGACCGGGCTTATCGTTGGCAAGAAGGGGGGTGGCGACAAATGACAGAACAAGCGCCGTAGTGAAGGAAAGCCGTTTCATGCGCATTTCTCCTCTGGGTTAGGTTTGGTTAGTTAGGTCGACTTATAAAGAGGTTGACGACAAGTCCGACCGGCCCGCCTTGCCACCAATTCCGGTGCCCGCGATCCCGCCCCGAACGACCAATGCCTTGAGTAATGCGATCAAGCACAATCGCGAGTATCACGATCCCAAGCCCGCCGACGATCGCGTTGCCCGCGTCCAGCCGCCCCATGGCGCGCAGCACCTCGTTGCCGAGCCCGCGGACCGAGATCATCGATGCGATGACCACCATCGAAAGGGAAAGCATGATGGTCTGGTTAAGCCCAGCGAAGATTGTTGGTGCGGCCATAGGCAGCTCGACCTTGAACATGATCTGAGACGGTGAAGCTCCAAAGGCGCGGGCGGCTTCGACGACGCTAGGATTGACGGTCCGGATTCCAAGCGAGGTAAGACGGATGATCGGCGCCATCGCGAAAATGATCGTGACAATGACACCCGAAACGTTTCCGATGCCGATGAGCATGACAACCGGCACGAGATAGACGAAGGCCGGTATTGTCTGCATCGTGTCCAGGATCGGCCGTAGCACCGCCTCGAACCGATCACTCTTGCCAGCGACAATACCGAGCGGCAGACCAATGAGGACGCAAAGAATGACCGACGCGGTCACGATCGCCAGGGTCGTCATGGCCAGCGACCATGCAT
Organism: Mesorhizobium shangrilense; assembly: GCF_040537815.1. Classification (NCBI taxonomy): domain Bacteria; kingdom Pseudomonadati; phylum Pseudomonadota; class Alphaproteobacteria; order Hyphomicrobiales; family Phyllobacteriaceae; genus Mesorhizobium; species Mesorhizobium shangrilense. The sequence continues at coordinate 163,644 of NZ_JBEWSZ010000003.1, forward strand.
CCGGAGAGAGGAAACCGAGGATCGTGAGCGCGACCGCGACGTATATTGCGGTTTTTCGACCTGCAGCCTGCCATGCAATCAGAACGATAATCGCTACCATGACCAGCGGTGGCGTCGCCTGGAACCCCCGCTCGATACCTTGGATGAGCCCGTCGAAAAACACTTTGAAGGGCTGAATCGCTTCGCGATGCTCGATCGCCCATTGCTTGATGCCGTCGGAATACCCCGCGATATTCAAATCGACGCTTTCGAAAGGGTTCAGCCAATTGAACGTCCTCTCGCCTGTCATTAGTGGGCCCTCCGCGTCGCGGAACTGTTTTCTTCACGGCCCTGGATGCCCCGCAGCAAGGCGTCCTTGGTCACGACGCCGACCGACGAGTCGCCGTCCTTGACGAGGATCGGATCGGTCGTGCCGATGGACAGGTCCACCAGGGTGTTGAGCTTGTCGTCGGGCCGGGCGACCGGCCAGCCTGACATGTCCCGTACCGGGTTCGCCTGGCGGAATTGCTCGAGCGACTGCATCACCTTCGCCGCGGTGACGAGGTCAAGCTTGGAGATGCCGCCCACGAAGTCGGCAACATAGTCATCCGCCGGATTGGTGACGATCTCCTCAGGCGTTCCGACCTGCACAAGGACGCCATCGCGCATAATCGCTATGCGGTCGCCGATGCGGATCGCCTCGTCGAGATCGTGCGTGATGAAAACCGTCGTCTTGTGCAGTTGGGCCGAGAGCTCCATGAACATGCCCTGCAACTGGCGGCGAATAAGGGGGTCCAGCGCGGAAAAAGGTTCGTCCATCAGCAAGATCGAGGGGTTTGCCGCAATGGCGCGGGCGAGACCGACGCGCTGTTGCATCCCGCCCGAGAGTTCGTCCGGATATTTGTGGTCCCAGCCTGCGAGTTCCACGGCCTCGATGGCCTGACGCGCAACGCTGCGGCGCTTATCTTCGGGCACGCCCCTGACTTCGAGCGCGAAGGCGACGTTATCCCGGACATTGCGATGGGGCATCAACGCCATGTTCTGGAAGACCATCCCGATTTTCTCGGCGCGCAGCTGCCTCAGTTCCCTTGAACCCATGGCGTTGACGTTCCGGCCCTCGATATAAACCGCTCCGGCGGTCGGCTCGATGAGACGGTTGATATGGCGGATCAGCGTCGACTTTCCTGAGCCGCTCAGACCCATGATGCAGAAGATTTCGCCACGGGCGACACTGAAGCTCGCGTCACTCACCCCAACGACGCAGTCGAGCCGGTCGCGGATAGCCACTTTCGTCATCTGGCCCGCTTTAACCGCCTGGATCGCCTCCTTTGCCCTCGCGCCGAAGACCTTCCAGATTCCCTCGCACCGGATGAAGGCTTCCTGAGGCTGTCTGTCCATCCAATCCGGTCCCATTGTTAAGTCGTTTTTTATCTTACATCACATATTTTCATAGTAGACAAGATGTATTATTACGCGCTACAGACGTCGCCATGCTAGTTCGCTGGTTGCCACAACCCTGTCGGAGAACCCAAGAGATGCCCGGTGACGCGAAGCGAAATAAAAGCAACTGCCTGGAGGACTTGCGCCGTCGAATCCTGACGGAAGTGTTTGAGCCCGGTAGCTATCTCGACGAGACAGAGATCGCGGAAGCCTACGGCATTTCCCGTCCTCCGCTGCGCGAATTGCTTCGTCAGTTAGCGGGCGAAGGGTACGTGATCCTTCATGAGAACCGCGGCGCTCAGGTTGCGCCGATGACCCACAAGACGCTGCGGAACTTCTTTATCGCAGCGCCGATGATCTACGCCGCTATCGGCCGACTGGCGGCGCAGAATGCAACCAAGCCGCAAATCATGCGGCTGAAAGACACCCAATTGTTATTCCGCGCCGCAATCCGGGACAAAGACACGGCGGAACGCGCGCTCACCAACGAGCGCTTCCATTCGATCATGGGCGAAATGGCTGACAACGAGTTTCTGATGCCAAGCCTGAGACGGCTGCTGATCGACCATACGAGAATCGGGATGACCTTTTACAGCCCGCGGCATCCTGAACTCGCGGATCAACGTGTCGTGGCGGTCGAGCAGCACGACCAGTTCATAGCATTGATCGACGCAGGCGATGCCGATGCCTGCGCGGAATTGGCGATCGCGCACTGGGAATTGTCGCGAGCCCAGATTGAAAGTTTCGTGTCTCCCGGAAGCGTTTTCGTCCCGCTGGGACGCGTTCCAGAAAGCATGCCCTAAGGAGAATCTGATGAAATTCGAGGGGATCTACACACCCGTCATCACGCCGTATCGAAACGATGGCTCGATCGACAGCGAGGCGTTCGCCAAAGTGATCGAGCACTTGGTCGTGGCAGGAGTGCACGGCATCATCAACGGCGGATCAACAGGCGAATACTATGCTCAGTCGATGGAAGAGCGCGTGGAATTGGCGAAGCTCGCCAAAGAGATCATAGGCGACCGTGTTTCTCTAATCATCGGCACGGGCGCTATCCGCCTACCTGACTCGATCCTCATGGCGGAGACGGCCGCCAAAATAGGCGCATCCGCCATCCTGGTCGGATCGCCCCCTTACTCGGTCCCAACGGAGCGCGAGAACGCTTTGAACGCGCTGGCGATCGATCGGGCCGCCGATCTTCCGATCATGCTCTACAACTATCCCGGCCGCATGGGCATCAACATGGGTGAGGAATTCCTTGACCGGGTCGGTCGCAGCAGGAATTTCTGCGCTGTTAAAGAAAGCTCGGGCGATATCAACCGCGTTCATCTCCTAGCCCGCGACTACCCGTATATCCAGATGTCCTGCGGCATGGACGACCAGGCACTGGAATTCTTCGCCTGGGGCGCACGGAGCTGGGTATGCGGCGGATCGAACTTCCTGCCGCGCGAGCACATAGCGTTATACGAGGCGTGCGCTGTCGAAGGCAACTTCAACAAGGGCCGCCGCATCATGACGGCGATGATGCCGTTGATGCGGGTGCTCGAGCAGGGGGGCAAGTTCATCCAATGCATCAAGTACGGTTGCGAAATGGCTGGGCTTTACGCTGGTCCGCCACGGCCGCCGCTAAAAGGACTCAACAAGGACGATATGCGCCAGCTTGAGCAGGTGGTGCGGGTTCTTAAACGGACGATCGCTGAGATCGGAGGGGAGGCGTGACCATGGGCAATCTACTGACGCACGAAGAATACCAATCGATTGCCGCCAAGCTCGAATTCCCCACGCAGGCGTTCATCAACGGCAGCTTCCGCCCCGCAGTGTCGGGAAAAACGTTCGAGACCACCAATCCCGCAACAGGCAAAGTCCTGGCCAAAGTCGCGTCATGCGGACCGGAAGACGTCGATTTCACCGTCCAGAAGGCGCGCGATGCTTTCGAGGACGGACGTTGGTCGCGTTTGCATCCGTCAGCGCGCAAGGAAATCCTGATTCGTTTCACCAAATTGATGAAACGCAACGCCAGGGAGTTGGCCGTTCTCGAGAGTCTAGACAGCGGCAAGACGATCTACGATTGCGAAAAAGTTGACGTTCCAGAAACCATCCACTGCATCGCTTGGCATGCGGAACTCATAGACAAAATCTATGACCAGGTTTCACCTGCCTCCGATAACCACATCGCGATGATCGTCCGTGAACCGGTCGGCGTAGTCGGATTGGTCTTGCCTTGGAATTTTCCGCTGCTGATGCTGGCGTGGAAAATAGGTCCCGCTCTCGCCGCAGGTAACTCGGTCATCGTGAAGCCTGCCAAGGAAACGAGTCTGACAGCGCTGCGCGTGGCCGAACTTGCCATGGAAGCCGGAATTCCCGCGGGCGTATTTAACGTGCTCCCCGGTAGCGGCGGTGATGTTGGCGAGCCCCTCGGCCGTCACATGGATGTCGATATGGTCTCGTTCACTGGATCCACCGAGACCGGCCGCCGCTTTCCAAAATACTCAGCCGAATCCAACCTTAAGGAAGTCACCTTGGAGATGGGTGGCAAAAATCCGGCGGTTGTCCTCGACGATGCGGAGAACCTCGACCGGGTCGCAGCTCATATCGTCAACGGCGCGTTTTGGAATATGGGCGAGAATTGCAGCGCGTCATCCCGACTGATTGTCCAGCGCGGCATCAAGGACGAGTTGATCAAGCGCATGGTCGCACATGCTAGGGAATGGCCCATGGGCGACCCCCTGAATCCCGAAAACCGGGTCGGCGCACTTGTATCCAAATCCCACTTCGACAAGGTTAGTTCTTATCTCGCAAAGGGCCAGAAGGTCTTGCTGGGAGGCAAGGCCAAGCACGGTTTCGTAGAACCCACGATCATTGACGTAGCCGACCGCAATGCCAAGCTCGTTCGCGAAGAAGTTTTCGGCCCCGTCCTGGCGGTGCTGACCGTGGAAAGCTTCGAAGAAGCGATCCAACTGGCAAACGACACCGAGTACGGCTTGGCCGCGTCGATCTACACGGCGAACGCCAAACGGGCGATCCGGGGCGCGCGCGCGATCCGGGCGGGTACCGTGACGGTAAACTCGTTCGGCGAAGGCGACATCACGACTCCGTTTGGCGGCTACAAGTCGTCCGGTTTTGGAGGCCGCGACAAGGGGATCCACGCTCACGATCAGTACACGCGGATCAAGACGATCTGGCTCGACCTCACAGATGACGTCGACGAGGCCGTGGCGTGAACATACACCAGGCTGAAAGACTGCCGGTCCAACGAGGACCGGCAGCTTGGAACTTGATCCTTCCTGCCCAAGTTGCGTCCGCTCCGCTCGAGAGCGACGTCAGCGTCGACGTCGCAATTGTCGGCGGCGGGTTCGCGGGTCTTTCAGCCGCCAGGCGGTTACGTCAACTCGATCCCTTCCTCCGCGTTGCCGTGCTTGAGGCTAGCGGCCTTGCGGAAGGCGCTTCCGGGCGGAATTCCGGATTCATGATCGACCTGCCACACGACCTTCAATCCGATGACTACGCCGGAAAGGGAGTGGCAGCGGATAAGGCCATGACCGCATTGAACCGGTCCGCGATCGCGTTTGCGCGCGAGGCGGTCGATGTCTACTCGATCGATCCGGCGTTCTTCGATCCCGCGGGCAAGATCAATGGGGCCGCGACCGAAACGGGTCGCAAGCGTAATATCAGCTACGCCGAACACCTCACCGAGCTCGGAGAGGCGAACGAGGTGCTCGACGCAAAGGCGATGCACGATGTGACTGGAAGCCGGCACTACACGTCGGGCCTCTATACCCCCGGCACGGTCATGTTGCAGCCGGCGGGATATGTTCGGTCGCTCGGCGCCGGGCTGCGTCGAGACGGGGTCCTGATTTTCGAGAATACACCTGTGAGCAAGCTCGCCAAAAACGGCCAGGAGTGGGTTCTGACCGCGCCGAAAGGGAGCGTAGCGGCTTCCAAGGTCATACTCGCCAACAACGGCCATCTGGAAAGCTTCGGGTTCGCTAGCCGTCGTCTGATGCATATTTTCCTGTTCGCCTCCATGACGGTGGAACTCGACCGAACCACGTTTTCTAAGCTCGGCGGCCAGCCTCGCTGGGGTATCACTCCGTCGGACCCCATGGGCACCACGATGAGGAGAATCGACGCCGCTCAGGGAGGAAACCGGATCATCACGAGAACCTGCGCCAGCTACGTCCCGAGCATGCTTCCTTCCGAAGCGGCCGTCGCGCGTTCGGCCAAGGTCCATCGCCGGAAATTCGCGGACCGCTTTCCGACCATCGCCAACATACCGATGGAATACAGCTGGGCCGGGCACCTTTGCATGAGCTGGAACGGCGCCGCGGTGATGCGGGAACTCGAGCCGGGGCTATTTTCGGCATGTGTCGATAACGGTTTGGGTACCGTCAGGAGCACACTGACGGGTATCGGGGCAGCCGATATGGTGATGAAGCGCCCTTCTGAAATCTCGGCACATTTTCTTGCCGAGGATCAGCCTCCGAAGCTCATTCCGTCGCCTTTCGCCGAGATCGGCGCGAACCTCTATTTCCGGTGGAAAGAGTGGCTGGCTCGCGACGAGTAGCCCAGCCCTCGAGTTGTCTGGTGGTCGGTTTTCGGCCCGGACAGTTCGGAAAATCGACTGCCGACAAAGTGCCGCCGACCCACATTGGCTAAATTACACGAAGGTATCCCAATGAGCGAGCAAGCAGTTCGACACGTCCGCGCCGGAGGCCGCGATGCCCGGCGATCCCTCCGGAATGCTCCCGATTTCGCGATGCTGCCGTCACTTCATCGCAAGCTCCCAGTAACTGAGCTGATGGATGACGAACACGTGATCCGTATAGACGAAGCTTCGATGGCTATACTCGAGGAGGTCGGCGTGGTCTTTCGCGACGCGATCGCTCTCGAGGACTGGAAGAGAGCGGGGGCCGATGTCCGCGGGGAACGTGTTCATCTCGACCGCAACCTTGTGCGCGAACTGATTTCCACTATTCCCTCCAGCTGGACTTATCGCGCTCGGAATCCGGAACGCAGTCTACCATTCGGCGGCAAGCATTCGATTTTCGTCCCCATGACTGGCGCGCCGTTCATCCGTGACCTCGAAGACAAGCGCCGTTGGCCCACGATCGCCGACCTGAACATGTTTCACAAGTTGGCTCACATGTCCCCGGCCTTGCATTCGACCGCGCACCATATCGTCGAGCCGATGGACATGGTTGTTAGCCACCGCCATCTGGCGATCACCTATTCGTCCATGAAGTATTCCGACAAGACGTTCATGGCCATGACCACGTCAGGCAAGAACGCCGAAGACGTTATGGACATGTGCGAAATCCTCTTCGGCAAGGAGACGATGGAGGAAACTCCCGTCGTGACGGGAAACTGCAATGGCAACTCTCCCCTGGTCTGGGATGAGACAATGCTTTCAGCAATGCGCGCTCTATGTCGCCGAAATCAACCGGTTTTGTGCTCGCCGTTCGTGCTTGGCGGGGCGAATACACCGGCTTCAGTCGCCCCGGCCGTCGCCCAGTTGAATGCGGAAGCCCTTTCGGCTCTTGCATATACGCAGGTTATTCGAAAGGGCTGCCCTGCCATCTATGGGCACTTCCTCTCTACGGTGTCCATGAAATCTGGCGCTCCCATGGCCGGGACCCCCGAGATCAGCCTTATGAACTATTTGATCGGTCAGATGGCGCGGTACTACAACGTCCCCTGGAGGACGTCGAACCTGCTCGGCGGCGCGAAGACCTTCGACGCGCAGGCAGGTTACGAGAGCGCGATGACAATGAACGCCGTCCTGCATGCAGGCGCGAACTATATTTGGCACAGCGCGGGGTGGAACGAGGCGGGCATGCATTGCTCAGTCGCGAAGTTCGTTGTGGATGCTGAAATGTGCGCGATGGGGTACCGGCTGGCCGAGGGGGTCCGTTGGGACGACTTCGATGAGGCCTTGGCCGCCATTCGCGATGTCGGCCCCGGCGGGCATTACTTGGGCCACCCCCATACGCAGGCAAACTTCCAGCGCGCGTTCTTCATGCCGAAAATGTTCAACAACGACTCCATCGAGCAGTGGCAAGCCGAAGGGAGCGTAGAGATCACGGAACGCGCGCTCCAGCAGGCCAAACGGCTTCTCGGCGAGTATCAGGAGCCGAAACTCGACGAAGGCATCGACGAAGCCCTGCGCGACTACATGGAGCGCCGGAAGCGCGAAATCCCCGCAGTCGACGAGCTGAATCTCGAACACTAATTACATCATTCTCGCAACTGGCGTCTCTCGCCACCGGCCACTTTTTGAGGAACCCTCATGAAAATTGCAGAGTTGCACATCTATTCCCATGACATGCCGGTCAAGAACGGGCCGTACACGATCGCCAGCAGCACAGTCTATTCGCTGGACACCACGCTGGTGAAGGTGGTCGCTGACAACGGCCTCGTCGGTTGGGGCGAAACATGCCCGGTCGGCACGACGTATCAGCCACATCACTCCAAGGGCGCAGTCGCCGCCTTGCACGAAATGGCGCAAGGTCTCATCGGGACTGATCTTCTAAAGCCCGTTATGCTTCGCCGCAACATGGATAGCCTGTTAAACGGCCATCGATACGCAAAGGCAGCAATCGACATTGCTGGTTACGACATAATGGGAAAGCAATTCGGGGTCCGCGTGGCCGACCTCCTGGGTGGTGCTGTCACCGAACGAGTTCCGTCGTATTACGCGTCCGGCATCGGCGAGCCTGATGACATCGCTCGCATCGCCGAGGAAAAGGCTGCCGAGGGCTTTCCTCGGCTCCAGATCAAGATCGGTGGGCGCGACGTCGCGATCGACATCGCCGTCGTCCGGAAGGTCTGGGAGCGCGTCGGCGGGCGACTGCGGCTCGCCGTGGATGCCAACCGGTCACTGACGACGCGGGATACGTTGCGATTGAGCCGCGAATGCCTCGACATCCCGTTCATCCTCGAACAGCCATGCAACACGATCGAAGAGATCAAAGCGATCCGCGGGCAACTTCATCACGCCGTCTTTCTCGATGAAAACGGCGAAGACCTCGCCACCGTAATCCGTGCCATCGGCGACGGCGTATGCGACGGCTTCGGGATGAAAGTCACCCGCATCGGCGGCCTTCACGCGATGGCGACGTTCCGCGACATATGCGAGGCGCGCTCGATGCCACACACGTGCGACGACGCGTGGGGCGGAGATATCATCGCAGCCGCTTGCACCCACATTGGCGCGACCGTCCAGCCACGCCTCAACGAAGGCGTATGGTTGGCCCAGCCGTATATCGAAGGCAATTTCGATCCGGAGAACGGTATTAAGATCGAGGGCGGCCACATCAAGCTTCCGACCGGCCCAGGGCTTGGTGTGGTTCCTGACGAAGGTTTATTCGGGGCACCCGTAGCCTCGTTTGGTTGATCCACAAACTACCCGGGAGATCGGCAATGCCGTCCCCTGCCGCAAGCAATTCCGCATTGCCTCAGGAGCGCAATCGTGAACATAGAAGACTCCCACCGATCGGCACCACTACATCCCATTCCACCGACGATGTCGGGAGTTGTCCTGGTCGGACATGGCGGCTTTGAGAACCTTGAATTCAGAACGGACCTCCCAGTGCCAAAGGTCGGAGCGGGCGAGGTCTTGATCCGGGTAGCTGCCGCGGCGATCAACAACACCGACATCAACACGCGCATCGGCTGGTATTCGAAAGCGATCCGTGAAGGAACCTCGGAAGGCGGCCTAACTGGCTTCGCCGCGACCGAGGACGATGACGCAAGCTGGACTGGGCAGGCACTGAAGTTTCCGCGTATACAGGGTGCTGACTGCTGCGGCCACATCGTCGCTGTCGGCGATGGCGTCGATCCCACCCGTATTGGTGAGCGCGTCGTCGTTCGCAATCTCTTACGGACATATGTCGATTACCGACCGTGGGAGTGCTGGACATTCGGCTCCGAATGCGACGGAGCCTTCGCCCAATACGCAAAAGCTCCTGCCCGCGAGACTTTCAATATCACCTCCGACTGGAGTGATGTGGAACTCGCTTCAATCCCCTGCGCTTATTCGACAGCCGAGGGCATGCTTCACCGAGCGGGTGTCAAGAGCGGCGAGACCGTTTTGATTACCGGCGCGTCAGGCGGTGTAGGGTCCGCCGCAGTTCAGTTGGCGAAGCGCCGCGGGGCGACCGTCACTGCGTTGGCGGGCCAAAGCAAGGCAGACCAGGTTCGCAGACTTGGAGCCGATCGCGTCATTTTTCGGGGCAATGACCTCGTAGACGCGCTCGGGAAGGACTCGATCGACGTCGTGATTGACGTGGCTGCAGGCCCGCAGTTTTCGCAATTGTTGGATGTTTTGAAGCGAGGCGGTCGCTACGCCGTCGCCGGGGCGATAGCTGGACCGATCGTCGAGCTCGACGTCCGTACGCTTTATCTAAAAGACCTCAGTTTTTTTGGATGCACCTTCCAAGATGACGTCATCTTCGAAAATCTTGTTTCCTACATCGAGCGGGGCGAAATCCGCCCGCACGTTGGAAAAACCTATCCGCTCGAGAACATTGTCGAAGCTCAAAAAGATTTCCTCTCAAAAGAGATCAGCGGCAAGCTCGTACTCATCACCCCGAAGTGAGAAATGTGAAATGTCCACCCTTCGCATCGAAAAGATCGACGTATTCCAAGTGAACCTCCCGTACTCGGGTGGGGTATACCTCCTCTCGGGAGGTCGCGAGTATCGTGGCTTCGACGCTACGATCGTTCGGATGACGACACAGAACGGGATAGAAGGGTGGGGTGAGAGCACTCCGTGGGGCTCGACCTATATCGCGGCCCATGCCCGCGGGGTCCGTTCTGGTCTCGCTGAAATCGCGCCAAGTCTGATCGGTCTCGATCCTCGCCGCGTTGACCGCATCAACGAAGCGATGGACTTCGCGCTCGTTGGTCATGAGCATGCGAAAACGGCTCTCGATGTCGCTTGCTGGGACATTTTCGGGAAGTCTGTCGGAATGCCTGTATGCGAGTTGCTTGGAGGTCGGACGAACGTCCGTATGCCGATCATTTCCTCAATCTACGTAGGGGATCCCGACGAAATGCGAGACCGCGTCGCCGAACATAGAGCTATGGGCTATATCGGGCATTCCGTGAAGATCGGCGACGACCCCATGATCGATGCGGAGCGTATTGCAGCTTCGATGGCAGACAAGAGGCCCGGCGAATTCTTCCTGGTAGATGCGAACGGCGGAATGACGGTGGAGTCCGCACTACGCATGCTACGCCTGCTTCCTGATGGGCTCGACTTCGTGCTCGAAGCGCCCTGCGCCACATGGCGTGAATGTGTGTCCTTGCGGCGACGAACGAATGTTCCGATCATATTCGACGAGCTCGCCACCAACGACGCGTCTATTGTCCAGATGATCGCCGACGACGCCGGGGACGGCATAGGTCTCAAGATTTCTAAGAACGGCGGTCTAACCAAAGGTCGCCGCCATCGCGATTTTTGCCTTGCAGCAGGCTACACGGTCAGTGTCCAGGACACAGTCGGATCAGACATTGCGTTCGCAGGCATAGTTCATCTCGGCCAGACGGTCCCAGAGCGAAATCTCCGATGTATTCTTGAGTGCCGGGACATGGTGACGGTCCGGACAGCAGACGGAGATTTTGAGGTAAGTGGAGGCCGCGTCACAGCACCAGATGCGCCTGGATTGGGGATTGCGCCCCGCCTGGACGTGCTTGGTGAGCCGGTGGCCAGCTATTCTTGACGGCGGCGAATTGTTCAGCTCCTCACCCATGCGAGGAAAGAACACTCCGGCCGACCAAGCGGAGTATGATGGCTGGCTGGAACTCGGCCCGATGGCTCGCAGGCCAAGGGTTTCCTGGTCGAGGTGGTCGCGACGGAAGGGCTAGGGACATCCGTGAATTCGGTGGTTGGCGGGCCCATCTTTCGGCGAGTTGATCATTCCCCCGTGGAATTGTGCCAGGCGACAGCCACCCACGGGTCATTGCCGTTGCTGAAGCGACTGGTGGGAAACTGCTGGAAGTGGCAAGGATGATGTCAACGACGCCTCGACAAATAAGGCGGCCATTTTGAAGGCAGCCCGTTATCAAGCAAATAAAACGCGGGCCGTCTACTAAAGGCGGACAAGTCGCTGCTAAATCGGAGGTGAAATTGTGATCACGCCACCCTCACCGCATTTCAAGCCAGTGGAACTGAGTCATCACTTCAATGCGAAACGAAAAGACCTAACAGGTCTTTTCGCTAGAAAACCAAAGGATGATGGCTGGAGCGATTCGATTGAAGGGCTTCAATCTCTCCGAGGTATACCGTTTCTGTTTGGAAAGACCGAGCGATCGGACATACTTATGCTTCATCCCCAGGGTCGGTCCATAGTTGTCGGCATTGAGCCGACCATCCTGACCTATGTAGTTTTCGTTCAACTTGTGACGGACCGTCCAGATGCAGTTCCTCCTGGATTCGGCGATACAGTTCCGGTAGGCCCCGCAAGCGCTGAATCGATCGCGGGTAACTCATTGGGGGAATTGGTGTCTACCTATTCCCTTCAGTACGCCGACGGCACTGAGATCGACGTACCGGTCGTTCGCCGCTTCGGCATTCAACAACGTCATGTGTGTTGGGGAGCCAGTCCATTCGCCGCGATGCCCGCTCGGGGACCGCACGTGTATGCAACGCACGGGGAGGACATTGCTCTCGGACGCAGTCCTCGGTTCGACTATGGAACAGCCGAATTTCGCACGGAATCTGGACGGCTCTATCAGAAAGAAAACCTGTGGCTTTACGCTCTTCCGAACGAGCACCCGGACAGAGAGGTAGTGGGCATTCGGTTACGCGCGGAAGCTGAGAGCTCCCTCATTTATGCTATAAGTACGACCGGGCTCCGGGAACATCCGCTACGCCTCCAAAACCGGAGAAAGTTGCGAATGCGGCTCCCTCCGGGAGTGAGTCTGAATGCAATAGGCGAACTCGATACCGATGATCGCGGTGACCAGATCGGAATCGACCTAGGAACAGTAATTTCGGCTCGACGGGTACTGGACTACAAGGAATCTGACTGGCTGAGCCACCTCCCAGATGCGCAGCCCGCGCCTTCTGACTCGGAAGTCATTGTCGAATATTCTGCCCATCCAGACGCTCGAATATTTCTGCGAACGGAAGATGGCACGTTGCTGGCAGAAGAGCTTGCCTCATTTGACAATACTTCCGCCAACTCTGACCAGCGCAAGTTGGAAGCGATGCTTATCCCTTCGACCATGAAGCCTGTGAAGTTTGTCATAGTCGAGAAAGGGACAACCGTGCCCGTTGCGGCGAGGCTTCACGTTCATGGTCCGAATGGCGAATATCTTCCACCCAAAGGCCATCATCGGAAAGTGAACGTTGGTCTATTCGAGGACAATTTTGCCGAATTTGCCAACGGGCTAAATCAATATGCGTATGTAAACGGCCAATGCACGATCGATCTGCCATTCGGTTCTGTGTTCGTCGAAATATCGAAAGGACTTGAAGTACAGCCGATCCGTCGGATCATCGACATTAATGAGCATACCGAAGCAATTACCTTCGAGCTCGATAAGGTACTGCACTGGCGCGAGCGAGGATGGGTAAGTTCCGATACCCATGTCCATTTCCTGAGCCCTCAAACCGCATTGCTCGAAGGTCAGGCGGAAGGCGTTAACGTCGTCAACCTGCTCGCGTCGCAATGGGGCGAGATGTTCAGCAACGTCGGCGATTTCGACGGCCGGACTACCCTCGGCGCCAAAGACTTCGGAGGCGATGGTGAGTTTCTCGTGCGCGTGGGTACAGAGAACCGGCAGCAGGTCTTAGGTCACATATCGCTCCTCGGATATGAGGGCGCTATGATCGACCCTCTGTGTACCGGCGGCCCAGACGAAGCGGCTATCGGGGACCCTCTTGAGACCACTATGGCGGAGTGGGCGGAACGTTGCCGCCGGCAGGGTGGGTTAGTGGTGATGCCTCACGCGCCGAATCCACAGGCGGAGCGCGCCGCGGATATTGTGCTCGGCTTGGTCGATGCGCTCGAAATCATGAGCTTCAATCCAAGGCGATGGCAGATCAGCGCGTTCGCGCTTGCTGACTGGTACCGATATCTCAACATCGGCTATCAACTGCCCCTGGTCGCCGGTTCCGATAAAATGGATGCCGCGTCACTACTGGGCGGTATCCGAACTTATGCCAGGCTGGGAGCAAATGATTTCACTTTTCGGACTTGGATGGATTGCATTAGGGGCGGAGACACCTTTGTCACCGTCGGCCCGCTGGTGAATGTCACGGTCGAGGGTCGACTGCCCGGGAGCAAGATTTCGCTTCCGGCAGGAGGCGGAACGATTGGGGTGCATTGGGAAGTTGAGGCGGTCAGCGTGCGTGCAAGCGCCGTTGAAGTGATCCGCAATGGGCTCGTGGTAGAACAGGCCAAATACGACGACCTCTCGCTCTCCGGTCAATGCTCGTTAAACATAACGGAATCCTGTTGGGTGGCAATTCGGATTCGGGGGAGTGTGGCCGGACGCGACACGGACATCGCAGCCCATACGAGCGCCGTTTTCATAGAGGTAGACGGACGCGCGATTTTCGCGACCTCTGACGCAGTAGCGGTTCTCGCGCAGATTGAAGGATCAATTGCATACTTAGACACGCTTGCCCCCAGGAGCAGCGAAGCGAAGCAAGCGCGAATGCGGGCTGCACTCGAGCTCGCCCATCACCGCTTGCATCATCAGCTGCACCACCATGGTGTGGGCCACCAACATACTCCGGTGCACTCAATCCATATTGCGCACGAGCATTAAAGGTGCGAATGGTTTAGCACCTGACACGATTTAAAGCCCGGGCCAGTAGGCGAGGAGCTGAATAATTGTCGCCGCTATGATGTGCGACGCTCTTAGAAGAAGTGTTGTACCTGCGTAATCGGTGCTAACATTGTTATATTATATAATCTAAAAAACTTCACCCACCTTCCGTGCCGCAAGATATTGTTATCAGAAAGCTAATTTGCTGCGATCGGTCGAGGGGGGAGACCCTTGGCGAGATCATCGGAGATCAAACTCGATCGCGCCGGATATTCGATGACAGCAGAGCCGCTCTCAAATCCATCAGGGGCGGGGCTCGTTGTGCTTGCCTTTCGTCAAACGCCGGCCGGAATTGCTCCCTTTTGCACCCTCTGCCAAAATGCCAAACTGTGCCTTTCACAACCCAATTAGCTTCTCTATGTCAGAAGCCCGACAAATTTTGCCCGTAACGGACAGGCAGAAACGGCCGCGAACAGGCAAAATTTTGAAATCAAACCATTTTTTGGCTCGGTATGGCTTTTGCTCTCTAACCGGTGACGTATACCTAGGAGCAGGGCCGTTCGATGTCTGTACCGATGATTTGCTTGAGGGCCTCACTAGCAGAAAATTGTTCCAACAGTTGCAGGCGACCGCCAAATCCCGTGCCTGCGGGTCTATATTCTGCGGCTCGTCGGCTACACCCGACGACGTGCATTTTGTTTACGTCTCTATGTGCGATGTCCTCAATCTACGCCGCATCCTCTTCCAACTTTGGGCGGGGGCGCGAGCGGGGTGAGCGCCTTCGTTCCGGCCGATCCCTCCATGACCGCTCTCTTGGCGCGATGGCCTTGCCGCCAACGAGACAGAACCTCCGCCATCGGCCCGCTCTGTTGGCAACGCAACTCCCATGATGAGCTTAGGTGTGCATTCCGAGGTTGCCCGGCTGCGAGAAGTACTGGTGCACCGGCCAGGCCCTGGCCTCCGCCGCCTCACGCCGGGGAACTGCAAGGGCCTTCTTTTCGACGACGTGCCTTGGGTGGAGCGCGCCGGACAGGAGCACGACACGTTCGTGGAGGCCCTGCGCGACCGTGGCGTGTTGGTTCACCCGTTGGACGAACTGCTTTCTGCAACGGTGGCCTTGCCCGAAGCGCGCCGTTGGCTCCTCGACCGTCGCGTTCAATCCTCCGCTGTCGGGCAAGATATGGTCGATGAACTGCGCGGCTGGCTCGAGGAAATTCCTTATGACCAGCTTGCGACCTATCTGGTGAGCGGGATTTTGGTTGCGGAAATGCCGTTCAAACCGCGCAGCCTGACGGGGCAAACGCTGGAGCCGGAGGATTTCGTCCTCCCGCCTTTGCCGAACCAGGTTTTTACACGTGACAGCTCCTGTTGGATCTATGGTGGTGTCTCGGTCAACACTATGTATTGGCCCGCAAGACAGCCAGAAGCTTCGAATGTCGAGGTGGTCTACCGGTTCCATCCGCGGTTTCGGGAGGCCAGCTTCACTTACTTGGGGCCCGATGGACCTGACCCCGCTTCCAGTCTCGAGGGCGGGGATGTGATGCCGGTCGGCGGCGGTGTTGTGCTGATTGGAATGGGTGAACGAACATCACCCCAGGCAGTCGAGGTTCTGGCGCGACGCTTGTTCTCGACGAAGGATGCGACGCACGTCATTGCAGCACTGATGCCGCGGAATCGCAGCTCTATGCATCTTGACACGATCTTCACCTTCTGTGACCGCGACCTCGTGACGATTCACCCGCAGGTCATTGAGCTACTCAAGACGTTTTCGTTACGACCGAACAATGCTGAGGGTGTGCTCGATGTCACCAAGGAGACTAGGCCATTTTTATCGGTAGTGGCTGAGGCTCTGGGATTGAAGGCTCTCCGCACTGTCGAGACCGGTGGTGACAGATTTGCGGCAGAGCGGGAGCAATGGGATGCCGCTAATAATGTGATCACCGTCGAGCCGGGCGTCGTCATTGCCTACGAACGCAACGTACACACGAACACGCTGTTGAGGCGCGCCGGCGTGGAAGTGATCACGGTCGACGGTGCTGAACTCAGCCGTGGCCGCGGCGGCGGACGCTGCATGACTTGCCCACTTGTGCGCGATCCGATCTGACCAAAAGGCACTTTGACATCGACCCGCCAGGCACAGCAAGGCCATCCGCGATCTCAGCGATTTCCGCCTCAACGGGATCGCTGACCCGAATGCCCCGGGCGGTCGCTGCAGCATACTTCAATGCACTCGCTAACCCGATCGGAGGCTTTCCCGTGGCAGCACGTACAGAATGCTCGGTTCAGGCCCCTTCCGCGGTGGTTATGGTCCGTCCGCATCGTTTCGCGGTCAATATCGAGACTGCGGCCGACAATCGCTTTCAAATATCGAACGTTGATGCTGGTGATCTGTCGCCGCTTGCCTATGCGGAGATCACCCGTGCCGCTGCGCTGCTCCAAGAGCAGGGTATAACGGTGCATTTGTTCGAGGGCGAGGACAGCGACGCTCCGGATTCAGTGTTTCCGAACAACTGGTTTTCAACCCACGCTGGCGGTTACGTAGCGATCTACCCCATGAAGGCCTTGAGCCGCCGCCGTGAGCGCCGGAGCGATATTATTGATATGCTGAAGCGACGATATAGGGTGCAGGAGGTGATCGACTATTCTGGCCTTGAGCCGGACGGCCTCTTCTTGGAAGGTACCGGTTCGATGGTGCTCGATCATATTGATCGGGTCGCCTATGCAGTGAGATCTGAGCGCACCGATCCAATCGCACTTGAAAGGTTCTGTACCCAGTTCAGTTTTGAGCCGATGGTGTTCTCGGCGAAGGACCCCGGCGGGTTCGACATCTATCATACGAACGTGTTGATGTGCGTCGCGACCGATTTCGCCATGATCGGGCTCGACATGATCACTGAATCAGGGAGACGACGCGAAATCGTCAACCGCTTCGAACGCGCCGGCCGTCGGGTGATCGGGCTCACCAACGCACAGATTGAGAAGTTTGCAGGCAATGCGATTGAGCTCCTGGGCGCGGACGGGCGCATCTTGGTCCTGTCGACGACCGCACTCTTGGCATTGACGAAGGAACAGATCGACATCATCGGCGAAAGCGCGCGGCTGCTGCCGCTAGCAATTCCTACGGTCGAGCGGGCCGGCGGTTCCGTGCGATGCACGATCGCCGGCGTGCACCTCACGCCTCGGGTTTAAAAGCGGTCCGTCGGCTGCGAACCAACCCCGCGGGAACAGGAAGACGCAACTCGCCGATGCTCCACTGCCGCCGGGCTGCCATCCAGGCTTGGAGCTACCCCTTATCCGAGCAGACAGAGTTGCCGATTGCCGAGATCGCAGTCGCCTATGGCCTCTCGTAGGCGTCGCACCTCTCGTCGAGCTTTCGGCTGGGTCACAGTTACCAAAGCGAGCCGGTGACAGTTGTTGCCGTCGAGGAAGCACTTAGCTCAAACGCATTCCGATGGGGAAGCGACCTTTTCAACCATGGCTATTACTGGGAAGCTCATGAGGCTTGGGAGCCTCTATGGCACGCTGCGAAACAAAGCGCTCAGCTATCCGACCGCGACGCCTGTTGAGGCGTATGTCCGTCCGGCAGTAAAGATTGAGTCAGGCGCGAAGTCGGCACTCGATCCGAACACACCGCAGATCATTCGACCCTATGTCGATGAGGACGTGCCAGGTCTCGATCTGAGCGTGGCCAACGTCACTACGGTCGATCCGGAGCGGACTTTTTGGGACAAGGTCGTGATCCTTCATGGCCTGCGGCGCTGGTTTGAGCGTCGGGGTGAACTGCGCGGTGGCGGACAGCGGATTTCACGCCACTATTATGACATTCATCGGCTCATGGAGTCCGAAACTGGCCGCCGGGCAATCGCGAATAGGGATCTTGGCGCCGACTGCGTCGCTCATGCTCGCATGTTTTTCAACCGCAAGGACTACGACCTTGCATCAGCCGAACCGCCGACCTTGCCCTTGCTGCCACATGACGAAATGGTTGACGCCCTGCGGCGAGATTATGTTGCCATGGCCGCGATGATCTTTGGGCCTGTGCCGAATTTCAACTTGGTGCTCGAAAGCGTCCGACAATTGGAAACGCTGTTGAACGCGCCAAAAGGTTGACGTTCAGCCTGCTGTATGTTCGCCATTTGCGCTCGAAAAGTCGCATAATTGGCAGTCTGGTGTGATGTCCGGAATTATTTGTCATCTGTGAGACTCCGAGTCCAGAATTATCTGTCGTCGGCCAGCCTGTTAAGTGGCTCATATCGCACCGCTTTCGCCAGAAGAGGTTCCCAATGCCCTTCGGTCAACAGGTTACCAATGTGCCCCAACGACAATTAATTCCGGACTGGCGCTAAAGGGCTGTCTTCATTAAGCTTATTGCGGTCCTGATTGGGAACCTAAGGTCACACAACACGCGAATTGGTAACCCACCTGGACAGGTTTGGTAACCCATATCGAGTGAGTGCCGCTCGCACTTCTCGGCGGTTTCGTTCCAGTTCTAAGCCCGGCTTAATTCGGGACAACTGGCCTGCTGCCGGTTCCATGGACACCGAGTTAAGGTGTTGAAGATGGAACCGGAGTTTTCCCATGGAGAGAAGAAAGTTCAGCCGCGAGTTCAAGCTTGAGGCTGTGAGGCTGGTGAAGGAACGAGGTGTTGCGGTCGCGCAGGCGGCTCGGGATCTGGACCTGCACGAGAATGTGCTGCGCAAATGGATACGTGATCTATCGGCCGATCCGCAGCATGCGTTTCCCGGCCACGGCCAAATGAAGCCGGAGCAGCTCGAGATCGACAAGCTGCGTCGCGAAGTGGCCAAGCTCAAGGCGGAGCGCGACATCCTAAAAAACTGTCACGGGCCGTTGCCCGCCTGCGCGCGGTAGTAACAGCCTATGCTACCCTAGCACCTCGGAGGGTAGCGGCCGTCAGCTTATTGGAGGCGCAGTCCCCGTAAAAAAACGTGGTCCATGGGTGCATGCGAACTTGAGAGTGGTGACGCCGCTCTAACGGCGATCCCGATTAGGAAGATGAAGATAGGCATAGCCCAGACCCTCCCGCCCACAATTTTTGATGGAGGATTTGCGATGCCCAAGATGACGACCGGCGACCGCCCGGAGTTGAAGCCGGTCAATGTTGGTGCCGCTGGCATCGACATCGGATCAAGAATGCACATGGCAGCGGTCGACCCGGCCTGCACAGACACGCCAGTGCGAGCGTTTGGCACATTCACGCAAGACCTGCATGATCTGGCGGACTGGTTCACAGCGTGCGGCGTGACCAGTGTCGCGATGGAATCCACCGGGGTCTATTGGATCCCGGCCTACGAGATTCTCGAGCAGCACGGGTTCGAGGTCATTCTGGTCAATGCGCGTTACGCAAAGAACGTGCCTGGGCGCAAAACAGATGTCAGCGATGCCGCGTGGCTCCGCCAGCTTCATTCTTACGGTTTGTTACGCGGGAGTTTCCGTCCTGATGCCGAGATCGCAACCCTGCGCGCCTATCTGCGTCAGCGGGAGCGGCTCGTGGAATACGCAGCCGCCCATATCCAGCACATGCAGAAGGCCCTGATGGAAATGAACCTGCAACTTCACCACGTCGTCTCCGACGTCACCGGCGCGACCGGTATGCGGATCATCCGAGCGATTGTAGCGGGCGAGCGCAATCCCGATATATTGGCTACCTACCGTGATGTGCGCTGCCATTCCTCTGTCGAGACGATCCGCGCTGCACTGGTGGGCAACGACCGGGACGAACATGTCTTCGCCCTGACCCAGTCGCTGGAGCTTTACGACACCTACCAGGCCAAGATGCTCGACTGCGATCGCAAGCTGGAATCCTTGATAGCGGCGCTGACTGACAAAGGGACCAAGCCGGTCGGCAAGCTCTCCAGGCCGCGGGTGAAGACCAAGCAGGTCAATACACCATCGTTCGACGTGAGGACCGCTCTATACGGCGTGCTTGGCGTTGATCTGACCGAGATCCATGGATTGGGTCCGTCACTCGCGTTGAAGCTTATCGGCGAGTGCGGCACGGATCTGAGGGCTTGGCCGAGCGCCAAGCACTTTACCTCCTGGCTGTGTCTCGCGCCGGGGAACAAAATCTCCGGCGGCAAGGTGCTCTCTTCACGCACGCGGAGATCATCCAGCCGGGCAGCAGCGCTCTTGCGGTTGGCGGCCACGACTATCGGGCGGAGCGATACGGCGCTCGGAGCATTCTATCGTCGGCTGTCCTCTCGTGCGGGCAAGGCGAAGGCCGTGACGGCGACCGCCCGCAAAATTGCGGTCCTGTTCTACAACATCCTCAGGCACGGCATGACCTACAGGGATCCGGGCGCCGATCACTATGAGGAACAATATCGCAGCCGTGTCCTCGCCAATCTGAAGCGGCGCGCCAAATCGCTGGGCTTCGTTTTGCAAGCTGTTCCATACGAGACTGAGGCGGCTGTTTCTTAGGAAGGCCGCAGCCTACTTCGCGAGGGAAGTGACATGAGGTTCGCTTTCATCGCGAAACACCGGAGCATCTGGCCGGTGCCGACTTTACTTTTCGGCATCGCGCCGAGGCAAGGAATTAGGAAGTTCCTTTGGGATTTTGTCTGTCGGGGGAGCCAACTGATACATCAAGGAATAGGCAAATACATAGAGAAACAGGAATGCTGAAAAAGCCAATGGTGCAGTGCCTGCTCGGCTCACCCTCAATTGCCTCCTCGCGAAATTGCCATGTGCAGTCGTCGCAACGCCATCGAGAATGATAACCACAAGCGCCAGGATAATCATGAGGTGTCCAACCGCATCGATCTTTCCGAATTCAGCAATTGCCGAGGTGAATATCGCCAACAGCACTATTGAAGCCAATATCTGGCTCGCTCTGCCGAACAGAACGAGGAAGGCTGCGACGAACTCCACGAATCCAGCCAAAATGATGTATTCATGATGGTCTATGCCGAGAGCTAGATGGCTATGCTTCTCCAGCAGCAGCATGGTCCAGGACCAATAGAGCCACTTCTCAACCGCAGCCCAAAGGAGCGTGGCCGATAGCGAGACGACAAGGATCATGTCAGCATGGCGGTAGAAACGTTCCAGGCGGGCCGACTGGATGATCAGATAGACCGCGATGCCGAGGAACAACGGATAATCCATCATATGGAACACCCCATAATCATGGATGCCATAGGCGTACAATCCAATCAAACCTGCGCCAGAGATCAGGGTCGTTGGCCAGGTCAGGGTGCACAGGGCCAGGAAAAATTGCAGCCAGCCGATATAGGTGCTGCTGATCCTTAGCTCAGGCGTGAGGATAATTCCTCCAAGCAGCCACAGTGCCCAAAGAAATAGCCCTAGCCCGATGCGAAGGAGATCTGGCGATGCCCTCCGCCAATGTTCAAACCGACGCATGTAGTCGGCGTAGGCAGGCCAGGAGGCGAGCCAGGCATCGAACCAGAACATTACGATGACAAAGCACATCGAAAGCAGTACCGACCCGATGAACAGCGGGTTGATGAGCGACGTAAGCGGCTGAGGGGGCATGCCCAGGTCGTATGCAGAGAACCACTTCACATGGGCAAAGGCGGGATCGGTGCCTAGAGCTACTAAAAAAGCGACCGCGTACAAAAGCATAATCCTGGCTGCGCAGGATCTACATGCAGCGCCGGAAGGCAGGATTTTTCCCCTGCCCGGATAAATCCAATTGAGGAGCATCGGAAAACCGAACCCATCGATCATATGTTGGACCTTTAGACTTGAACTCACTGCTGCTCCGATACCATTTTCTGGACCGCCGGAAGGTAGAGTTTCCCGGCTTTCTCACGATCGCGGGCTGGCGGCGCCATCGGGATTGAGCAACGAGATCGGGGCCTTGTGCCCGATCGCCCCATGCGGGCGCACCTCGTTGTAGTATCTGCGCCAATCCTCCAACTTTTCGGCGGCGTCGGCAAGGGTCAGGAACCAGTGGGCGTTCAGGCACTCCGCCCTGAAGCGACCGTTGAAGGCTTCGATGTAGGCGTTGTCGGTGGGCTTTCCCGTCCTGCTGAAGTCCTTTCGCGTACGCCCATAGGGGTCGCGGGAGACGAACTCGGAGCCTTGGTCGACGCGGATCGTCTTGGGATAGCCGATCTTCGGACAGACCTGTTCCAGTGCCCTGACCGGCGTTGTCCCGTTGTTTGAAATGTGGCCGCGCGAGGCCGACACCGCGCTTTTCAGGCAGGCCGTGCACTCACGGCTTCCCACGCGGCCATTGCCTGGCGTCGATGGGTTCGAATTTGTGCTGCGGAGCGGTTGGTCTGGATGGGATGGGACGAAGAGATTTCGGAGATTTCGGACGGCGGAGAAGATCGACACGAAATGCTGCAATGAGCCGACCGACCGGAAACCCTGTCGCGTTCGTTCCCGTTTTCGGAACGGCAGGTGAGAATCTCCACCCGGTTGTTCAAGCCTTTATGCGAGCGGTGTTCCACGTTCGGCATGACTTGGCGTTGGGCCGCCCCGTAGGAGCGCAGTTTGTCGGTGATCATACGCTTTGGCGGCAGACCCTGCTTCTTCAGAAGTCGCGTCAGCAGGCGCCTGGCGGCCTTAGTGTTGCGACGCGTCTGGACAATCTCGTCGAGCACATATCCGTCCTGATCAACCGCTCTCCAAAACCAGCATTTCTGACCGTTGATGCGCACTCGTCTTTCGTTGGTGCCTTGCGGCGTATGCGGCGCGCATAATCAGGGCCGTGCTTTCGGCACCATCGGCGGATGGTCTCGTAGGAAACGACGATCCCGCGATCGAGCAGCATTTCCTCGACATCGCGCAGGCTCAGATTGAAGCGGAAGTAGAGCCAGACAGCACGGGCCACGATTTCGATCGGATAGCGGTGGGTTCTTGTAGGTCGGTGCACTCACGGTCATGGGCGCGCTGCTACGTGTTCTAACGCGGCGCTCTTCGTCGGACATGGCCATGGTTCGGGCGGTCCCTTTTTTAGGCGTCCAGATGTCGCTGAGGTATCCTCCGCCGCAATAAGGTAATGACGCGCCTATAGCCGCCAGCACCACAGCCCGAGTTGCTATGTGCCCGGCAATCCCACTGTTATGCACCGCCGAACGTCGGTTTCCATTTGTGGTTGCGTTCCCGGTGATGGCCTTTGGAATAAAGCTTGACCGCCTCGGTTCCATAAACGATGCTGAATATACCGCCCCCCGGCTAGACAGAGGCAATTCTGTCTAGGGTCCTTATCGAGCCGTCGCAGAACGGCACTTCGAGTGGAACGAGAAGCTGGCCGTCAAGGCCGCTGGTTGGGGAGGAATCCGAGAATGACATACAAGTCGGTTCAGGAAGCGCTGCGGGCAGCTGGAATTGTCATGAGCAAGAAGGGGCAAGTCCTCCGTATTAACTTCTTCAGCGGGTTGGAAGACACAGCGCATTACACTGTCAGTCTGGAAGAGGCTTTGGATAAAGGCCTCGCTATGACGAAACGGCGGTCGCACAGAGCCTAGACGGAGGCGTAGAGGAGGACGCGCCGAGTTGGGCCGTCATCTCGGCCTTCATCGACCAGCCGACGACGCGGCGCGAGAACAGGTCGACTACTGCGGCGACGTAGAGCCAGCCTTCCGCGGTCCAGATGTAGGTGAAGTCGGCCACCCACTTCTGGTTCGGCGCCGATGCCTCGAAGGCACGGTCGAGGATGTTCTGCGATACTGACGCGACCAGCCGCTCCCCAGCATCCTTCGGCAGGCCACGCCGACGTGGCCGGGCTCTCAGGCCGTTCTCCCGCATCAGCCGTTCGATGCGATGCAGGCCGCAAGAGAGCCCCTCCGCCAGGACATCGTGCCAGACCCGGCGTGTGCCGTAGGTGTGGTCGCTGCTCTTGGAGCTTCGGTCTATTTCGACAAGAAGAGCCTCATCATACCGGGACCGGGCGCTGGGGCTTCGGTTGAGCCAGGCATGGAAGCCGGAACGGGACACATCCAGTGCACTGCACAGCCGTGCCATTGTTTCAACATCCCCTTTGATGAGGTGGATGAGGCGTTGTCCCGTTGTTTGGCTGCGCAGCTCGTATTGGCCCGATGCGCACGACAATCATGGCGTTTATTCCGGCTCCGCCGAGGGCTTCATCCAGTCCAGGAAGATATCGGCCAGGACGCTGGACGTAGTCCGGGTCTCGCGTCGGATCGCTTCGAGACGTGAGATGTCGACACGCGCCGCAGGCACTCTAAGAGGCGCCGGCGATACGGGAATGCCGGGCGGCTGAATTCCGACGGGAATAACAAGGGGAAGGTCGTCATTTCCGTCGCGCGGCTTTCCCTGTGGCGCAACACTCCCATGCAGTCGCAAAATACAGAGAGGTTTCGTCCAGATCCATCAGCCTGAACAGCTTCTCGAGCTGCAACACTTCTCGTGCGTGAAGGGAATCCGCGAGGTTTTTGAGCGAATGGCACCGGCGCAACCTAACCAAGATTGTCCAACACACGACAATTCTGTCGCCCTGTGGGTTGAGGCCGGAGGCTCATGCGGGAGAAACCTAATATCCAGAATCAATTGAGAACGCTATGTAATTTCTGTGTCTCGAACACGCTACATAAAGTGGCACCAAAGTTGCTTTTTATCGCTTGCAGGGTGCTGACAGCAAGCGGGCGTACGGCAGCATGACT
Organism: Mesorhizobium shangrilense; assembly: GCF_040537815.1. Classification (NCBI taxonomy): domain Bacteria; kingdom Pseudomonadati; phylum Pseudomonadota; class Alphaproteobacteria; order Hyphomicrobiales; family Phyllobacteriaceae; genus Mesorhizobium; species Mesorhizobium shangrilense. Next base: position 188,453 of record NZ_JBEWSZ010000003.1, read on the forward strand.
GGGAGTGGCATCCGCCATACAAGAAAGGAAAGCACCATGAAGAAGAAGATCGCAGAAACCACCACGGTCATCCGTACGACCACGCCGTACACTGGCACGGTCTAATGACCTGGGAGGGTGGCAATGCGCCACCCTCCCTCAATCAAAAACAGGGGAGCAACATGGTCGATTTTGTACAGTCGCACGCGTTGGCGTTGATTTCGGAGGCGGTTGGCGCCTCAACAATAACCGTGCTCAAGGCTGACAAAGGCATGGCTCCTCAAGCCACCATCGCGACAGCTCTTGCAGACTGTGGATCTGATGTCGAGTTTGTCGATGGAGATTGGCAACGTGGCGGCTATCTCGCGGGATTCCAAAACCTGGTTGATGCTGCTTTGGAATGGACGACCAAAGAATGCCCGGACCTGATCGAGAAGCACCAGCAATCGCTTAAGCGCTTGTTTCCGCTTCTGTCCAGTTCCGCCTTTACCGTTCCAAAAGACCTCACCAACACATCGAGCAAGGAAGAGCGAACACGGTTTTATCATCACGAATATCAGAACAAGCTGCTCGTCGGGCTCGCCGAGTATCTGCTCGAATATGCTAGCCGAAGCGGTCTCCGCTTTGTGCTGGTCATCGATCGAGCTTCAGAAATGTCACCTACGGCCCTCAACCTAATAAAGGTCTTGCGGCGGTTCGACAGCGAACGCCATTTCCGCTTTGTTCTCGTGGACCATTCTAACGCAGTGTTTATCGAAGGGGCCCGTGAAGTCGATCTCGGCTGCTATCCGATCGATGAACTGGTCAACCTCTTTAAGCCTAACATGGCCCCCCAGAAGCGGCGGTCAATTTTTGAGGCGGCTCGCGGGAATCCGCTACTCGTTCGCGCCCTGATCACCTGCGAGGAGGCCGGCATTCCAGTCGTTGGCTACTTGAGCTCCAATGCTGCTATCGACTTGCACCTCGCGAGCCTGAGCCCTGAGGAACGCAGCGAGATGCTGCGATCTTATGTGGAAGCAGACTGCAACCCGGCCGATCTGATCGCCCAGCGCAATTATGAGACCTTCGATCACGAGTATGCTGATGGTCTGCATGCAGAAATGCATCGGGCCGCATTTGAAAAATATCTCGCCGGAAAGTCACCTTTGGTGACATTCCACGCCTTATCTGTTCGCAACAAATTCAAGCGGCTCGAGCTTGTTGTGGAGCCAAGTGAAATTCTAAAGAGCATTGGGCTCTACGATACTTGGTTCAGCTATTTCGGCGAAATGTTTGCGGATCCCGAGCTGCGCGTTTACGGAACGGGAAACGATGCGGTCAACGCTGTTTTCATCAATGCAGCCTTTGTTCTTTACAGCTTGGGATGCGGCCGCGTCTCTGTTCCCTATCTCGATCTTTTCTACTCAAAATTCCCATCAAGCCGCTACACGCCCACGGTCCTTTACGCTCAGTCAATGACCTATGCCAGATATCAACAGCCAGTGAACCTTCCCTTGGCGGAAGAATACGCGCTGCGAAACCTCGAGACGATTGAGCGTGATTTCAGAGATTACGACAAGTATCACTACATAAAAGTTTTTGCGGAAAATGCCTATGCATATATCAAGGCAAGGCAGGGGAAATTTGATGAAGCCCTCAAGCTTTGCACAGAAGGCAAGGCGAGAATGTTGGAGATATATGGCGACAATCGCTTCGAACTCCATCAGTCGATTTTGATTTATAACACAAGTCAGGTCTACGAGCTTGTAAACGACCTTTCACGGGCGGAGAAGCAGCTTGGCAAGGTCATCGCCTATGATCCCTGCTACGGCGAATACCAGAACGATCTGGGCAATCTCCTCAGCAAAATCCCGGGCCGTGAGGTTGACGCGTCAAATGCATATGCGCGCGCGATCGAGCTCTGCCCGCCTTACTATGAGGCGCATTTAAACCGAGCAGGTCTGCGTAAACGTCTCGGTGATACACAAGGTGCGCTTTGGGATCTTGAGCGCGCGCTGTCAATCAAGCCCGAAGAATGGCGAGCTCTGCTGGAGAAAGGCAATATCCTTCTCTCAATCGGAAACCCTTCTGATGCAATTGAAGCTTACATTGCGGCCGCTGAGGTCGTTCCGTCACATGCGGACCTGCAGAGCAACTTGGGTCTTGCGTATTCCGAGTTGGAGAAGCCTGAGCAGAGCATCGCTCATTATCAGAAGGCTCTCGATATCAATCCCCGTCACGCGCCGGCGCACAACAACCTTGCAATTGAGTTGTTCAACGCCAAGCAGCCTGACGCGGCCTTGGAGCATGCCAATCAAGCGGTCGATTTTGCCGGCGATCCCGACTACGAGGCCACGCGCAACCATATCCGCATGGCATTGGCCAGTTAAACAAACAGGTGGGCCTGTCGCAAATTTTCGGTAAGAGGCTCCGTGGGCATTTCTACACTAATATCCGCTACAATCAACAAGGATGCTGCGTGCCGTAGGCGCAGGAATTTCCGCGGCGCTTGCTCCCGCGCTTCCCCGCCGCAATAGCGCCTTGCCGGCTTCACACAACTTTACATTCGCCCGCAACAGCCGAGCTTCGGGGGCGGGGGCCACGGCGGCGGTTTTGATTGCTTGCTCAAGGAGATCGACGCCACACCCGAGCAGGAAGACCAGTTGGAGGCGATCATGGGCAAGCTCCATTACGACGTCCGCCCGATTATCCGAGGCTTCCGCGACACGCAAGACGAAGTCGCCGAGCTGCTCGGCGCGGCAACCATCGACCGAGAGGCAGTGGAGAAGCTGCGCGCCGAGCGTATCGCGGCGGCCGACGAGGCTTCGCGCAAGCTGACGACTGCCCTGCTCAATGCCGCCGGAGGTATTGACGGCTGAGCAGCGCGCGGAGTTGGTCGAATATTTCGAGGATCGCAGTTGGCACCGACGCGGGTAAGCTCTGTACCGGCATAGGTCCGAATCGGAGCAGACAAACGAGCATGGCGGACGAGGTTCTCATCGTCGACGACGACAAGCGCCTATCCGCCATGCTCGCGGAATATCTGACGGGCAACGGTTTTCGTGTGCGAGCGGCGGATACGGCTGGCGCAGGCATTGCCGATATCGAGCGGCTGTCGCCCGATGCCGTGGTTCTCGATGTCATGCTGCCCGACATGGACGGCTTAGAGGCGCTCAAGCGCATCCGCGCGAAGTCCGACGTGCCGGTTGTGATGCTGACGGCGCGAGGCGACGAGACTGACCGCATCCTGGGGCTGGGAATAGGGGCCGATAAGCTGGCGCAGCCGCGGGATCGAGCGGTCGATGATGGTGACGTCGGCGCCAAGATCCGCCGCCATCCTGGCAGCATGCCGGCGACGACGCCACCGCCGAGCACGGTGACCTTGCCGGGCAGAACGCCGGGTACGCCGCCCAGCAGCACGCCACGGCCGCCATTGGCTTTCTGCAGTGCCGTGGGGCCGGCCTGCATCGACACCCGGCCGGCGACTTCCGACATCGGCGCGAGTAGCGGCAGGCCGCCACGGTCGTCAGTCACGGTTTCGTAGGCGATTGCCGCCACGCCCGAAGCGAGCAGGCCCTTGGTCTGCTCCGGATCCGGAGCCAGATGGAGATAGGTGTACAGGATCTGGCCGTCGCGCAGCTGCACCCACTCATTGGGCTGCGGCTCCTTGACCTTGACGATCATGTCCGACTTGGCAAACACATCGGCAGCAGTCTTGGCGATGGTGGCGCCGGCAGCGCGATCGGCGTTGTCATCGGGGTCGATGCCGGCACCGGCGCCGGTTTCGATCAGCACTTCGTGGCCATGGGCGACATATTCGCGGACCGAGCCTGGCGTGAGGCCGACGCGGTATTCGTGGTTCTTGATTTCCTTGGGCGCGCGCCACAATGTATAATACTCTTAATAAAACAAAATATTTGTATGGTTACATAGCATGATACAGTTCAAATGTCCTTCTGCGCTCGGTAAGCCGCGAGTTATATCGCCGTCCTAGTGAGCGACGGTAGAAACCATAACGACCGGCGGACGAAAACTCGGCGCTTGGCTTACCTCGCGCCAAAGGTGCGGTAGTGCAATGCAAAAAGTATGCGCACGCCAGAGAGTTCGTCGACCACAAGGATAACGAAATGGCCAAAACCGAAGATATAGTCGTCGAAACCGTCTACTTCCCGGCATTAGACCCTGCCAAAGCCACCGATCGGCTCCGTGCCGTCGCCGAAAAAGGCGGGCGAGCAGTCGACCGGAGTTCTTGTCGAATTCGCGTTGGGCAACACCTTGGGTGAAATCCGAATGCAGCGTCGTGCAGCGGTGAATTATCACTCGCCGGGTTGTTGTCCAACACGTGCTGCGATCATCCCCTACGAGGTGAGGCCGCGTTGGCTGCCCCTCACCGCCGGCTCGAAGAAGAGATGGGATTTGATTGGGACTGCGGCCAGCCGGGGTCTTTCATCGGGCGCGTCGAGCCTGGACTGATCGAGCACGAGATTGATTATTTGTTCGTCGCTGTATGCAACGAAATTCCAGTGCCCAACCAGGCTGAGGTGAGTGACTGGACCTACGTTCCTCCTCCGACACTCTCGCGATGTCTGAGCGAGAACCCTTCCGAATTTACTGCTTGGCTACCATACGCCTTTGCGCACGTCCGAAATCATCTCTCTGTAGTTACGCAGTTATGAAGCCACGGCTCCACCTCATCATCGGACCGACGACGACCGGCAAAACCGCCGGGTCCATCGCGCTCGCTCAGCGTACGGGCGCGCCGGTGCTCGTTCTCGACCGAATTCAATGCTATCCCGAACTCGCGGTAGGAAGCGGCCGACCCTCGGATGCTGAACTGCGGTTGACCTGTAGAATCTACCTTGCCGAGCGGGCGGTCATTGCTGGAGAGATTTCCGCCTCAGAGGCGAACTCCTTGCTGCACGATCATGTAGCGCAACTTGGTCGGCGCGCGCCGCTGCTTATCCTGGAAGGCGGCTCGGTTTCATTGCTGCGGGCAATGGTCGCCGATCCGAATTGGAAAGCGCACCACTGGACTTGCGAGCGCCTCCACCTGACGACAAGCGCAGACTACATCGCGAAAGCTAGGTCGCGCGTCCGTGAAATGCTAGCTCCCGTAGATGGTACCCGCTCGATGCTGAACGAGATTGCTCAAGTGTGGTCTGATCCGCGCTCGCATCCGTTGGTCCGGGGACTGGATGGCTATCGGACGGTCATTGCGTATGCCGAAAGCCTAGGAATTCCCGTGGACGCACTCCCGCGTGCGATCCAGCCACCTCAGATCGACTACCTCTGTCAGGTGATCGCTCTTGAGTATTTGGCGCATGCTCGCTGGCAAGAACGCGAGTTTCCCTGCGTTCCTCCGGAGTGGACGAGCGGGACCGTGAAGGGTATCGAGCTGAGGCGCAGTTGAAACAAATTCAGAAATATAGAACTAACCGCGAACGAGCTCGCCGGCCGGCCCTACGAGTTGGTCGCCGTCGCCGGCGGCTGGCAGCATCGTACCGGGCCGGCCTTCGCAGACGCCATTCGACCGCGACTCTCGGGCGGAGCGCGTATGTTTTTCGTTCATAGGTTATGAAATGGATGCTGGGGTGGAATATTAGTTGTCCTCTCTGCAATACCCTCAACAACAGGTTCCAATAAGCAAATGAATGCCATAAACGGCTGGCCCGATCTGGTTCGGATATTTGTAGCTGCGGAAAGCGTCGAGCAGTTCCATCTTCGAGCGGGACGTCTCGATGGAGATGAAATCCGAGTCCATCGCTGCGATGGCGTCGATGATGTCGTTGAACTCATCTGAGTGGCACATATGAGTGTGGATCTGCTCGCGTCCGCCACGCCCGAAGATGTGAGCCGGAAGGACTCGACCGCCCAGTCGAGATAGGTTTCCCATCGGCCATGCGGAGCGGCAGACCCTCCCGAAGTGCTTTTTCTGACTTACCGTTGAACTGATCCAAAAAACCGCGCGCCTTATCGATCGCATCCGCGCTGGCTGCATCGGTTAATACCTCGATCCTCTGGAAACAATCGAGTTTCTAAACTTCCCCGAAGCTCTTTGCCAGAACGGTTATGCACGAAGGATGCTATCCTAGGAATACGTATTCTGCGCATCGCAAGCGGGACAACCGGCCGAGCCGCAGCAAGTAGCAGGCGAAAGACCGCAGATCCCCGCGCACCTTCCCTTCGAGTACTGTTGCCTCCGATGAAGACGAGGCCCTCATCGAGGCGGCGGCTCTGGTGGCAGCGGAGAGCGGGACGCACACGGACATCATCAAAAATCATCGTGCGCGTCTCTGTAGGTTGTATGTGGCGCTCCGGGCTGACGGGCTGAGTCTTGCTGCACTTGATCCCAAGACGCTGCGTGATGATACTAAAGAGCGTCTCCCGCACAACGTGGGTGCATTGGGTATGCTTCAGAGATACCGTCAGCACCTCGCCGGGGAGGGCAGCTCTTCGCGAGTGAATCGGCGCCCCAGACATATTGTATCCGCTGAAGAAAACGCCTCATCAACAATGCGGCGGCTGCCGCGAGCGAGAGCGGCCTGGACGGCGTTCTCCGTGCGTTGTCTGAGGCGCTCGGGCGTTACGGGCTGAGTCTTGCTGTTTGATGACCAAACGCTGGACCAATATGCTGAGAATTGCTTAGCGGGCACGTTGTCGTCAGGTTCTCGACAGCTTCCTCTATGTCAGATGCAAGCCCAGCTTCAAACTGGCTTATATTGCTGAAAGTGTGAACGGATGGATTTCGCCTCGACCAAGCGGGTGCGCGGACAATCGAACAGGGCCGGCCTGCAAGATAGCTCACGGGCGGCTCTGTCCGCAGGTGCGGCCGCGTTTGAGCAGCAACTGAGCGAGATCCGCAATTCAGGTGGAGGTGGTGGAGCAATGCCGGCCGGCTCGGCGCCGCAGCCGGCTCAGTTTGTGAAAAGGCTCAGCAAGCGCCCTCTTCATTTCAGGGATGAAGACTTTATCCTCAGCCTTGAAAAGGCCCTCATCAAGGGGAACGCCGCCGAGAACACCGCCAGGGTCTATGTAGATCTTCTTCTCAGCTTTGGCCGCTGGCTCTTCGCAAACAACAAAGACCCCATTATGGATCGGCTCGACCACGAGTCGCTGACCGATGATGCGCGCGAGTTCGTTGGAAAGAGTAACGCCGCGAAACTCTTTACGGCGATTGGTCATCTCAGGACCGCGCAGTCGACCGGCGGAATCGTGCCGATCGCAGGCCGCGCTGAATTCACTCCTCACTGCGAGGATGTAGCCCTCATCAATGAGTACAAAAACGAAGCAGCGATATCGACCAACAAAAGAAATGCAATTGCTCTTCGCAGCTTCAGTGACTATCTGCGTCAAAATAACAAGAAGGGCATTGCTGGTCGACTTTCCGGCAAGGCATTAGATGGAGATGTCAAGGACTATAAGAAGGAGGCCGGTGGTGATCCAAAGATCGGTTACGCACTGGCTTGTCTCCGAAAATCGCAGGCCGGCGCTAAAGCGATGCAGCACGAGCGCCATATTCCCCTCGTTCCTATTCCCGAGGACGCGGCACTGATGCAGCCGAGGCGGGTCGGCGAGGCGATTGCGCAGCACAGCGCGTCGCAGGAAGCTGTCAGTTGGCCAAAGGACCTTGCTGCGGCAGCCCACGTTCAGGACGTGCTCTTGGAGCTGATGGACGGACCGGGCCCGTTCTCGGCGCCGCAGCCGACTCAGTTTGTGAAAAGGCTCAGCAATCGCCCTCTTCACCCCGGGGATTCTGCGTCTATTTCGGCCCTTGAGGCGGCCCTCATCAAGGGCAACGCCGCCGAGAACACCGCCAGGGTCTATTTAGGTTCTCTTCTCAGCTTTGGCCACTGGCTCTTCGCAAACAACAAAGACCCCATTAATGATCGGCTCGACCACGGGTCCCTGACCGAAGATGCGCTCAGATTCATCGGAAACCGTAAACCCAAGACACTCCTTGCGGCAATAGGTCATCTCCGGACCTCGCAGTCGACTGGGGGCGTCGTGACGATCGCAGGCCGCGCTGAGTTGACTCCGTATCCCCATGACGCGGCTCTCATCAACCAGTACAGCGACGAAGCCCTGAGCAGAAGCACTGTAACGGCTCTTAGGAGCTTCAGTGACTACCTGCGCCAAAACAACAAGGAGGGCATTGCTGATCGGCTTTCCGGCAAGAAGCTGGATGGAGATGTCAAGGGCTATAAAGAGGACGCCGGTGGTAATCCAAAGATCGGTTACGCACTGGCTTGTCTCCGAAAATCGCAGGCCGGCGCTAAAGCGATGGAGCTCGAGCGCCGGGTTCCCCTCGTTCCTATTCCCGAGGACGCGGCACAGATGGAGCCGAGGCGGGTCGGCGAAGCGATTGCGCGGCACAGCGCGTCGCACGAAGCTGGCAGTTGGCCAAAGGAGCTTCGGGCACAGCAGGATGATCAACCAGTCCCGTCATTTTTCATCGCTCCAGGGAAGTTGCCCGCTGGACCGGATAACCTCAACAGCATCGGGGCGGGCGCTTTCGGAGCAGCCGGCTCTGGGCACGCTGGGGTTCAGGCCGCCGCCCGGCCGTTGTTAGCGCTTAGCGAACAGCAGATTCGCCGCTCGCCTGGCGCTGACAGGGGCAACCTCCTGCCGACCGAGTGGGTCATCATCAACAATGAACATTCCACAGCGCTGTTGAGGCCAGCGAAGCGGCAGAGGAACCTGAATGCGCCGCCAGCCGTCGCCATTCAGCAGCAGCTGAACGGGATCGGCGATTTAGGCGGCCGCATGCCGATCCAGCCCTCCACCTACCAGGTGGGCGCATTGATGACGGGGAGCGAGTCCGAACACATCCCAAGGCTGCAGTCGGAGATTAGAGGCATCGGAGGCGCCACTGCGCAGCACAGTGCCCCGCATGACGCTATCGTTTCGCGATTCGTCGTTCCTATGGAAGATTACGATCAGGATCTACTTTGGGAGGGAGTGGATAAGGCCGGCCCACTGCCATCTCTAGGGTCAAGTGCGAGCCATTATCAGCCGCCGGCTTCTGCAGGAGCCGTTCATGCTTTGAACGGGCGCCACGACTACCAGTCGGCCGCGGACGAGTTGGCCGGGAGCAGCGTCCTGCCGAGGCGGCAGGACGGCGGGTTCGAGGCAATGGTCCATCAGAATCCGCCCACACCATTCGAGCTCAATGCTTGGGTTCCAGCGCCTGATTTTCCGCCGCCGTTTACCGGGCCAGTACCGGTTCATCACCAGGGCGCTCGACAGCCCGGCTCGCCGCAGGAGCTTTCTCCCGTGCCAGCGTCCTCGGACGATGAAGGTTTGGCTTGGTTGAGCGAGGAGTTGGTGCGGCGGCGGATGCAAGAACTGGCGTCACTATCAAGTGCCGGAGCTCAGGATCTCTATCCTGGCTTTGAGGCATTGGTTGCTCCAGATCCGGCTGAGTTGGGTTACAATGCTCACTTTGCGCCAACGCCTTCTGCCAGAGCTTCCTCAGACATCTACGGCGGTCTTCAGTCTTTCGTTGATCTGAATGCGCCCACGCCGTCCGACATGCGCGACGATGCTCATTCCGCACCGGTGCGTCCGCGCGGGCAGATGCTCGGCGAGTGGCAGTCCACGATGCAACGGACAGGGTCCGCCGCCATCTTGAGGTCGGGAGGGCCCGACGACACCCAGCTCATCCCTCACGGTCAACTTTGGGCGATGGGTGAACCTACGCCAGCGGCAGAGGTACCGGCAAGGGCTCCACAACCCGCCTCGCCAGTGACCGCCGGGCCGTCAGACACCTATCGCGGTGTTCCCGTGGTTGATCTGACCACCTCCTCCTATGCTGAGATCGAAGCCTTGGATGCGACCGCATTGGCCGAGGCGACGGTGCTCGGCACCACCGAACACCTGAGCGACGCCCACATCGGCAGGGATTACCTGTTGCTGGAGCAGGTACTGCAGGGGGCCAATCCAGCGCTCGCCGCCCGCACGCGGCTGCTGGAAGGGCTGATATCCGTGCAACTGCGCTCGCCCCACCTGGACGAGCAGCAGGGGCAAAGCAGATTGAAGGGCATCTATGGTCGCGACAACGACACAGCCGACTTCCTGTTCCTGCCGGTGAACAATGCCAGTCCTGATGATCTTAGGTCCCTCGGCACCCACTGGTCGCTGCTGTTCGTTGATCGCCGCAGCCGGGAAAGAGCAGTCGCCTATCACTACGACTCCGCCGGGCACTACAACCGCAGCATTGCACAACAGCTCGCAGGGCTGCTGAACGCCACCTTCGCGCCAGCCCCCATGGCCCGACAGCCGAACGATTACGATTGCGGCGTCTATGTGCTGGACGCCACGTGGGCGCTGGTTGGACGATTGATCGGCGGGGAGGGACCAGACCACCAGCTGCTGCCCCTTGACGACCTCGTCGCTGATCGGCAGGCGCTGCAAGACCGGCTGAGGAGGCGTTTGCCGCACGAGGAAGAGCCCCTGCAGCTGTGAATGATGAAACCGCCTTCCCATCAATGATGGAATTCGAGCCAGCGGAACTCCGTCGACGGCATCGTAAACTTAACGTGCCAAGGCCAAGGAGAGGGCATCGCGTTGAAAGTACGCCAAACAACGCGGTCTTTATCAACCAAAGACAGCTACGGCCGATTTGGGTGATGCCGCCCTCGGGCTTCGGCGCATCTGACGTCCCGTGGCAGCGCGAAAGACACTCGGCAGTTGCAGCGCTGGCGGCATCCGTGACCAGGGAGTTCGCATGAGGTTTTTGTTGCAATGGCTGAATAGGGGCACAGAGAGGCCCTGATGCGAGGTCAATCAGGCGGCGAGGATTTCGAACTGCTCGGCCAAGGACGATTCGGATTGAAGGCGTACATGGCCTGTCGCTTGCGCCTCATGTGAATCACCATCCTGACCGGCATCGAAATGGCTGCGGTGGCCGTCGATTGGAAGCCGAGCATCGGCCGGATAAACGGGGTCGGAACAAGAGCAGTGCGAAATCGTACGCGGCCTTTATCAACCAAAGACAGCTACGGCTGATTTGATGATGATGCCGCCATACGGGCTTCGGCGCATCTGACGACCCGTGGCGGTGCGAAAAACATTCGTCAATTGCAGCGCAGCGGCACGCGCGACCACAAGGTTCGCACGCTCTCCCGGCCATGCCGGGTTTTGCGAATGACGTTTCCTGTGACGACGCGCTGCGACCATCGGAAGCCGATCTCGTGGAAATACAGGTCGACATGCTGCGGGCTGATATGATGAAAGACGCCGGCGATGGTACGGCGGACGCGGGAGTTGAAGCCCTCCACCGAATTGACGTGGACGGCGTCGCGAACATACTCACCGCTGGAATGCTTCACGGTCTCGTGCTTGGCAAAGCTCTCACCAATGGCCATGACTGCCTTCCACTCGTCGCTCATCAAATGAGCTCCCAATCCGATCTGCGCTTCAATGACGCGTTCGCTTGCTCGCGCCGAGAGACCGGTCACGACCGCGGCACACGCGTCACCGGCCAGGCATGACGTCAGTCGGCCGCCGCACCATCGCCATGACTGGCGTTTTGTCCGTATTCGCTTGGCCTTTCCGGCCGCGGCCCGGAGGCGGGTCGTCGGGATTCTTTCTGGGCCTTCCACCGAGATGGAAATGGTCGATCTCCACCGTGCCGGCGAGCATGGTCTCCCGCGCCACCATGAGACGAAGTGCATGTCCCGTCCGCCAGGCCGTTGGCTGGCTCACCCCGAGCGCCTCGGCCAGGCGCACCGACGACAAGCCCTTGTCGGATTGCAGTAACAGCCACATTGCCTTCAGCCAAACACGCAAGGGAAGCTTCGTGGAGTGCAGAGGCGTGTGTGTCGTCACCGTGAACTGGAACCGGCAATCGCCGCTGGAACATTGATAAAGACCCGGTCGGGCGCGACGCTTGCCGGTATCTCGACCGGCAAGCGCAATCGAGCGTTTGTATCCGCAGGCGGGGCAGATCCGGCCATCCGGCCACACCATGCTTTCAAGCAACCGACGGCAATGCTGCTCATCCCGGAAGGCCGCGATCATTTCTTCAACAGTCCGAATGTTGGAAAGCGCTGCAAGTATTTCAGGCATTCTCACCTGCTTCGGACCAGCCCGAAGAATCGCATGAAAAGCCATAGGTCACCAGGATATTGCGGTCTTTGGTTGATAAAGGCCGCGTACGATTGCGAACCGCTCTTGTTCCGACCCCATTTGGACACAGCACGATGTTCGTGGCTCACCGGCGAGGTCAGAGCGGAGCAGTCTCAACAACGCCATCCGACATCTTTTGTCGGGTTTGTCGAGTTCGCGATATGGCCATTTTCAGTCGATCTCTTGCTTTGCTTCGGGCTAATCGACTGAAAAGCAATCACAAAGTTCCCTCTTCAGCTCAATCAAGCAAGCTGGCATGACTCTTGAGAGCCTTCGTTGCCGGGCGGGCAACAGCTGCCGGCCATAACTCGTGTCACGGGTAGCCACGATGAACAGGCGAAGGACCGCAATGCTTCAGGCTCTCGATCTAAGGCAACGTATTCCTTCGACCATGACAATGGTCGCACCAAAAACGCAAATCATATTTGGATACATAATTTATCTTCGTCCTAACCGACGCAAAGTACAATTTCATGGCGTAACAAAATGAACGCTCGCAGCATCTCGATCACTAATACGCGCCTTTTGTGGTGCAGGCGCATGTTCATTGCTGAACGATCTCTGATTTCCTTCGCGATGGGTGTTTTTGCGCTGTTTCCAGTCTACCTGTTGTCGGTTGGGCGCGACGAGATCTTTTTTGGTTCGATCTCAGCAGCAGGCATGGCGGTCGCTATATTAATAGTTTTGATCAGTCCTACGCTGACACGCCAGTTTAGTGTGCGGAGGCTCGCACCCATCGGCGGCCTTCTCTATGCAGCAGCCTGCGCGACCATACTCTTGAACGAATTGTCGGGGGTGCGCGCGACATTCCCCTACTTCCTCAGCTACATGCTGCAATCAGGCGGATGGGCGCTGCACTTCACTATGGGCTCGATATGCATTTCCGCCCTCTCAAGCGATGCAGACCGGCCATCGAGCTTCATGGCCTATTCTGCATTCTCCACCTTAGGGTTAACCTGCGGACCGCTGCTAAGCAGCCTCCTTACCCGGTACGCCGGCTTGGGCACGCTGGATATGTTCATTCTGGCAATGCTCGCGGCGACGGCAGGGTCAGCGTTGTCATCGTGGGCAGCGCAACGTGCGGCGAACATCCGCGAAGCCGATATTCCGAATAACGCCTCGATTGCGCGCGACCTTTTCGATCTCCTCTTCAGCAAATCTGCTCTGTTTTTTGTTCTTGTACTGTTGTCCGCAAGCATTTACACTAGTTTGATAAACTTTCAGGCTCTATTTGCGAATAATTCAGGTCTTCCGTACGAAATATTCTTTGGCTTTTGGGCCATAGGAGTAGTCGGCTCCAGATTTGCAATTGGTCCGCGCGTAACCCGCAGTGCGGCCGACCGCACCTTGCCGCTACTCCTGGGCGGGATGGTCGTTTCGCTTCTCGGCTTTCACTACTCCCCGGGCCACCCCGTCATTTACGCAATGGCATCGCTGGCGACCGGCATAACTTATGGGCTATCCTATCCACTGATGCAGGCAGAAGCCGTCCGCGTGACTGCGCCGCAGTCCCGGACTTTGGTGCAGATCATCTTCAGCCTTTCCTATTTTCTTGGCCTGTATTTCTTCCCCTTCGCCGCCGGGCTCGTCTCAGTCCAGCTGGGATATGACGCGCTGACGCTGTTGATTGCCGGCTTGGCTCTACTGCAAACGGCTATCGCTCTCCTTGGCTATCGCACGATCCGGCGCAAGCCGACCCCGACCTAAAGGCTGAAGCAGGGCACTATGCGCGGGAGATCACACGTCGTCATCGGAGCCGGGCCGGTCGGTCGGGCAGTGGCGCTGCAACTTGCGGGCCAGCCGGACTCGTTCGTTGTCGTGATTGACAGGAGCCATTCTGCGCTTGCCGTGGCGCAACGGCTTCTGGGCAATCTCGAAAACGTCCGCTTCGACGTGTCGTTGGGTCCATCCGCTCTCTCGGTTCAAGCCCGATCACTGATCATGGCTACGTCTTGGAGAGATTCCCGAGTTTTGGTCGGCAAGCTTTTGCACCAAACGCACGAGGCAGGTCTACACACCCCTATTATTTGCGTCGGCAGGCCGAGCCCTGGGGATCCTGACATTCTCCAGGTACCGCCTAACGGTCCGCCCGTAGTCTTGGGAGCGGGTCTTGAACCAGGACTGGTTGAATCTTTAGTCTCGCTGGTTGCGGCTGAAATAAAGGACATAGAGAGCATAGTAACTCATTGCGGAGGGATTCCCAGAATTCCGGAACCTCCGCTGAACTATGCTATCGCCTTTGGGCGTCGGCTGCCCATGGAGCAGAGGCTCGCGTTGGCTCGAATCGATGGCCAAGCCGTAACGCGAAATCGATTCGAAAGCGTATCTCAGCTGTTCGTGGATGGTGTCGGCCTTCTCGAAGCATACGATGATGCAATGGTTTCGTCGACGGCTGCAGGCGCTCATCCTAGCATTCCAACGCTTCGACAATTGACTGTGCGGTGGCCTGGCTTTGCGGATGGTGTTCGGATGTTGCATCGCCTCGGGCTGCTGTCCGACGAGGAGATCGAAATCGGGAGCGCGCGCCTGCAGGTCAAGGAGGTCACAGAGGCGCTTTTAAGTCGCCGGAGCCCAAATGACGATGGCGACCAGGTCGTCCTTGACATCGCCATTGAGGATCGCCAAGGGCGGGTTGGCCGCTGGACGTGCATCCTGCGCTCCGAGCTTCAGGAGCGAGGCATCTCAAGCATGGCTATCGCCACCGCAGTTCCGGTGGCCGCAGCCGTGGAATGCGTCACGCGTCAACAGTTGCGGGGTCCCATACACCCCGGCAAAGCCGCGCTCGCCGATGTCGCCGCGATGGCCCTCGAGCAACTGAGGAGAAGCCGGATCGCTGTCTTAGCCGAGCGCGCGACCGGGCTGTTGGAAACAAGCACTATTTTGGGAGCCGGTCATGCAAAGACGAAAGACACTACTCGTGGGGAGCGGACCAGCAAACCTGGCACTGCTGACCTGCCTCAAGGAGCGGGGATCCTCAGTTCTGGATTCGCTGGAAGTCCTTGAGCGCCGCGACAGCGCAGAATGGCACCCGGGCATCGCTTTCGCGGATTCGATGCTCCAAGTGTCGTTGTTCAAGGACCTGGCGTTCCTGAGGAATCCGGCAAGCCCATTCACTTTTTTCTCGTTCCTGCGTGACAAGGAGCTTCTCTATCACTTCATCCATACGAACAATCTGTATCCTTCAAGGAAGCTGTTTTCCGACTATCTGGTCTGGGTAAGCCGGTTCTTTGCGAACAAGATTTCTTTCGGCAAGGAGGCGGTGGCGGTCAGGTTCCACGAGAAGCCGTCGGGAACCCAAACCCTTGTCGTCATGACCAGGGATGTCTCGAGCGGAGATGTTTCAGAAATCGAGGCAGACGACGTGGTCGTCAGCCTTGGGCATGAGCCATACATCCCTGAAGAACTGGCCGTCGACTCCGGCCGCGTGGTGCATTCAAACTTCTTCCTATCCCATGCGAACGAGGGAATGATCAACGCTAACGCTCGCGTTGCGGTCGTCGGGTCCGGGCAAAGCGCCGGCGAGATAGTCAGATTCCTGCTCCAACACCGGGAAGTGTCGGAAGTTATCGTCGTTGGTCGGCGCCACCTCTTCGAACAGACGGATGACAACCCGTTCGTAAATGATTTCTATACTTATCCACACTCGCTGAAGTTCGCGGAGTTGCCACTCGAAGATCGCAAGAGGTTTCTTTCCGACACGAGGAACACGAACTTCTCCACCGTCACCAAGGACGTCCTCAAAAGCATCTACGATCTTCGATTCGAGGACCAGGCGTGCGGACGCGACAGGCTCAGGCTGTTCCCGTATACTGAAATCACGGCGGCAAAGCGTCTCGAGAATGGTCTTCGTCTTGACCTTCGCGGAATCGGAGGCAGGCCGGACTCGACGACGCTTGAAATTGAACTCCTGGTATGCGCGACGGGCTTTTCAAACCGTCGCCATCTATCATTCTTCCAACTGCTGCAACCGCGAATGGAAGATGCCGACGTCGTTGTCGACGAGTCCTTCGAAGTGGGACTCGATCAGACGCCAGGATCGTGTCTCACCGGTCCGAGACCTCGCGTTTTCTTGGTGAACCACTCTTTTGGCCTTCGGGGCCCAACGGAGCACACACTCGGCGGTCTGGCCGAACGGGCTGCGGTGGTGGCGAAGGCGCTGCAAGACGGGCACGTGCTTCAACCTGCTCAAGGTCGCCCCGAGACCTTGCCAGCGGCATGGCCAACCGGAAATTCGAGAGTGGAAACGAAATGATGTGTTCGCAAGTAATAGATCTCAAAAATGAAACACGCGCGGTCCCCATCTCGATCGAAGGGGGCATCGTCATGCATGATCCCTTCCCGGAAGGGGGCGACGTTTCCATCCGACTATTGAAGCTCAGTCCAGGCGCGACCACTTGCCGTCACAACCATACGGAAGTCGAATTTTGGACGGTGATCTCTGGCGGCGTTCGAATTCATCTAGACGAAAAGACGTTCCTCCTGCTTGGCGGAGAGAGCATTAGGATGGACCCGCTGAGCAGGCACATGATTGAGGCTTTGGACAGCGGTGCAGTCATGCAGACGGTGTGGTGGCACAGCCGCGCAGCCTTCGAAGAGGCGACTTCCACGAACGAAGCGATAGGAAAGAGCAGACCGCTGCTACTGGTGCCCGCAATGCTTACCCCCAATGGGAATATGCATATAGGTCATGCTTCAGGACCGTTCCTCTACGCGGATGTGTTGCGCCGAATTGCCGAGACCGGCGGCCGAGAGGTTTTCGTGCTGCAGGGCACGCACGGTCACCTTGAGCACATTGCAATTGCGGCCGACGCTGCTGGACTGGAATACTACCAGCTGGCCGAGAAAAACACGGCTTCTTTCCAGGAGGCTCTGCATCGGCTCAATGCAGTTTCGGATATTTTCCTTGGGACAAAGCCTGACCGCCGCGGCAAGGCGGTCGTTCTCGAGGTCTTCAAGCGACTTTGCAGCAAGGGCCTGATCGCTGAAAGAGAGCATTTGGTCCCGTATGACGTCCAAAGTGGGCGCTTCAAGGTGGACGCCTTCGTCCACGGCAAATGTCCATATTGCGGCGGCTATTCCTCCGGTCACGAATGCGAGGATTGCGGCGCGCTGGTCCTCGATGCCGAACTCCAGGATCCGGTCGATCTCGACGGGCGCTCGCTGGAACGTCGTCCCCTGAAGCGCCTTTTCCTGAACCTCGCTCCATTGCATGACGCACTCGAATCCTTCGCCTCGCGGAACTTCCTGCCCATTTACGCCAAGCTCTTTGTCGAGTCCTGGCTGTCCCGGGGGCTTCCGGCAGTCTGCATCTCAAACCCAAACCGGGAGGGAATTCGGATTCCAATCCCAGGATTTGAATGCCAGCGGTTTACCATCACCATGGAACACGTGCCTCGGCACTTGCTCGCCTTAGAAACGATAAGAGAAAAGAGCGGATGCCCCGCCTTCTGGTACCAAATCCCACGGGACGAGATGCCGGAGCTGGACATTCTCTTCGGGGCGGACAACGCCTTTGGACGTCTGTTGGTTATTCCCGGGGTACTTTCGGCGCTTGATCTCCATGAGATGCTCCCCCGACGGATTTTCGTCAACCAGATGCTCACGCTTGAGGGGAAGAAGTTCTCAACATCACGAAATCACGCAATCTGGGTGAACGACATCCCTGCGGAAGAAACTGCCGAGCCGCTTCGCTTCTACTTGTGTCGGTGTCGTCCGGATGGTTCTGTCGAGGACTTCTCCATGGGTGCCTACGAGAGCTGGAAACGGGACTTCTGGGACGGACGGCTGTCGAGATCGGTCGCGAAGGCTAACGAGGTCATCGGGCGGGTCGCGACAGACGAGCTCCCGTGTCCTGGCCAGTGGTCAGCCACCGACATTGCGTTCCTCGCGGACTGCAGACGCTTCAACGCGGAAGTGCGGGCGCGATTCGAAGCGGATTACCCGGACGTACGTCAGCTGACACGCGCAATCGAGGCGTTCGTCGACGCAATTGACCACTATTCATGTTCAGTGCTGCAAGTTCCGGCTGCCCCGAAGGTGAACGAGGCGCTTGCCCGGACTGCGGCCCGCGCGGTGACCTTCGCGCTCGTCGGACTCTGTGTCGCGACATACCCGGTCGTACCTGATTTCGCCATCTCCATCGCAAGGAGTCTGGGGCTAGAGGTTCCCAAGCTCAGCTGGTTCGACCGCGACTGGATGGCCGAGCCAGTCCGTCTGTCTGCAAGCTATTACGCCGGAGGCCGTTGAATAACCGATCAAAGATTTCGGGCGTTCACCGCAGCCACTTTTCCGTGCCGGGTGCGGCTTTGCGGTTGTGCAATCGGTGTGGCAAATCGAGCAGTCAGTGAAATCGTTGGCGAAAAATCGAGGCTGTCGTAGCGCGAGCTCGACAGGATTCTCGACGGTTCGGGGCCAAGACGTGCGGCAATCAACAGGGCCGCGGCCGAGCTGCGCCGCCCACATGGACATCCGCACCCCGACCCACGAACTCACCCGGGCGCACGCGGTTCTGCGAACCCGCCGGCGAATTTTTTCGCAAAAGCCGGACTGGGCGCTCGGCCGTATCGTCCATGCCTACGTTGAGGACGTCCGGCCTCACAAGATCCATAGTCAATCTGGCTCCATCCTGGTGGAAAAGCGCCAGGGCATTGTTCTTTGCTGGAACAATCAGCGCGGCAACCGCGGTTATGATAGCGGTAGGAAAACCGATCCAGTCCTTGGCAAATTTTGCAAACCCGACGAGGCTTTCGCGCTTTTTTTGCCCTGGTGTCTTTTCCTCAATGTCGAGGCGACGATCATCTGAGGGACCTGCAGCGCTGGCGCAGGGCTGGAAAAGAGATGCGCAAGCGCGCCAGCACGCTGCCAACCACGAACAGTCAGTGACTTGTCGTCCTCCTGGCCGAGCTCGTCGACACCGCGATCGGGGCGCTCGGCAAGCGGCTTTTCGGCGTGCCGGATAATCATGATCAGCCTGTCACCCATATCGGCTACTCGATGGGCTTGCTATCAGCCGTCGGATTTCCAAGCGCGTCGGTCGGCACGAGCTGGTGCTCGAATGCTGCGAAATAGCCCGCCCATCGGTCGGCAGATGTAGCAAACAGCACTGCCCCGTCCTGCCAGATGTCGTTGTGATCGTTACGATCGTCGCCCTTGCGGTGGGCAAATTGCTTGCCGGTCGATCCTTGGTTCATATGGGTGTCGTGGATGCCATCGCCTTCGGCATAAAAGCGCCCAAAGACATAGACGTCCCAGCCGTTTTGCGCCGCCTGACGAAGCAGCCGGTTCATGGATGCCACCGGTTCAGCCTCCATGCTTCCGTCCATGGGATCGCTTAAACGCCAGCGTCCGGTCCCCGAAAGGAGGTCGGAGCGCATGAAATCCAGCGCCGGCAAGGCATTCTGGTCGGTCAGTTGGTTGCGTCCCGCCGCCGCCGCGGCCAGGGTCTGGATGACAGCGTGATGAAAATCGAACACCAACTTATATTGCAAGAGGTCGTCGGAGTCGTTGGTCCCGACATTGATGGCGACATCCCAAGCAGCGCCTGCCACATCGAGCGGAACATGAAGATGGTACTGCGTTTCGTGGCCCAACGGCTTTGACTTGAGAACCGGGGCGCCGTTGATTTTTGCCTTCGCGAAGCCATAGCTGGGAGACATCGGCGGAACCTCACGACATCCAGAAGTTCAGTTCCTGGGTGCGGGAGCCTCCCGGCTTCCACCCATCCAGCGGCTTGTACAGCGAATTTGGGTCGCCATCGTTCTGCAGATAGTTGCGCCATGAATAGTGGTCGTAGATGCCGTTCAGGTGCAAGGCATAGGCCTGCGCAAGGGCCTGGTTGCCCCTGATGATCACGAGGTTTTCGTCATTGTTCTCCGATGCGTTCGGAGAGAAATTGTGGGACCCGGTGACCACGACGCAATCAGGGGAGAACGGGTCGATGACAATGACCTTGGAATGCACGATGGCCATCATGTGGTTTTCGAGCATTTCGCGGGCCGTGAACTCCGCTTCCGCCCAGGCAGGTTTGTTTTTGTCTGTGATGCCGGATGGAATGAGCACATCCCGGTGGAAACTGCCTGAGCCGGGCCCTGATTTCACGACCTCGCCCTGAACTTCGACAATGTCACTATTCTTGGAAGTGACCACCCGGGAAACGACACCGCGCACATAGATCTTGTTCTCCCGAGCGCGTTCGAGGAGGGCTTCCAACAAAGGGGATTTTCCCGGCATGAACATGGCGAACAACGCGCCTTGCTTTGCAGCCCCGATGGCCTCCAGAACCGGTTGGAACTCAGCCTGCCCGGTGCTCGCGGCAAAGTAGAGTTCAATCTCCTTATCTGTCGTTGGATTGGAATTCTCTGTGCGCAGGGCAGGCGGCATGTCGTCTCCCGCCTCGACCAGCTTTCTCCACTGCTGAAGATAGCGGTCCGCGATTTTTGGACGCTGGGCGATCAGAACATTGTTGAGCTGTGCACAAAGACCGGTGGTCGTCCAATTGGTGCTCCCGGTCAGCACTGCCGTACCTGTTCCGTCGCCATCGGTGCCACGAGGCACTTCGACGACGAACTTGTTGTGGACGCTTGGCGACGACCTTCCCGCATGAGATAGATCGCGGTGATGGACGTCCAGCCCAGCGCGCTCTAGATCAGGTCCTACTTCCGGGTCTGTTCCGTCGCCATTGCCGATAAGGATATGCCCGCGCGATCCGAACGGCTTCAGCGCATCGATCAGTTCGGCGTCATTGATCTCGTAGATTGCAGCAAAGATTTCACTTTCTCGACGGTCTGCCTCGCTCAGAAAGGTCAGGATCTGATGGCGGGCATCGCCCGACAGATATCGTCGCGCGGGAAACCCCGGCGTCTTGAGATCGTTGGCAAATTTGTGAAGCGATTGAGGGGTGACATCGCCATGCACGAACCTGCTGACGACCTGGGACATCAAGGTGCCGCGATTGAAATAGGCCGCAAGCCCATCCCCCACCTCACCGGAGGCAACCAACGGATCGGTCCATTCGGATACGCTGTTTTCATCTGCACTAAAGCCATCTTTCGCCGCGCGCATGGCCGTCACCCGATAGGAGACACTGTCCGTGGACGCCACTGAATGATCCGTCCAGATGCAACGACGGATCGGCGACTGGTCGGAGGCAATGCCTGCGTCAGGAACCTGCTGCCCGCCGGGCTGAGCCGGAATCCGGTTCATGATCACACTTTCTATGCCTGTCTTGGTGTCGCGACGTTCGAGTTTGAAACCGACCCAAAATTCATCCCAGCCTGATGCGTTCCAGGCAATCAGAACGTCGTCCGCATTCGCGTAGGCTTTGATTACTAGCGGCACTTTTTTCCCCCGATAACAGCAATCTTGTCGGGACAGTAGCAGCCGCTAATTTACAGCTGTGTGACATTCACGCGAAAAACAACTTGTCCCTACTATTCGGGTCGGCAACAGAATGCGATCTCAGTTTGAAAATGATTGTTTTTACTACGATACCACAACAGTGGTTTTAGCAGGCTACCGAGCAGAGCCGCACATGCTCGGCCGCGGATCGTCGTCAAGCCTGATGGCATTGTCCCTGGCCGACGGTATCGCCATGCTTCCGCCCGATGTCGTTTGGATCGAACGTGGCCTGCTGCTGAGCTCCGAATCCTTGTTTTCGAACTGAAGCCCAGCCTCTGCGAAATGCGTGGTGGTGCATCCGCATCCGCATATAGCGGCCATATCGAGGAAGGCAGATATCTAGCTTGTCAGGTATCTGTCATTAAAGTGTTGCAGGCGCTGCCCTATAGCCTCTTGCGAACCCTGCGCGGGGGTTGAGAGCAAGCGTTGATTGATGATCACATCGCACATTCTGGTGGCGGAGGACGACGGGCCATTGGGCGCCCTCCTGTATTACAATCTCGAAGCCGAAGGCTATCAGGTCGAGGTCGTGACGCGCGGCGACGAGGCCGAAACGCGGCTTATGGAAAACGTTCCCGACCTTCTGGTGCTCGATTGGATGATGCCCGGTGTCTCCGGTATCGAACTGTGCCGCCGTCTCAGGGCGCGCCCCGAGACTGGCCGATTGCCGATCATGATGCTGACTGCGCGTGGCGAGGAGAACGACCGGGTGCTCGGTTTAGCCACTGGCGCCGACGACTACCTCGTCAAACCATTCTCGATGCCCGAGCTTGTGGCGAGAATACGGGCGCTTCTCCGACGGGCGAAGCCTCACGCACTGGCAAACGTCCTGGCCATCAAGGACTTGCTTTTGGACCGACAGGAGCATCGGGTATTTCGCAACGGCTGCCCGGTGCATGTGGGCCCGAGGGAATATCGGCTTCTGGAATTCCTGATGATGTTTCCCGGGCGGGTATTTTCGCGCGGCCAGCTCTTGGACAGCGTCTGGGGTGACACGATTTCTACCGATGAGCGTACCGTGGACGTCCATATCGGACGGCTCCGTAAATCCATCAATGCGGGTCGGTCCGCGGATTTGATCCGCACGGTCAGAGGGACGGGGTATTCGATCGCGTATGAGTAACCGCGCGGGAGCGCGTCAGGTTTCCTGGACCCTGAGACGGGTTTGCAATAGAGCGGCAAGCTAAATAGAGACAATATGGACAAAAACGACGCCATATCCACGCTTTCCGCCCTCGGTCAGGACACACGGCTTGAGGTCTTTCGGCTTTTGGTGCGTGCGGGACCGGATGGCTTGCCCGCCGGAGAAATAGGGGCGCGGCTCGGCACGGTTCAGAACACCATGTCCGCGCATCTCAAGATACTGGATCATGCTGGGCTTATCCGCGCCGAGCGTGACGGCCGGATGATCCGCTATGTCGCTGACATGACGGGTTTGCGGGACTTGCTGGCTTACCTGATGGAAGAATGCTGCAACGGTGCGCCGGAGCTCTGTCAGCCCGTAATCCAGGCCGTCACATGCGATTGCTGAAGGAGGATGCGATGAGCGAACCATACAACGTTCTTTTCCTGTGCACCGGGAACTCGGCACGGTCGATCCTGGCCGAGGCGATCCTGAACCGCGTCGGCGCTGGCAAATTCAGGGCATTCTCAGCCGGATCGCAGCCGAAGGGCGAGGTCCATCCCTACGCCCTCCAACTGCTGAAGAGCCTCAACTACGACACCTCATTTGCGCGTTCAAAGAGCTGGGAGGAGTTCGCCGTTCCCGGCGCGCCGGAGATGAACTTCGTCTTCACGGTCTGCGACAATGCGGCCAACGAATCCTGCCCGGTCTGGCCGGGGCAGCCGATGATGGCGCACTGGGGTATTCCTGACCCGGCAGCCGCGGAAGGCACGGACGCCGAAAAGCACCTGGCGTTTGCGGAAGCCTACCGCATGCTCAACAACCGCATCTCGATCTTCGTCAGCCTGCCGGTGAACATGGTCGACAAGCTCGCCTTGCAGAAGCGCCTGGAAGAGATCGGCCGCAACCTGCCGAAGGCCGGCTGAACGCCGTGGCGGACGACTTGCCACGCCGCATCGTTGCGGAAGCCCTGGGAACCGCGCTGCTTGTCGCGACCGTGGTCGGCTCCGGCATCATGGCCGCCCGGCTGACGCACGACGTCGCCGTTTCGCTGCTGGGCAACACATTGCCGACCGGGGCGATCCTCGTCGTGCTCATCACGATACTGGGACCGATCTCGGGCGCGCATTTCAATCCCGCCGTCACACTGGTCTTCGCGCTCCGCCGCGAGATCGAAGCGAACGCGGCTCTCGCTTACAT
The DNA here is from genome assembly GCF_040537815.1 of Mesorhizobium shangrilense. Classification (NCBI taxonomy): domain Bacteria; kingdom Pseudomonadati; phylum Pseudomonadota; class Alphaproteobacteria; order Hyphomicrobiales; family Phyllobacteriaceae; genus Mesorhizobium; species Mesorhizobium shangrilense. Next base: position 212,259 of record NZ_JBEWSZ010000003.1, read on the forward strand.
CGTCGCCCAGCTGGTGGGCGGCATCGCTGGCACGCTTCTGGCCCACGCCATGTTCGAGCTGCCGATCCTCGAGGTCTCTGCGACTGTACGAACCGGAGCCGGGCAATGGATCGCGGAGGCAGTCGCTGCCTTCGGCCTCATCTTCACCATCCTGGCGGGCCTGCGCTTTCGCTCCGACGCGATCCCCTGGCTGGTCGGGCTCTACATAACGGCCGCCTACTGGTTCACCGCCTCGACTTCATTCGCCAATCCGGCCGTCGCGATCGCCCGCGCTTTTTCCAACACGTTTTCCGGCATTCGCCCGGTCGACCTGCCGGGCTTCATAGCCGCCGAATTGATAGGGGCACTGCTGGCCATGGCCCTGGCGGGCTGGCTGCTCGCCGAACCGAAACCAATCAGACAGATGAAGGCCGCCGAATGACCATCACCATCTACCACAACCCCGACTGCGGAACCTCGCGCAACACGCTGGCCCTCATCCGGCAGTCAGGCGAGGAGCCGGAGGTGATCGAATACCTGAAGACGCCGCCGTCGCGCGAAAAGCTGGTTGAGCTGATCGCGGCTATGGGTATGACCCCGCGCGAACTGCTGCGCGAGAAGGGTACGCCTTACGCGGAACTCGATCTGGGCAATCTCAAGTGGACCGACGATGAAATTCTGGATTTCATGCTGGCGCATCCGATCCTGATCAATCGACCGATCGTGGTGACCCCGCTCGGCGTCGTTCTCGCGCGGCCTTCGGAAGCCGTCCTCGACTTCCTTCCCAATCCGGACATCGGCCCCTTCACCAAGGAAGACGGCGAAGTCGTCATCGACGCCGGGGGCAAGCGCGTTGCCTGACGCAAGCCGGGCGTCGGAGGACACATTCCCAAACATCGACGAGGAACAGTTCCGGCCGATCGATGGCCTAGGCGCTGTTCGACGCGCCGGATTGGCTACGCCCGTGTGAGTAAGGGGACGAGCAATCGAACAAGGCGTAGGCGCGCGCTGTCCGAGGCCGGCCGTATGCGCGTGTTGGAAGAAGGCATCGGGCGGGTGCTGGGACCGGCCCGGCTGCGTCGTGTCCTCGATCACTTGCGCGATGGCATACGGTCGTCGTCTGGAAACTGGATCGTAAACTGAAGGTGCCGGGTTCTGGTTCGCAGGTCGTATGATGATGCAGAGGGTGGACTCGAACGTGTCATGATCCGGGAAAGGACCACGCGGTCTCGCCAAGGCACGGGCCGAAGTCAGGATCGGGGGACGGCCCCAGAAAACTCGATCCGAAGAAACGCGGGGAAATTGCCGAAAGTGTCTTGTCGGGTCGCAAAAGCGGCGCCGAAATGGCTAGACTTTACGACGTGAGCGGACCGACTGCCTCACGTATCGTCGCCGAACATCGCCTAACCTGGAGATCCTCCATGCCGACCAGTCATGACCTCAAAGGTCTGATGAAATTCCTCGCCCGCGATGAATGGCGCGAATGTTTCAAGGAGGTGTTTGAGGATCATTTCGGGCCGGCCCTCGATGCAGGAGACATGGAATTCGAGGACGTCGCCGAAATCCTCGGCGACGATTGGGCCATGACGCTGTGGGGCTGCGCCTTCGAGGATTTCCTGACCCAGGACTTCGAGGTCCAGGGCGGCAACATTGTCGATGAATATCTCAAGCGTCGCGGCTGGAAGGAAACCGCCCAAGCGAAGGCCTATATCAAAGCGCTGCGAACTTCCATCATGAGCTTGTACGAAGTCAGCGAGGTGATTCCAGGGACGTCGCTCATGGCGCGCGACCTTATCCGCGGCGGCGAGCCGATCGCCGTTAGCGAGGGGACGGCCACGAAAACGCTGAAGCAGTGGGACAGGATCGCCGCTCGCATCGTGCCCCTCGGGGGTAAAAATGTCTTTGCAGGGGGATTGTTACCGTTCACACTGCAGGCCGCCGACGCGCTGTTCGATGGCCTGCGCCTGCTGTTCGGCAAAAAGAATGCGAAGAAGCTGCCGGCCATCAAGGATGAAGACCTGCAGGCAGCGGCCTCTATGTTCACTCTTTCATGGCTGTCCGACACCTTTGAGCGGACGATGGGGATGCCGTCAGTCCAGAATGCGGACGGGGACGATCTCGTATTCCACGATGTCCGGTTTCCGCTGGCAGCGGGGGTAGCGCAGAAGGACATTGCCTTGCAGGTGAACGCCATTCCCGGCATGTCGCAGGAAAACGGAAAATTCTGGAACTGGCTAGAAGAGAAACCCATGGGCAAGGGCGGACACGGCGGCACGCTTTCTCTCGACACCACGATGGATAACGGTTCGCGCGTGCTGGGAAATGTCGAGATGAAGGGACGCTTCCTGCACCTGGCGACAAATTCAGCAGAGCGCGCGGAAAAGGGAGCAGCCCTGATCCGGCAGGCTCTGGGTGATCTCGTCCGAACACCCCTCACCGAAATCCGCACTGTGAAGCAAATGATGGCTGATCCTCCTGCCCGCATTCAGGCGGGCGCTCCATCCGATATCCCGCCCGAAGTCGCCGAGCAGGTCGTCCATCAGTTCCTGGATCGCCAATATCGTGAAACCCTTGACCAGCCGGTCGGCATGCTCGGCAACAAGACGCCACGTCAGGCTGCAAAATCAGCAGCCGGCCGCCAAGAAGTCGCCGAGTGGCTCAAATATCTCGAAAACCAGTCCTCGAGGCAACCCGATCGGGCCAACCCGATGGCCACATATAGTTTCGAGTGGATGTGGCACGAACTTGGCGTCTTCGACCTTCGCCAGTAACCGCTACTGTATATATGCGTCGCAAATAATGTACTGAGGCTCGTGCGTATTCAAAGACAAGCGGATAAGCAGTTCCGCCGACTCAAATGAGCTTCGGCCGTTCCCGGTTAGCCGTTTCGCGCACGGGGTTATAGTCAATTTGCTGCGTCTTTTCGTGCAGTCCATAGGGGACGCACTGATAAGCAGTCTCGGAAAAGTTGATTGCCCAACCGTGAGTCAGATGGCCCCCTTCCGGAATGGGCAAGCCCATGACTTTGTCACCGGGGCTCAAAAGCGCGTGATAGACAGCCTGATTGGCGGGCGAGCCTGAAAACCGTGAGGACTCTCACTTCTATGCGGTCGGGCAGACAAAGCCGTCCGACCAATGGAAGAAGACCGGCATCAGGTTCTCAATAGACGAGGTACTGACGGTCTCGGGTTGCCTCAAGCAATCAGGCAGCCTTGCGTTCCTTCAAAGCCTTCTCAAAGGCATCCCTGATCGGCTTGGACATGTCCTCGCCAGCCCTCATCATCACAACCTGGAGGCCCTTGGCCTGCTCGGCGGACTTTTCGACCTGCTTGCGCAGGAAAGCGGTCTGCAGTTCGATGAACTCGGACGGCGACTTCACTGCAACCAGTGCTTCGAGGTGCGTGAAGCTCGCTTCGGCATTGGCTCGCAGTGCGGCAAGCATCTTCAGGGACACGTCATTGCCGGTGGTCTTGACCGTTTCAAAGGTCGACTCAAAAGCCCTTTGTGTCGTTTCGGCGTCCGAACTCAATTTGGAAAATGCCTGCTTCGACTGTTCAAGGCCCTGGTCGACAACAGCGTGAACTTGCTCGGTAGCCTTGGACGGGTCGAAGGCAGGGAATTCGACGTTCTCGATCGTTTCGGTCTTGCCGGGGATCTTGGACATTTTTCCATCCTTTTCCAGGGGGCGGCTTCAAAACAAAGCCGTGGCCTTCATGTACGAAACCGTCGCAACGGATTTATGAAGCCCACATGAATTTGCGTGAGCGGGCTGCGCCCGGCGTTGCGCAAATAGGGGTCGCCATTGTGTTCTGCATGCTGCCTCAACGCCAGAAGCGCCTCGTGTTGACAAAGACGCCGTGCGCTTCCGCGGCGTCCTCAAGAAGCTTGGACTTGTCTTCGGCGCTGAAGAGATCCTTCGCACCAGCCACATCCGAAAGCTCCAGCGCTGCCAACATATCGGGCGCGGTGGCGATATCGTTGAGGCTGCCGAGCTGATCCTGCAGGCCCTTCATCGCCTCGATGAACCGTCGATGGCGTTTGGCTTTCGCCTTGCTGTTGAAAAGCGGCTCGAAGAACTCCGCCGCATATCGCAGTTTCTTTGCGGCGATGCGAACTTCATGGCGGGTCTCGTCATTGGCATCGATGAGATTATTGCCGCCCTTCGCCACCTTTTTCCAAAATTTATCAAATACACCGGAGGCGAAATCCCTTGACGACAGCTCGTGCAACGCTGCGTCCGATCGGTCGGTTCGCCAGTCCCTGATGGAAATCCACTCGGCGGCATCGATCATCAAGGAGCGGGCGCGCACCGAGGAGAGCGATGCTTCGACCGCCGCATAGGCGTCGTCGCGCGCGTCTTCAAGGCGGCTCGAAAGAGCGCTGCCGGAAGCGCGGCCGATCATCACGTCGATATTGCGTGCATCGCCAAGTTCCAAGGCGAGCCATTTCAATTCTTCTCGCAGTTGGTCGAAACGGCTGTCGTCAAACAGCGACTTGCAGATCGAGCAAAGGGAGCGCAGCCGTCGCAGCGACACACGAGCCTGGTGCAGGGCTTCGGCATCGCGGGACCACCCCAGTGCCGTTTCATTGAGACGAAACTGTTTGAGACAGGCCGCTGCGATGCGCGCGAAGGCCGTTGCCGCGTTCATCTTGGACGTGAGCGCGGTCGATGCCGATTTCTCAGCACCGGGCGCCGAGCCAAGCAGACGATAGCCCCGTTCCGCTTTGCTCAGCACCCCGAGATGCGCCGGCGTGATCAGGTCGACTTTCCGGGCGAGCGCAAACAGCGCTGTTGGAGAGCCCGCCTTCGTTTCCAACTCGATTTCGCAGAGCGGCGCCTCGCGATCGGCTGCAACGACCTTGCCAAGATCCAAAGCGACTTCGATCGTGGCGTCGCCATCAATCACATTCCAACGATGCCGTTTGACATGAACCTCGAACAAGGGCGCGAGCTTTGGGCCAGCCCCTGCAAGCAGGTCTCGGATCTGCGGATCGTCAAGTATCGGCGTATCGCCGGCGACCGGTCGCTCCCATTCGTCGCGTGTGAACGATCCAGCCGCGGCGCCATCGCCGGCTTTGACGGTTTGTGTCCGTTCATTTCCCGATTGCCGAATGCGAAGCGACAGGCCGCGCTTGGACAGTTCCCATCCGGGGGTGTCGAAATAGATGGATCTCTGCTGAAGAATGGCGGGCGAGGATCCGAACGGATTTTTCTTCAGGAGCGACCTCGCACCCGACCGCGAAAGCTCGAGCTTCAGTTCCGTTTCCTGCATGATGATGTCCTCGGCGCAGCGTCGCTTCACGGCAATCGAAGGAACGCCACCCGCATGGTGCGTCACGAGACTGTCACAATCAACCGCCCGCCTCGACCAACTGCGGCCGGACCTCAAGCCGGCAGACAATGCGCGAGCCGGAACCACACTTCTCAGTCCTCGTTCATCCGATGATGCACGAGAAGGACACAGAGATGGCCATCAAAGAAAAGAAAGAAAAGAAGGAGGCGAGCCGCGTGGTGAAGGGGCAAGAGCTGGAGGTAGAGCACCTGACGGAAATTGCCGACGTCTGGCCGAAACAAGCGCGCGCTTTGTTGCGTAAACATGGTGCCGACTGGACCAAGCTCAAAGACGAAGCCGAAGATTTGAAGGAAGACTGAAACTCACGGCGCGGTTTCTTCTCTATCTCTCCGCTCCATTGCGGATCGGCACTGCCCCACCTGGCTGGTTAACACCCTTCTGGCGAAGGCCGCTTTCGCCCGTATGAGACAGCCGGCCTGCCGGAACGTGCGCTGGCGAGGCTGCCATGTAACGTGAATTTAGTTTCAGCTAATAAAGGCGCTCTGCTAGACATGCTAGTGGGGAGCCAAGGGACGGAGCGTTTCCTGATGGATGCAACCGAATTGCAGGCGATCGGCGACACTCTGATGCGGATCGTGGCGCCTGATATGACGCCCAGGCAATTGATCAAGGCGGCACGGAAAGAGCACCCGAACGCGTCAAAGAAAGACATCGCCCGCGCGGCGTTCTTTTCGATTATCGCCAATGCCGACCAGGACCACGGAAAGGTCAAAAACCTACAGGCGTTCGCCATAGCCGAGCGTGTAGACGACGGCTCTTGATCAGAGCATGGCGCTTTGCGTCCAACCAATGCCGACCGAAGAGTAATCCGCGAACAACAGATTGAGGTTTGCCGCGACATGATCGCATGGGAAGCGTCACACAATTGGGGCGATGCCGTTCCACTCGCGCATTTCTCTGCCGATATCATTGAGGAATACAAGCGCCTGATCGCAACTTATCGCGGACGGGCTGAGAAACCTCGACACAGCGAATGAAACAGGCGTCGCGCGAGAGGCCGAACTCTTATACGCGTTACCGCAATGCATTGGAGAAAGCCGCGTGCCGTCGATATCCTTCAAGAAGGACATTCAGATACCGCTACAGCATCTTGCTGCCGCGACCTTGGTCCATTGGCAGGAGATCCCCGAAGCGGTGCGCAGCGCGATTGTCGAGACGGCGAAAAGCGGTGCATTCCCCGACCTGCCACGCACCACCTCATTGCAGGAACAAATCGCGCGGCTTGTCCGCTACAGCGGGGAGAACCGCGACTAGTGCCACCCGACCTAGAGGCAAAAGAAGCGCCGGCTGCCGCATGCCTAATCCAGCGCTACAGCAAATGCGCTGTTCAGTATGGTAGAGAAGGCACTTTTCTGCACCAGTTGCGGCCATGCCGGGCCGGTCAGGCTGAAGATTCACAAGCTGCCAAGAAAATTGCAGGGGCAAGATTGCGATTAGTGAGCGATCTGGTTAGGCGGTACTCACCAAAAGCGCGAGAATGACGGAAAATAAGGGCATCTAGGGATTGAATTGGCGGAGCGAGTGTCAGCCGACAGTCTGTGTCTGCTTTGGGTCTTGGTCGTTAAAAAATCGTATTTACGCGGGAGTTGCGCAGAATCTCTTGCTACGGCTGCCAAAGAACCTCGTCTTGCTGCAGTCGGATCCTACGACGTGATGCAATCTTGGAAGATGTCCTATCTCTCTGCGACCGGTGCGTTCTCAAACAGCCAGGATCAAGGGTTCCCTACCCCAGACCGCATCCGCCCAACAATTCGATGCTCATCGCCTGAGAGCATCCCGGCAACGCTCTTCACGCTCACAATGGGATTTGCAACCGCTGAAGTCATGGCTTCTGCTCTCAGATGATCGGCAATCAACGCCGAAATCTCGCCTGCCGGCTTCGGCCTGCTGATGAGGAATGACGGGCCGTCGTGGATGCGAATGAGGTCACGAAGGGTAGTTACACCTTCGCTTGCATTGCCGGCGGGATTCCACAGGCGATGCCCCTTTTCCGATAGTACGCGGATCCGACGCAGACCTGACATGCTGCTTTCCTCCCGTCGTTCCATTGATCGCGATATCACCCACCACATGAGGTGTTGGTCGGCAGTTCCTGCCGCCTCGCTACGAAGTGGTTCAAAACTCGTGCCAATTTGGCTGATCGAGCCGAAAAAGAAATGATGTGATTGCTTTTCAGCTATTTACCCTGAGGCCCAACAAGGATGGCTAAATAAGCCTGTGTCGCGGATCCGACAGGAGGTGTCCCGAAGGAGTTAAAAGAAACGACATCGTAAAGTCATCGCGTCGGGCATGTCGATGGCCAATGGGGTCGCGAATTTCGGCAGCAGCCGTGAGGTGAGCGTATCACCAGTGAGGTCCAGCCAATCTCGGGCGCTTCGATTACACCATCGGTAAAGAGCGTCAGCATGTCGGTGAAGGTGATTGTGCAGGCTGAGGCCTTCGTCGATTCAGGACAAGATCAAGTTCATTTGTAGTTGGATTTGCGTAGATTATAGGGGCCCTTGTTGGTCAACCCGCTGTGATGTCCGGAAATATTTGGCATTTCGCGGGGTTTACCAGTCCGGAATTTTGGGTCGCTGGTGGCTGGCCTATGCGATTGAAAACAGGAGAGTTTTTTGGCTGAGGGCAGGGGTTTCCGATCTTAAGACCGAGTTTACCAATGGCCTCAATGACAGTTTATTCTGGATTGGCATTAAGTGATTGGATTTGCGTAGAATATAGGCGCCCTGTTGGTGAACCCGCTCACGGTCGGCAACGGATTGGTTAACCCAAGACGACAGATTGGTAAACCGGAGCAGCCCTATCGACCAAGGTTCATCTCTGCGCTTTCACTGTCGCCATTAAGCAGGTATTCGAGCGACAATCGGGACCAGCGTGCGACGAATATCGCTTCCCTATATGGAACTGAATTTGCGCGCCTTCGGTTGGACAGGCTCTGACGTGAAGTTCCCAACCACCATGCTAACTCAGCATCGGTTTCGCAACCCATAGCCTCCTCAATCCGGTCGAACACGCTCGACGCATTAAGGTGCTCCTTTGGCCAATAGCCCATCTACAGCCTCGCGAAACGAATTGCGGCCAATGGCTGGGGCTCCATAGGGCTTCCTCAGGCTGCGTGGCGATGCAAGGTGTGGTTGTCACGACAGATATAATTCCAGCTGCTAGTCGGTGGTTTCCGTTCCGCCGCTAGGGACTAGCGCACGATGTCGAGGAAAGAGTTCGTGCCACTCAATTTGCTCGCCAAGTTGGCAGGAATCTCTCGGCAGGCAGTTTGGAAGGCCTGCCAGTGTGGCAACTGGCGAGGGCACTCCCTGGAGGTGCGCGTTGTTCAGGGTAAGGGTGGCAACGCGGCGGGGAAGCAGTATCTCGTCAGTTTGACTTCCCTCCCACCCGAGTTGCAACTCCGGTTAAAGCCCATTGAAACGCCGGTTCAAAACCGTCCGAAGCCGATTGCCAGCCGAAGCCGGCACGGCCGAGCGGATAAAGGCAAGAAACGCGTAGTCATCAGTCGGCAGTGGGATGCTTTGGTACCGTTCGACGCTGGCACAAAGGCCAAAATTGCAGAGGACCTAAAACAGGAAATCCGAGGGCTCTTGGCAACCGGCGCAGTGGAACTCAACGGCGACCTGTGCCGGGTTGCCCCATCCCATCACAACGTCTGACAATTTCACTACTCTTTCCTTCGCGGGCCGCCCAACGCCCAACGGCAGCTCCCGCGCATCGAACCTCCTCGCCAAGGTGGATCAGTAGTCTATCTTTGGCATAGGTATTTCAGCAGCCTGCTGGGCGCCCGCCGCCACGTGCGGGCGACGCCGGCATCAACCGGCGGGCAGATGCGCCGAGGGCAACAAGCGCGCCTGACGCAACGCCGCCAGATCAGCCGAGCCGGTGCAGAAGCAGGCGACGGCCAACTGGTGGATGACGACCTCGAAATGCGCGACAACCGCCTCGGTGGACACCGTCGCCGCGCGCAGCACGCCGGCCGCCTGCCCGACGATGTCCGCGCCCAGGCGGATGGCCTTGGCCACGTCGACGCCGTCGCGGATCCCGCCCGACGCGATCAGCTTCACCGTTGGCAGCGCCCGACGTACCGCCTGCACGCTGGCCGGGGTCGGAATCCCCCAATCGGCGAACGCCATCGCCACTGCACGGTCGGCGGCATCGCGGGCGCGCTCGCCCTCCACCGCGGCCCAACTGGTGCCGCCGGCGCCGGCGACATCGATCACCGCCACGCCCGCCTCGACAAGCGCACAGGCCACCGAGGCGGACAGGCCCGACCCCACTTCCTTGGCCACGATCGGCACGCCCACGCTGCGCGCGGCGCGAGCGATCTGCGCCAGGACGCCGCGCCAGTCGCAGTCGCCCTCCGGCTGTACCGCTTCCTGAAGCGGATTGAGATGGACGATGAGTCCATCGGCCTCCAGCGCATCCACCGCCCGGCGCGCCAGGTCCAGGCCGTCGGCCTCGCGCAGTTGCGCGGCGCCGATATTGGCCAGCAAGGGAATGTCTGGGGCCAGGCGGCGCAGCGCGCGCGTCAGCCCCTGGGAGTTGCGGGATCGCAGGCTCACGCGCTGCGAACCGACGCACATGGCGATCCCCAAGGCTTGCGCTGCCTCGCTCAGATGCCGGTTGATGGCCTCGGCGCGTGGCATGCCGCCGGTCATGGAGCTGATCAGCAGCGGCGCGCGCATGGTCTTGCCCAGCAGCGAGGCGCGCAGGTCGATCTGCGTCAGGTCCAACTCGGGCAATGCGCAGTGTTCGAAACGGATGTACTCCCAGCCGGCGGCGACCGTGGCCGGCGCCGTTCGCCGATCCAGCACGATGTCCAGATGGTCGTCCTTGCGCCGGCTCAGGGCGGTGTCGCTCATGCTCGCTCCATCCGTCGCATCGGGCGACGGCATTGCGTCGGATCGGACCGACGGCAGCGCGCGCACGCCGCCGCCGCCCGCGCGTTCAGGCCGGCGCACGCTGGCCTCCCCCCGCAGCGTCGCTGCGGTAGCGGCTGGTCGAGGTCTGGTAGTACTGAGCGCGGATCGCCGCCATGGCCTCGATCAACGGTCCCCACGGCGCGGGAAAGCGTTCTTCCGCCATCACCCGGTGCAGCATGCGCGTATGGCCGGCCAGCTCGTCCTTGAGGAACTCCACCACAGGCATAGCCGGATAGCGCTGCAGCAGCAGGATCGCCGCGTTGTCGGCCTCGCCGGCCGACCTGTCCTTGTCGCGTCCATGCAGATCGTTCTGCAGGCGCCCTATCGCGGAGATAAGCCGCAGGACCTGGCGAAACGCCGGACGCGCGCGCAAGGTCGCCATGTCCAGCCCCCACAGCAACGACAGGCAACAGAACACGTTCGCGTAGGCGATCGAATCGATGCCGTTGTGCAGGTACTCGGCGTAGGACCAGCGTTCCGCCCCTGCCGCCTGCGCGTGTCCGGCGCGCAGCGCCGCGCAGTAGCACCGGGTATCGTCGAGAAGCTGAGCATAGTCGCGACGATCGTAGGCGAGCGCGGCCAGCGAAGCGCGCAGCGCAGCGCAGCCCTCGAAACCGGGGAGCGCGCACGGCACGCCCTGCCCCAGCGCCTGCTCCACCGCGGCGAGCTGCTCCGGCGCGATCAGGCCAAGGTCGTTGCAATCGTCGAGCCAGAACAGCAGCGCCAGTTCGCGATAGAACGCCACGATCAGCGTTTCGTCCTGCGGATCGCGGCCGGTGCGGGCGCTGGTGTCGCGCAGGCTCGGGTGGATGCGCTGCAGGATGTACTGGCCGCCCCTGACCGCTTCCACGGCATGCTCGTCGGCGAACCCGGGCAGGGAACGCCCCCACTCCAGCACCTGCTGCAGCGCGCGTTCGGTCTGGATCATGGCGCCGCTCCTGCTCCCTCGGCCAGGACACGCCGCCCCCAACGAAGCGCCAGCCACAATCCGGCGAGTTCGGCCACGCGCACGACCCGGGTGGGGCAATACAGTTCCTTGCCGATCCACAGCGGCGTCTGCGGCAATGCATGCGCCGCATGGCGGGCGAGCATCCACTCCAGCGCACGCGCCACCGCCTGCGCGATGCGCCGGCGCCCTGTCGGCTCTTCGCTCCCGTCCATCACGTGCAACGTGAACAGCGCATAGGCGGTTTCCTCGAATGTGGACGCGCGACCGGCGCCCCAGCCGCCGTCGTCGCGCTGCGCCTGCAGCAGCGCCGCCAGCGCGCGCTCGTCGCGCCACTGGGGCTTGCCTTGCGCCAGCGCAGCGACCGCATGCGCGGTGGGATACAGCCACGAAACGTGCCATTTTTCGTTGTCCCATAGACCGTGCGGGTTGCGATTGGCCTCAACGTAGGCGCTGGTGCCGGCGGCGGGCTTTCCCAACAGTCGCAACGCATGCAGGGCATGGATGTTGGTCGACACCGAGGCATTGCGCTCGCCGGGGAAGGTGACGAACAGCTCGCCGATTTCGAAATGGCGCAACGCATCGACCGCCGGGTCGCGGCCTGCAAGGCGCAGGACGCACAACGCAACAGCGGTGTCGTCCGCATCGGCCGCGAAGTGCAATGCCGGGCCCAGACCGCGCACGCCCAGGCGGGCGTCGAGCTGCGCGACGATCACGCGCACCGCCTCAGCGAGCGCGGGATGCGCGAACAGCCCGGCCAGATGCAGGGTGTACAGTGACCAGCATGGCTCGAACACATTGATCGGCCAGACGTTGGGAACGACACCTTCGATGCCGCTGCGCGTCGCCCGCGATGCCGCCCGCAGATACGCGTCGGCGCGCCCGACCTGCGGCGTGCTCCCCTGAGTCACGGCGTGCGCACGCCACGCGGCGGTGGCCGCCGGACTGATGCCGATGCTGCCGTCGTCGTCCGGGCATGCGGTGGTCGGCGACGTCCCCCAGGCTTCCCAGGAGTGCAGCAACGGATGGCCGCTCGGCAACGTCGCCACCGCCCCCAGCTTGACCAGGCACGCTTGCCGCAACGGCAACAGCGCCGGGTGGCGCGGAAACGCCACGCCGCCCAGCACGGATGCGGCCTCGCCGCACAACTGCGGCAGGATCAGCTCCGCGCCGATCGGCGCGTCTTCCGGCACCGCATGCGCGTAGGGATCGGGCTGGCGCTCGAGGAACCGGGTTGCAGCCTGGACTGCGTCGGCAGCGCCGGGAAGAGGATCGGCACGCTGCAATGCCAGCAACGCCGCCCACGTGGGCGCATGGCGGAACAGTGGGAAGTCCGCGCTTCCCCATCCGCCATCGGCCTGTTGCTGCGCGATGAGCCACGCGTATGCGTCCTGCCGACCGGTGAGGTTGCCGTGGAACTGCAGAGCTCGCGCCGTGTCGTAGACGGACGGACCGACGCTACCGCCGTCGCTCATCTCGCTCAGCAGGTGGCGCAATTCGGAAAGGATCTGTTCGGACAGCGCGTTCACGCGGGATGTTCCTTCTGCAGACGGTTGACGAGAACCAGGATCGGGCAGACGCCGCGCACGTCGCCGCAGTCCCGTCGCGGCCCGGCGCGCGGGCAGCGCCGGACGGCCGCCCTGCTCCGGCGCGGCGACGCGCCCCGATGCTGGCGCCGGTCCGCCGCATAGGCTTGCGCGCAGCGCGCCGCGTGCGCCGCGGCCGTGCTGGGCAACCGCTGCGATCGGCGCCGCGGACTCGGACACAGTGCAGCATGCACCGCTGCCGCCGGCCGATCGCAGCGGCACAGGGAGGCCTCCATGCGGACGGGCGCGCTCATGCGCATGGCGCGTGCTTGAAGAGATACGCGTTGGCCCGCTGCAGCATCTGCGCCAACCGTTCCGCACGCGGCCCCAGCGGGGCGATGGCCTCCCCGGCGTCGCGCAACAGATCCAGCGCGAACTGGCGCGCTGCCTGCAGCCCCATGATCGACGCGCAGGTCGGCTTCTGCGCCGCCGCGTCCTTGCCGGGGGTCTTGCCCAGCGTCGCGGTATCCGCTGTCGCGTCGAGAATGTCGTCGACCACCTGCAACGCCAGGCCGAAACAGGCGCTGTAGCGATCGAGCGCACAGTACAGCGCAGCGTGCGCGGCATCCTCCGCGATGGCGCATAGCGCGCCCATGCGAACGGACGCGCGCACTAGCGCTCCGCTCTTCATCCGGTGCATCGCCACGATCCTGTCCAGCTCGACGTGCTTTCCGACCAGCGACAGATCCATGGCCTGCCCGCCTGCGGCACCCTCGGCGGACACCGCCTGCGCCAGTTCGCGCACGAGCGCGATACGGTTGTCGCCCGGCGCATCCAGGCTCGCCAGGGTCAGGAAGGCGTGCGCCTGCAGCGCATCGCCGACCAGGATCGCAGTGGCTTCGCCGAACTTGACGTGCACGGTCGGAAGGCCGCGGCGAAGCACGTCGTCGTCCATCGCGGGCAGGTCGTCGTGGACCAGGGTACAGGCGTGCATCATCTCGATGGCGGCGCCGACGTCGTCGAGCATGTGCGCCGGCGTGTCGGCCAGTGCGCCGGCAGCCAGACAGAGCAAGGCGCGGGTGCGCTTCCCGCCATGCAAGGTGGCGTAGCGCATCGCCGCCATCAGGTCGGTCTCACCGTCGTCTTCGCAGAGAAGACGCGCCAGCGCCTGTTCGACCCGCTTTGCGCCGTCCTGCATCCAGATCTCCGGCAGCAGCCTGTCGGATGCGCCGCGCGCCTGCGCGCCCGATCCACCGAGCGCGCAAACGCCAGTTCGGTCGTCGTGTAGCGTGGAACCGGTCTGCATGTTGTTCATGCCCTTGTACCTGACAGGAGACGGCCACGGCGAGCGGCGAGCCGCCGCGGTGTTGCCGGCGTCGCACCGAGCGCGCGCGCGCTGAGTGCAGCAATGCCGCGCGTCGCCGGCGCCGCTGCCTCGCCACACGGGGCATGCGATGCCAGCTCATGAGAATCCGATGCGGATTGTCATGGACGGATGTGCGGTCGGGTAATAGCGGCGGCCTTTTTCGGCGCCGCTCAGCAACCGCGGCCGCACCCCGGCCTTGTGCATGGTCAGCGCCAAGGCGATGCAGAACTGCACCAGTTCCAGCCATACCAGGTGGTAGCCGATGCAGACGTGTGGGCCGGTACCGAACTGCAGCATGTCCACCGGCCGGATCGGCTCCGTGCGTTGCAGCCACCGCGCCACGCGGAACTCATCAGGCGCCTCGTGCAGCAGCGCCGAGGTCGAGAAATGCAGCAGCGGGATGCACAGATGGGTGCCCGCGGGAATGCGCCGTTGGCCGAGTTGCAATTCCTGCAGCGCGCGACGCGGCAGGAGCGTGGTCGTCGGATGCACGCGCAGCGTCTCGCGGAACAGCGCCTCGGCGACCGGACACTGCGCCAGGTCCGCGTGCCGGGTTGGCACCGCGCCCACGCGTAGCGCCTCCTCGACCAGGGCGTCCCACAGCACAGGCTGCCGCGCCAGCTCGATCACCATCCAGGCCATCGTCGAGGCGGTGGTGTCGTGACCGGCAAGCAGCAGCAAGCGGATATTGGCGACCAGGACGTCATCGGAGAGCGCACCGTCGCTGCGATCGAAGGCGCTCACCATGTCGCTGATCAACCCGGTGCGCACGGCATGCGCGCGCGCGTCGCGGACGAACTGGCGCAACTGCGTGTCGATCCAGTCGCGGGCGGCGCGGCCGCGCCGCAAGGGCAGTCCGGGCAGGTCGACCGGGGGCGCGACAATCAACTGCAGCAGTTGCCGGTACTTGCGATGCCATCCCGGCAGGTCCTGCGCGGGGATTCCCATCAGGCTGAAGATGAGCTTGAGCATCAGGTCGCCGGTTTCGCGCAGGATGGCTACGTCGCCGCGGTCGCACCACGCCTGCACCCGCGCCCGGATGACGGGCGCGAACAGGTCGCCGATGCCGGCCTGGGTAAGCCCCTTGGGCAGGAACGCCGCCTTGATCGCATCGCGCGCCTGCCGGTGCGCGCCGCCGTCCTTAGCGACCAACGTTCCGCCAAGCAATTCAGGTGCGATCTCTTCGATCAGCGCCGAGGACACGTCCTTGTGCCGGAGCAGTGCGAACGCATCCGGATCCACGCAGGTCATCAGGTGTCCGGCAGGGCCGAAATTTAGCCAGAAGTGACTGCCCAGCGTCCGTTCCGCGTGCCGCAGCAGGCGCGGCAGGTCGCAGACGATGGCGGGAAGATGCCCAACCATGGGGAAAGCACCAGGCATGACCGGGATGTCGTGCCGCAGCCGGTGCCGACGGTCCAGCGGGTTGAGCAGCATGTCCATCAGCTCCATCAGCAGTGCGGCGCCGCGGCCGCTTCGGCGGTGTCGCCGGCAGGCCGCGCGGCGCGGCTGTTGCCACCGTCGGCGTACGTCGGCACATGCGCCAGCATGCCGCCGTCGATGCACACGACCTGGCCGGTGATGAACGCAGCATCGTCGGAAAGCAGGAACGCCACCAGCGCGGCCACGTCCTCGGGGCGGCCGACGCGCGGCAGGAGCTGCTGCCGGCGCAGATGCCGCTGCATGCACTCGTCCAGCTTGGCGAGGAGACGCTCGGTCATGATGAGACCCGGCGCAACCGCGTTGCAGCGGATCTGCGCATGACCGTACTGGGTGGCGAGCGAGGCCGACAGCATGTTCATCGCCGCCTTCGACGCGGCGTAGGACGTCTGCGCGGTGTCACCGCTGAGCCCCTGGCACGACGACATGTTGACGATCGCGCCACCGCCGCGGGCGATCATCCGTGGGATGGCCTGCCGGCAGCAGAGCAGCGTGCCGCGCAGATTGGTCGCCATGGTCTGATCCCAGACCGCCAGGTCCAGGTCGAGGATCGCGCGGTCGCGTGGGGTCAGATGCATGGCGCTCGCGTTGTTCACCAGCAGGTCGACCCCACCGAAGTGCCGCTCCGCCGACTCGAACAGCGCTGCCACCGCCTGCGCATCGGCGATGTCCATGGCCAGGGCCAACGCGTGGCCCGCTTCGGCCGCGATCCGCGCGGTGCAGGCGATGGCCGCCGAGCCATCAATGTCGGCCACCACCACTCTGCCGCCCTCGCGCGCGATGGCGAGGGCGCATGCCTTGCCGATGCCGGCGCCGGCGCCGGTCACCACGGCCACCTTGCCTTCAAACCGTCCCATCGTGTCCCCCTGGATTGCGTTGGTCCTTCGCGGCATGCCGCTCGGCATCCGCCGGAGAACGCGCAGGGTCGGCGCTGGCGCGCTCGTCATCGCCAGCGTCGCTTTCGATGACCCGAATGGCGGCGACCGGGCACTGGCTGGCCGCGAGCCGCACTGCGGCGTGCAGCGCCTGCGGGACGGTCGCCACGCACACTTCGGCCACGCCGTCCGGTTCGCGCTGGCGAAAGGTGCCCGGCAGCGTCAGCACGCACTGCCCGGTGGTTCCGCACAGATCCTGGTCGACCACGACGCGCATCTCAGCCCCCTTGCGCATGCAACCGCACCGGCAGCGCGCGGAACGTCCTAAGGAACGCGGAGGGCTCCCGGGTCGGCTGCTCGGCCAATGCCAGCGTGGGGAAGCGCGCCTGGATCCGCGGCAGGCTTTCGGCCAACTGCACCCGGGCCAGTTGCGCACCGAGGCAGAAGTGGATGCCGTGGCCGAAGCTCAGCATGATCTTCCCGTCGGTCGACATACCAGGACTGGTGCCGTAGAACCGCGCGGGATCGAAGCGGTCGGGATCGGCGAAGGCGTCCGGGTCGCGATTGCCGGCCGCGACCAGCACGCGCACGTCCGCGTTCTTCGGGATCACCACGCCGCCCAGTTCGATGTCGCGCTGGGCGATACGCGGAATGGAGCTGAACATAACGGGCGCGTCGCAGCGCAGGACTTCTTCGACGAATGCCTTCACCCCCACGGCGTCTCCCTGCAGCCAGTGCCGCTGTTCGGGATACGCCAGCATCGCCAGGACCGCATGGTCGATGGTCGCAGCAGTGGTGGCGAAGCCGCCCAGC
The DNA here is from genome assembly GCF_040537815.1 of Mesorhizobium shangrilense. Classification (NCBI taxonomy): domain Bacteria; kingdom Pseudomonadati; phylum Pseudomonadota; class Alphaproteobacteria; order Hyphomicrobiales; family Phyllobacteriaceae; genus Mesorhizobium; species Mesorhizobium shangrilense. Next base: position 229,483 of record NZ_JBEWSZ010000003.1, read on the forward strand.
AGCATGCCCCACAGCATGCTGATCAACTCCTCATCCGACAGCGTGTCGGCATCGTCGTCGTGTGCGCCGACCAGCATCGACACGATGTCCTGGCGGGGATCGGTGCGCTTGCGCGGTATGAGGTCGCCGAGGTAGGCCTGCACCCTGGCGCTGGCCGCGTCCGCCGCGGCGAGCTGGGGATCGTCGACGTGCGGGCGCAGGCCTTCCAGAATGGCGCCGATGCCGACGGCGAGCCCGAACATGTCGTCCTGAGGCATGCCGAACAGTTCGGCGAAGACCAGCATGGGCAAGGCCAGCGCGAATTCCCGATGCAGGTCCACCGCCTCCCCACGCTCCAGCGCGGGCGCCATGCCGTCCAGGCGCGCTGCGACGATGCGCGCGATGCTCGGCCGCAGGTTGTCGATCTGGTGCATGGTGAAATCGCGCGAGATCAGCCGGCGCAGACGCGTATGCGTCGGTGGATCCTTCATCGCTAGCGTGGACGCCAGCAGATTGAGTGACAGGCTGGTCGCCACACGCGGGAAATAGCGCGCCAGTTCGCCCGGCGCCGGTCCCCGAAACGCATCGCCCGTGGCCTTGAGCGCCCAGTAGATGTCGGCGTGGCGACTCAACAGAAAGAGGCCCGATGCCGCGCGATGCACCGGATCGTGCTCGCGCAACCACCGCATGAACGGATACGGGTCGTGGAGGCACGCTGGCGACGCCAGTTCGGCGAAGGCGTCCCGGTATGCTGCCGTCGTTTCTTGCACGTCCATCTTGGTTACCTCTTGGCTGGCTGATCTGACCGGCGCGCGTCAGGCGCGCCGGCAAATTGCACAGAAGATCGCAATTCCCGGCTGCGTCCGCGCATCACCAGAGCACCGGGAACTCCTCGAACCCGCCAGTGATGATCTCCTTGCGCAACTTCAAGTCTTCGGGCGCCACGGCCAGGCGCAGCGCGGGAAAGCGCTGAAAGATCGAACCGAACACCACCTTGAGTTCCAGCCTGGCCAGTGCCAGGCCGATGCAGTAGTGCGGCCCGTAGGAGAACGCCAGGTGCGGGTTTTCGTCGCGTCCGATGTCGAAGATTTCCGGGTCGTCGAAGTGGCGCGGATCGAACGACGTCGCCGGCAGGCCGACCAGCACCTTGCTCTCCGCGGGAATATGCACGCCTGCGATGGTCACGTCGGTCCTCGGATAGCGCATGATGCCGTCCCAGCCCGCGCCCGGCGGGTACATGCGCAGGATTTCCTCCACCGCCTTGTCCACCAGGGATGGATCGCCGACCAGGCGTTCGCGCTGTTGCGGATGGCGGAACATGGCCAGCAGGCCGAATTCGATCTGCGCGGCGGTGCTCTCGTGCCCCGCCACCAGCATGCCCGCCGCCAGGCCGATCGCCTCTTCCTCGGTCGCCTTGCCGTGGTCGACCGCCGCGAGCAGATCCGTCAGCAGGTTGTCGCCCGGATCCTGGCGCTTGTCCCGCATCTTGCCGCGAATGTAGGCGCGCAGTTCTTCCCAGGCCAGGCGCGACGCGCTGCGCGGACCGCTTTCATGCTGGTGCGTCATCACCTCGTCGGACAGCCCGGCGAAAAAGGCGTGATCCTCGTAGAGCACGCCCATCAGCGCGCTGATGACCATGGCCGGAAGCGGAAAGGAGAGGTGGCGCCGCAGGTCGGCGGGCTGGGGCTGGGCCGCCAGTGTCTCGAACAACTGCGCGGCGATCGCCTCGACCTGCTGCGCGAGCAGCTCCACCCTGCGGTTGCTGAAGGCCGGCGCCACGATCGTGCGTAGCCGGGCATGCTCGCCCCCCTCGTGCGAGACCAGCCACCCCGGCGAACCGAGCATCACCGAATCCGGGGTGAATGCCGCCGGCGGCATTCCGGCGGGCCGGAACGCCGCGTCGGACAGCACCGCCTTGGCCTCGTCGTAGCCTGTCACCCACCAGCCTTCGTGCCCGGACGGGAAGCGCACGCGGTGGATCGGACCGTTGGCGCGTAGCGCCAACATCTCGGGCGAGGGCTCGATGTGATCGACGCGCCACATCGGCAGCGTCGGCAAGGGTTGTTCGGACATGGTGGCACTTCACTCTCTAAGCGATGGAAGCCAAACGACAATCACGAGCCCGAACAGAACCGGTGGGCCGCCCGAACGGAGGCAAATGGGTCCTGGGCTCATCCTTTGCCCCCCAGCGGCGGGCCGACGACCATAATGGCGGGCTCGGCCGAAAGCAGCTTCTTCGCCGCTGCCTTCACCTGGTCGAGCGTCACCTGATCGATGAGGTCCGCGCGGCGCTGGATGTAGTCGATGCCGAGCTTGTCGAGCTGCCACTCGACGAGCGTGGCTGCACTCGAGCTGGAGGAACCCAGATTGCGGATGGCATAGGCGCCGATCAGATATTTCTTGCTCGCCTCGAGCTCGGACTCGGTCGGACCTTCTTCCGCCATCTGCTTCACCACCTTGCGCACCAGGCTGAGCGTCCCGGCGGCCCTGTCCGAACGCGTCGCCGTGGTGACGACGAGCGCGTTGGAATGCTGGTGGTCGACCAAGCTGGAATAGGCGCCATAGGTCCAGCCGCGCTTTTCGCGCACCTCCTCCCACAGGCGCGACGTGACGGGCGAGCCGCCGAGGATTTCGTTCAGCAGCTCCGCCGCGTAGAAATCTGGCGCGCTACGCTTCACGCCGGGATAAGCGAGTTGCAGCAAGGTCTGCGGAAGGTCGTAGTTCACCTCCACCTGTTGGCCGAGCTTGAGATCGACATCGGCGACGGGGGCGAGGGTCTGCTTCTGAGGCAAATCGCCGAACAGCTGGTCAAGCTTTTTACTCAGCGTCTTCGCATCGATGTCGCCGACCACCGCCACATGCAGGCCGTCGCGAGCGAAAATGGCCTTGTGGAAGGCGCCGAGATCGGCCGGCGTTATGCCGGCGAGGCTCTTTTTGGTACCTTCGCCCGGCCTCGAATAGGGATGCGTGCCGTAGATCGCGCGCAGCCATTTGCGCTGGGCGATCGACTCGGGGTCGCGCTCATTGGCGATGATACCGGAGAGGACCTGGGCGCGGATGCGATCGATCGGCTCCTGGCCGAAGCGCGGCCTGTTGACAGCGAGCCGAAGCAAATCGAAAGCGGCGTTCTGCTGTTCGGACAGCATGCGCATCGAGCCATAAATGCGGTCACGCTGGGCCTTAAAACTCATCTCGGCGCCGGCATCCTCGAGTTTCACCTGGAAGGCATCGCTGTCGAGATCGCCGGCGCCCTCGGCGAACAAGCCGGTCATCAGACTGGCGAGCCCCTCCTTGCCGACCGGGTCCTGCGTGGTGCCGCCGTCGAAGACGAAGCGGCTGGCGATGATCGGCACTGTATGGTCCTCCACCAGCCAGGCGTTGATGCCGTTTTCAGATCTCAACTCCTGGATGTTCAGGCGTTCAGCGCCGGCTAGAAGCGAAAGAGAATGGTGAGGAGAAGGGTCCCCAGCGGGGTGGCGGGGCGCGCTGCCCTCGCTTCTCCAAGGGGAGCGCGCCTGTGCAAACAAGCCACGGCGTTGGTGCGTCATCACATCACTTCTCCGTCTTGGGCAAGAGATAGCCGGTGGTCGAATGGTCAGGCAGGAGATAGCGGGCGGCGACCGCCTTCACCTGATCGGCGGTGGCCTTGCGGATGCGGTCCGGCCATTCCTCGACGTCCTGCACCTTGCCGCCGGTGGTAAGCGCGGAGCCATACAAATTTGCCATGTGGCCCTGCTTGTCGCGGGCGAAGATCACCGAGCGGACACGGCGGTCTTTGGCCTTGTCCAGCTCGTCATCGGTCACACCGTCCTTGGCGATGCGGGCGACTTCGGCATCGGCCGCGGCTTCTAGGTCGGCGAGCTTGGCATCGCCGCGCGGCGAGCCGTAGATGGCGAAGTTGGTGGCATCCAGCATGGTGCCCTGGAAATTCGCGCCGGCCTCCGCGGCAATGCCCTGCTTCACCAATAGCTGCTGGTAGAGCCGGCTGCGGTTGCCGCCGCCGAGGATATCGGCCAGGAGGTCGAGCGCCTCGGCCTCGCCACGTTCGGCCGTATGATAGGACGGCACCACCCATTGCGTCGAGAAGCTCGGGACCGACACGCGCGCGTCGGTCAGTGTCACCGTACGCTTGGTGTTCTGCTCCGGCTCGGCCGAGCGGATGCGCGGCGGCAGGGCCGGACCGCGCGCGACCTTTGCATAGGTCTTCTCGGCGAGCGCCTTCACCGTCTCCGGCTCGACGTCGCCAGCCACCACCAGCACGGCATTATTGGGCGTGTAATATTTGTCGTAGAAGGCCTTGGCGTCCGTGCGGTTTAGCTTCTCCATCTCCTGCATCCAGCCGATAACCGGGATGCGGTAGGGCTGGTTCTGCCAGAGTGTGGCGTCGACCTCCTCTTCCAGAACCGCCCGCGGATTGTTGTCGATGCGCGAGCGTCGCTCCTCCATGATCACGTCGCGCTCGGTCTCGATATCATCGTCGGTGAGGATGAGGTTGAACATGCGATCGGCCTCGAAGCTCATCATCTGCTCCAACGCCGAAGGCGCCACCGTCTCATAGAAGGCGGTGTAGTCGTAATCGGTGAAGGCATTGTGCGAGCCGCCGATGGCGGAGACGGCGCGGCCGAGCTCGCCGGCGGCATGGTTGGTCGTCGCCGCCTTGAACATCAGATGCTCCAAGAAATGGGCGATGCCAGATTTGCCCGGTGGCTCGTCGGCGCTGCCGATCTTGTACCACACCATGTGGGTGACGATCGGCGCACGGTGATCGGGGATAACGACCACCTCCATGCCGTTGTCGAGCTGGAAATCCGCCACCTCGCCGTCATCGGTGACGGCCAGAGCCGGAGCGGTCGACACCAGGGTGGTCGCAGCAGGCATGCTGCGCAGCCCGTCAGACAAAAGTTTCATCGATGGCTCCGGTTGTGGTGGTGGACGAGGGGCAAGGTTCGCGGCAAAGTGAGTTGTTCCTCACTTTGAAGACGCTGCGGCCCCGTCTCCCCCGATCGTGGGATAGGTGGATCGGGGCAGCGCCGAGCCGGATGAGCAACCGTCGTCATGTTGCCGGGCCTCACTCGAGCGTCACCCTTGGATGGATCGGAAGACCAGCGGCGCCGGTAGCTTTAGCTGAGGCGATCATGGAACAATTTCTCCATAGTCCGTGACGTGTCTGCGGATGACCGCGCATGTACCGTGCCAAATGAGAAAACCGTTTTGGCAATGTGATAAATCGGGCTCTGCTATGTTGCGTATCCGACATTGTCGGACATTGGACAGCGCCGAACGCGAAGCGCTTGCGGCTTGGGACGATATCTTGCCCGTGCGGAAGACGATCGAGCGTGCTGCCGCGGCGGGGGATAATATGCGCCTCGAACCGGCCGCGGCACTGAGAGGGTTGGAATGGAGTGGCGAAGCTGGTGAAGACCTGGAGACGATGGTGGTTACCGCGGAACGCTTCCTCGACAAGCAGGCCAGGGTCGCAACGAGCAGAGGAGTCAGGAGCGTGGTTGGCCGGAAGGGGAGCCGGCCGCCGGGCGACTCGCAGTGGAAGGGTGCTGCACCGCACACTCGGTATCGTGTGTGAAGAACGCATTGTCAGTGTTGGCCAGATTGAGCCGTGATGCTCTCGTAGAGGTTGCCCCCGTGGTTTTCGTCAGTGCAGATCGGGCGGAATTAGCAGCGCCAAAGGTTCGAGCGATTTTTAGATGCCAGCGTTTCTGCTTGCGTAATGACTTCGACAAAGGCGCATCCGTTTTTCGCATCCGTGAGATTGAGCGAGCGCCCATCGCCCAGCTCCCGTGCCGGGTCGTGTAGTCGCGAAAGAAGGCGGGTTAAAGCGCCGCGACGTTGATCCCGCAAATCCGGATCTTCCGTACTCCCGGCCCTCAACACTGACAGCTACGGTACGAGGCAGTGGGCGCCCCATAGGAAATCAAGGGTCTTGCTGACGCACACGGGAATGCGGTCGGCGGGGCCGCCGATACCATCGCAATGCTCGAGCGCCATGGTCAGCGCGCCGCGCGTGACCTTGGGCCATGGCTGGCTGACGCCATCGTCGCCGGTAGGCTCGGGTGGCCGCGCGCGGTCCCTTTGCTCGGCGCCTATCTGGGTGTCTCACCATCAGCGTATGAGGAGGCTTGCCATGTAATGGGCCAGGAAGTCGCCGCGATCGTGATTGCCTGCATCCTGCAGCGCGCTCAGCACATCAACTCGGCAGGCGATTGTCTGCGGGTGCTGACCGACAAGGCGAGGGCAGGGCAGTTCTCTGTCGGACCGATGCTGATGGCCGCGCTGAAAGCCAACGGGGCGACGGCGAGAATGACGGATGACCATCTTGGCGGAGCGATCTCGACCAAGCCGGCCGTTTTTATGAGTTTCGAGGAGGTTCTGGACGGACCAAGGCGTCCAGAACCTGGCTTCATCGCGAAGTTGCGGAGTGAGGCTTGGGTTTTGAACCGGGATGCCGGCGATCTTGGCGCGCTTGGCCGCCGCTTGTCGGCAAGGAATGCGCATATGGCGACTGGGACGGTGAGGTGGATCAACGCCTCCAAAGGCTTTGGCTCTATTCAGCCGGACAATGGCGGGCAGGACGTTTTCGTTCACATCTCGGCCGTGGAGCGAGCTGGCCTGAAGATCAATTTCGAGATCGAGCAGGAGCGACGAACCGGCAAATCGTCAGCTGGGAACTTAAGTAAAGCGTAAAGGCGAGCTTGATTCGACCTAGGTAAAATTTTCTAAGCTGGCGGCATTTCGAAGATCATTGACAAGCCTCGATTCGCCGCCATCTCGACGATCAGTTGTTCGATCGCCTGATCAGAGACGATCGACTGCGTCAGAGTCCGAACCTGCTTGACGAGATCATGGACCGGCAAAGGACCAACATCCGTGTCATCGAGCAGTTTGCCGATCTCGATCACCACATCCGCATCGATATCGCGTGGCAGGTCTCGCATGTGCTTCTCCTCGATGATAGGTAACATCGCGCCGTTTTACCTGGCTGTCGAGTGCGACAGACGAAACGCCTGCGTAACGGGAAAAGAGGTATTGATGCAAGTCGCGCCATCAACCGGTGATATATTGATGAAAATATGTCTGCCTCGCCTCGACTGTCGGCCGCAAGGCGAGATATGCGTGCATGTCTGAGATGACGACGTGCCGCCACTGACATCAACAGACCGACCGTTCATGGCTATTTTTATCCCTCCGCGACGCGAAGCTTCGCCTCCAGAGGAATGGACGACTGGAGCCCGATGACACTGTTGCAGAAGAACTTGAGAGAGCGGCCGATCGCATAACGGATATCCCGTGCGCAGACTTGCAGATTATCCTGCGCCGCGCTGCCCTCATGCTCAGAAACGTCGCCGGCGTGCATTGGAACCGGCGACCGAGGATGCCCTTATCTCCATCGCCGCTGAAATGAAAATTGGGAGATCGGATCTCATCAAGATCATTTTACGGGAGTGGTTGGAGACGAATGCCTATTTGCCGGTGGTCGATGAGGCGACACGGAGGGAAGCGCGTGATCTCGGAATTGCTGTGGCACAGGCTCGTAATATTTTTGACGTTGTATTAGCGCACAAGGGTTCAGAATCGCGCGCACGGACTTCCAGGTAGTCGGACTTCCGGAGCGAGCGCTACAAAGCTGGCCAAGGACCGGAATGAGCTTCGCTCGTGAGATAAGAAAGTCGACGAGAGGATGATCGTGATGACAAGTAGCATGCGGCCGATGAAGGCGAGTGAGATTCCAGCCTTCGTCGACCAAGTGATCGGGGCCGGCTGCGATATCTGCGCTATCGGCCACAGAGGCTATGTACTCGGTGACCTGGAGGAGATGGTGACGGCGGCGGAGGATCTCAAACGCATAGGCGAAGAGTTTGGCGATCGTGATTTTTTGCTACCGGAGATCGTCGCCTACCTGCGCTCGATTGGTCGGTACATAGAACCCGGCTCGCCAGCTTCGCATTGGTCCGAAAATCAGAAAACACAGTAGAGAAAGGCGCTCAGTCGGCAACCTACGACCGCTCGCTGTCACAGGGATCGGCTAGGGGGCGGTTCGCGGCATTCAGCGGCGGCCGAAGGCCAGGACCTCGGCTGTATAGGTCTCCACCACCAGGCTGAAGGGCTGGTTCGCCCCGGTATAGAGGATGGCCCGGTGCCGCAGCACCTCGTGGGGAATGACCAGCGCCCCCTTCCCCGCCGCCGGCAGCGGCGTGTCCATCTCCCATCCCTTGGGCAGCGGCGACCACAGCAGCTCGGCGCTAATGGTCTGGCGGCGGAAGTGCAGCGGCTGGACCACCTTCCCGAAGGGCTGGTCGGTGGTGTCGAGCACCTGGTTCATCTCGGGTGTGAGGCGCGACGGGACGTACCAGTTATCGGCCTCGGAGAGCACGAGCTCGCCACAGGCGAGCTGCACGCGGCGGTAGTGCACGGGTTCGTCAGCGCTGATGCTCAACGCTTGGCGGGCATTATCCGGCAGCAGTTTGTGGTCGCCCTTCACGCGATGGGCAACGATCTTCGCCTCCGGCGCCAGCCCGTGGTCACCACACCACCGTTCCAGCGTGAGCGTAGCGCTGGGGTGGCTGAGCAGGTCGGCGTTGAGGGTTTCCACCAGAGCCAGGGCTTGGATGCGGGAGGCGGTGTCGTTGGTGAAGGGGGTGCGGGCCTCGGAGGGTGACCCGACGGTCACCATCATGGCGAGGAAGGCTGCTACGATGAAATTTCGAATACCCATGCGATGAAATCCTTTGCGTTGTGTTACGAAGCGGCGTTTGCAAACGCAGCCTGTGCGCGAATTGAAAACATGGCGGCGCAGCCGCAACCACGAAACGCACCCTGCGCGCGACCGCTGTTCGCGATAATGCCGCAGCACCTGTTGCGCATCGCGAAAAGATGGCGCGCACAGGGTGCGGTCTTATAAGTAGCGCCGCTCTTACAGAGCCCTTCGCAGCCTGGGCTACCGCGCCGAAAAGTGTGCCGGCCGCGACTAGCAAAACTATGAGTGTGATTCTCCCTTGGCAACCCCCTGAGTGGCTCATGGGCTCAAACGGTGTATTTGGCGCAGGCGAGAGGGTTCTGCGAGCTAACAAAAAGTATTAAGGCCCGTTTACAGTCATAGGCTTTGCGAGGAACGCAGCGACAAGATTGACGAGGCCCGCAAAGCAGTCGTCGGCCTTCTTCGTAGCCCGGTGCGATGCGTCGGAATGCCTTGAGTGGCAGAAGGAGTTCTCCACCAGATGACGCCATCTGGGATACGCCCGGCCCGATCGGCCTTGGATCGGATGACCGCTGCGGCGCACAGCAGCCCGTCAACGAGACCGCGCCGTAGGCCATGGCGAGCGTGCCGACCACCGCTTGGCAAGAAAGCCCGCCCTATGGCGAACAGAATGAATTCAGTCATTGGCGTCCTCAATTGAAGTACCGCCGTATGGTGCCCTGGATCGGGCAAGGACGCCGGCCCCCTGTAGGCAAAAAAGGTTCGCCCAAAGAAAAAGGGCGGCACCGCTGCCGCCCTTTCTTGGGGTACGTGGGCCTTAGAAATCCATACCGCCCATGCCGCCCATACCACCGCCGCCCATGCCGCCAGGCATGCCGCCGCCAGCCGACTCCTTCTTCGGAGCCTCGGCGATCATGGCTTCGGTGGTGACGAGCAGGCCAGCGACCGAGGCCGCGTCCTGGAGAGCCGTGCGCACGACCTTGACCGGATCGACGATGCCCATGGCGATCATGTCGCCATAGTCGCCGGTCTGGGCATTGTAGCCGAAGGTCGCGCCCTTGTTGTCGAGGATCTTGCCGGCAACGATCGATGCTTCCGCACCGGCGTTGGCCGCGATCTGGCGGGCCGGAGCCTGCAGCGCACGACGCACGATGGCGATGCCGGCCGTCTGATCGGCATTGACGCCGGTGACGGTGATAGCCAGCGAAGCACGCAGGAGTGCTACGCCGCCGCCGGGAACGATACCTTCTTCGACGGCCGCGCGGGTCGCGTTGAGCGCGTCATCGACGCGGTCCTTCTTTTCCTTGACTTCGACTTCCGTCGCGCCACCGACGCGGATCACCGCAACGCCGCCCGCCAGCTTGGCGAGACGTTCCTGCAGCTTCTCCTTGTCGTAGTCGGAAGTGGTCTCCTCGATCTGCTGCTTGATCTGGGCAACGCGGCCCTGGATCTCGGCCTTCTCGCCGGCGCCGTCGACGATGGTGGTGTTCTCCTTGGAGATCGACACCTTCTTGGCGCGGCCGAGCATGTTGAGGCCGACGTTCTCGAGCTTGATGCCGAGGTCTTCGGAAATGACCTGGCCACCGGTGAGGATGGCGATGTCTTCCAGCATGGCCTTGCGACGATCACCGAAGCCCGGCGCCTTGACGGCAGCGATCTTCAGGCCGCCACGCAGCTTGTTGACGACCAGCGTGGCCAGAGCCTCGCCTTCGACGTCTTCCGAGATGATGAGCAGTGGCTTCGAGGTCTGCACGACGGCTTCGAGGACCGGCAGCATGGCCTGCAGGTTGGAAAGCTTCTTCTCGTGCAGAAGGATGTAGGCATCTTCCAGGTCCGCAACCATCTTGTCGGCGTTGGTGACGAAGTAGGGGGAGAGGTAACCGCGGTCGAACTGCATGCCTTCGACAACTTCGAGTTCGGTCTCGGCGGTCTTGGCTTCCTCGACTGTGATGACGCCCTCGTTGCCGACCTTCTGCATCGCTTCCGCGATCATCTTGCCGACCGACTCGTCGCCATTGCCGGCGATCGTGCCGACCTGGGCGACTTCTTCCGAAGTCTTGATCTTCTTGGCGTTCTTGACGAGGTGAGCGACGACTTCGGTGACGGCCAGATCGATGCCGCGCTTCAGGTCCATCGGGTTCATGCCGGCGGCAACGGCCTTGTGGCCTTCCTGGACGATCGACTGCGCCAGAACGGTCGCAGTCGTGGTGCCGTCGCCGGCGATGTCGTTGGTCTTGGACGCGACTTCGCGGATCATCTGCGCGCCCATGTTCTCGAACTTGTCGGAAAGTTCGATTTCCTTGGCGACGGTGACGCCGTCCTTGGTGATGCGCGGGGCGCCGAACGACTTGTCGATGACGACGTTGCGGCCCTTGGGGCCGAGCGTCACCTTCACCGCGTCGGCGAGGATGTTGATACCGCGCAGCATGCGCTCGCGGGCGTCGCGGGAGAATTTTACGTCTTTGGCAGCCATTTTTTACTCCTGGGCATTTCGCCCGAAATTCCGATTGGATGGTGCGGATGAAAGGCGGCGGCGTGTCAGCCGATGATGCCCATGATGTCGGATTCCTTCATGATCAGAAGGTCTTCGCCATTGAGCTTGACTTCGGTGCCCGACCACTTGCCGAACAGGATGCGGTCGCCAGCCTTGACGTCCAGCGGGACGAGCTTGCCAGCTTCGTCACGAGCGCCGGAGCCGACGGCGATGATTTCGCCTTCCTGCGGCTTTTCCTTTGCCGTATCCGGGATGATGATCCCGCCGGCGGTCTTGGATTCGGATTCGACCCGGCGAACGACCACGCGGTCATGAAGCGGGCGGAACTTCGACTTTGCCATTTTTGGATGTCTCCCTGGTACGGATGTTGAATGGTTCTCAGTTGCCGGAGAGCGTTAGCACTCGACCCAAGCGAGTGCTAACGTGGCGGTGAGATAGGCCGTAGGCAGGGACTAGTCAAGACGGAAGGTCGGCCGTCGGACCCATGGGCGGGAATTGGCGCCGATATCAGGCCGCGACCGCGTCCTGGAACGCCTTGGCGAGGTCCGTCTTTTCCCAGGAGAAGCAAGCGTCGCTGCCGGCCTGCGGCCAAATGGCCGTAGGACGAGGTCTGGGCAGATCGGTTTCCGACAACCATATGCTCGTCATGTGAGGGGCACTCGGTCCTACCGAACAGGCAATGGCGGCATTTCACCATCGGCCGTCCGCCAGATCCAGGAATCGAACTCCGGTCGGGATGCGATCAATTCGCCCAGCGTTTCCTCATATGCGCCATCGGAAGAAGGAGGAACGACGTAAAGTCCAACCGTTCGTGGCGGAATTTGCAATATCGCGGCCACGGCCGGCTTATCCGCCGGCAGGTTGTAGCGCAGACTCTTCACGCTGCGCTCTCTTACCCTGGCGAGCGCATCGAGCAACTTCTTTTCATAGGCGGACTCGTAGGGCACCCAATTCTCCGCCACCACCATGACTGCCATTTCCTCGATCACCGCCAGCCCCGCCGGTGTCAACCCAAAGGTGGCAATGGCGATCAAATGCGATGCCTCATCTGCACCCCAGAGAGCCATCTCGTTTTCAAAACGGGTTTGAAGCCGACGATGAAGGCTCTCATCCAGCAAGAACACGAACCCCGGCATGTGCTTGACGATTAACTTGTGGCCGCTGCGAGCCGTGCCGAATTCTTTGACCTCGCCGACAAGGATCATCAGCTTTCTGGGACCGCTCTTCGGGGGCAGCGCGGAAGCAAGCGCCTCTGCGCGCCTTTGCTCGATCACCGTTTTGTCGGCGGACCGGAACGGCTCTGGCACGAACAGGATTTTGCTGAGTGGACCGCCCCTGACCGTCATCTGTCCGGCGGCTTCGACGAGGTGCCGCCGGATATTCCACCAATGGCGCTTACCAGCCCATCGCGACATCCAGACGGTGAGTTCGGCTTCATGCCAAAGGTAATGAAGTAGACTGCGCAGGGACAGTTTCTTCGTGTCCCCGACCACGCTGTCCGAGCCTCCGGCGCCCACAGGAGACGCCGATCGAGCGCCAACTTTCGAAAGACTGAAATCCAGCTTGAGCGCCGCCATCCCGGTCTCTGAATCGACCTGGATCGCGCCGCCCATGAGCATGCCAAGGCCGGAGAGCTCATCTGGCGGCTCGTAGGCCGAGCAGGAGGGATCATGCCCGTCGCCCGAGAGCGGCATTCGCTTGACGATATACTGGTCGCCGACCTGTGCGATGTACATCGCCACACCCGGCTCCTTGCACAGGCAGAGTGGCCGACTCTTGCGCTGGTAGGCATCCGCCAGCACGACCTGCAGGTCAGACGCCGATTCCTCTATGACCTGGTCAGCAATTCTGAATCGTCGCATCTCCATGCTCCGGACGCCGCCGCATCCCCTTGATGCGCATTGATTCATGGTTTCGCGATTGAGGCAACCGCCATTGTTCTCGCCATCGGGCGAATGCGCCGGCGAGGGCGTGGCTTGGCTTATCCCGGTGGTGACCAGCCACTGGGAATACTGGGGCGCGTCTCGCCGCAGGACCGGATTGCGGTTGCGCTGGGGCCGGCCTGCGGCCAGTCCTCACCTTTCGCGCAGATCTCTGACGCAATAGCTGCCGCAGCGACAGCGCTTGTGCCTGGCTTGGCCGGCGCCGGGAGGGAGAGGGTGGAGCGGAATGCTGGCGGCGGGTGAAGGCCGGGAGAGAGGCTCCTGGCACCCGCCGCGGAGCAAGAGCTATGACCCAGATGGAAATTCAGGCGCCGAACCGGATCGGGAACAATGGTTACAAGGTGGATGTCAGCCGCGGCCAGCGCATTGGCCGCGTCTCGTCTGAGTGGTTCAACCGCCCGCCGGACGAGCGATATCTTTCGTTGGCCGATCTCCACAACTCGGTGAAGCAGCGATCCGATCGCAGCCGTACGCGCATCGTCGAAAGCGAGGCAATCCGCGTCGAGGCCAGCCGCGACAATCCCGAGCGCCTGACACTGATGCTGCCGCAGGCAGACACTCCCGTCGCCCCGACCCACTGGAGCTTCGGGCAGCTCGCCGGCCTCGTCGGAGCGCCGGCGAATTACCTGCGCCAGCTTCCGGCGCCGCTCGCCGGCATCAACCTGCAATTCGGCCTCACCTCACATAGGGCCGAACAGGTGAAGACGCTGGAGATCGAGAACGGCCGCCTTGAGCTTCGTGCCGTCACCGGGCCCGACTATGGCAGGATTTTCGACCATGAGCTGGTCGAGGCCGTGCAGAAGATTGCCGGCAACGGGACCGGAGATACGCGCTGGAAGGTGCCGGGCGTACTCGAATGGTCGACGGGAATCTACAACCCCAATGTCGACATCTCCAAGGACACGACGACGCTTTATGCCTCGGACCGCGACATATTTGTATTCTTGGTTGACGACCTGAATCCCATCGAAGCCGGGCGACTGCCGAACGGCGATCCGGATCTTTTCTTCAGGGGCTTTTACGCCTGGAACAGCGAGGTCGGCTCGAAAACCCTTGGAATTGCAAGCTTTTACCTTCGCGCAGTGTGTTGTAACAGAAATCTCTGGGGCGTCGAGGATTTTCAGGAAATCACCATCCGCCACTCCAAATACGCCGCCTCGCGCTTTGCACTCGAAGCCGAGCCGGCACTGATCCAGTTCGCCGAATCCTCGCCCATGCCCTTCGTCAACGGCATCAAGGCAGCGCGCGAGCGCATCGTCGCCCGGGACGACGACGATCGCACGACATTCCTGCGCAAGCGCGGCTTCTCGAAGGGTGAAACCACGAAGATCATCGAAGCCGTGCTCAGCGACGAAGGCCATCCGCCAACGTCGGTTTTCGATTTTGTGCAGGGCATCACCCGTGTTGCTCGCGACAAGCAGCACCAGGATGTCCGGCTCGAACTGGAAGGCAAGGCCAAGAAACTGTTCGACCTCGCTAACTGATCCGGCTCCTCGGCAAAGCGGCTCATCGCACCGTCGGCTTTCCGATCATCGCCACTCCAAGGCGCCGCTCCTCCCAGCCAGGAGGACGGCGCCTTTCGTTGTGACGGGTCAGGAGGTCGTAGAGGACTTACGGCCGCCCATCGCGGAGCAAGCCTGATGAGTAAAATCGCCCAGAATCCCATGCCCCTGCTGACGCCTAATCAGCGTGAACAGCTCCTCGCCAACGGCCGCCGGAGCGGCCGCGACCATGTCCCGGTGGTCAGGTTCTTCAATCCGGTCGACATCGGCACCTGGCTCGCCGCCGAGCTCGACGCGGACGGCGACATCATGTTCGGACTGGCGCAGCTGAACGAGCCGCCGGAACTCGGGTCCTTCAGCCTCGAAGAGCTTGCCACGCTCGAGCTGCCGTTCGATATGCATATCGAGCGCGACATCTTCTTCGCCAGCCCATATCCGCTCTCGGCCTATGTAGAAGCCGCGCGTGAGACCGGCAGCATCGCCGTAGCCATCCGCATCCTTTCCAATGGCGCGCGGGCTGGACGCCGGGAGGGTGCCTGATGCGCTTCCGTCCCTGGCCGAGACCCGAACCCTATCGGGACACATCGCGCAAACGCGCGGCCTTCAAGCGCAAGCAGCGCCTTGAGCGCGAGGCACTGCCGCTCTTCGCCGTAATCATCGCCGAAGGGCAGCATAGCGTCGACGAGGAAATGGTCCGCCGCCACATCTGGTGGGATGAGCGCGAGCGCGAGCAGCGCGCCCAGGCGCTCCGCCCGCTGGCGCGAGGCCCGTGCGCGGCTGTTCGCGCTGCACGACGGTCTCCGCCGCACTGTCCGAGAACTCTGGCGGGGTTGTCCCTATCCCGCTGATCCCACCTATCTGCTCGATCTGCTTCATCAGATCGCCGTCGGCCGCGTCGATCCTCAGCGACCGCCCTGGGTCTTCCACGGCAAGCTGATAGCGCGCACCACGCCTGATCCGTCCAGCTTTGACGACGCCTTCCGCCAGATCGGGCAGCGGAAGATCGGCGGCAGCCCGAAGACCACGCCGGCCGTCGAGTTCCTGTTTTGCGGCAATCTCGGTTCGGGCATCCTGTTCCTGCGCACCCGCGTCCGGCTCAACGATCCACCTGAGAGCTACTACACCCCTTCCAGCCACCGGCTGCGCGACTCCCATGCCAGCCGGCGCTGGCGCGCGGCCGGCAGAGGCAGAGGGCGGAGGGGAGGGTTCCTGACGGGTTTGGAGGTTCGGGGAGAGGCCCCGCACCGCCCGTCATGGAGACCCTGACCATGGCAAAGGCCAATCAGAAGATCGCAATGAACCCCTCGGAGAATATTGCCTACGACAAGCTTGTGCTGTCGCAGCAGAATGTCCGCCGCGTAAAGGACGGCATATCCATCGAGCAGCTCGCCGAGGATATCGGCCGGCGAAAGCTCCTTCAGAGCCTGAACGTCCGTCCTGTGCTCGACAGAAATGGAGAGGAGACCGACACCTTCGAAGTGCCGGCGGGCGGCCGCCGCTATCTCGCGCTCGGCATTCTCGTCAAACAGAAGCGTCTGGCAAAGAACGAGCCGATCCCCTGCATTGTCAATCGCAGCGCAACGACGTCGGTCGAAGAGGACTCGCTTGCCGAGAACGTGCATCGCGAGAACCTTCATCCGCTCGATCAGTTCCGGGCTTTCAAGGTTCTGAGCGACCAGGGCCTTGACGTCGAGGAGATCGCCGCCCGATTCTTCGTGTCGCCGGCGACCGTCAAGCAGCGCCTGAGGCTTGCAACGGTCTCTCCAAAGCTGCTCGAGCTCTACGAACGGGATGAAATCCGTCTTGAGCAGATCATGGCGTTTTCGATCTCCGATGACCATGCACGTCAGGAGCAGGTCTGGGAGCGCATCTCCAACAACTCGAACATGCAGGAGCCCTACTACATCAGGCGCCTGCTGACGGAGACTACGGTTCGTGCCGACGATCGCCGGGCGGTCTATGTCGGCGCCGAAGCCTATGAGGCTGCGGGCGGCGTTGTCCTGCGCGATCTGTTCGAGCAGGATTCCGGCGGCTGGTTCCAGGATGCAGCTCTTCTCGAGCAACTGGTTTTCGACAAGCTCAAGGCAGATTCCCAGGCCGTTCGCGCCGACGGCTGGAAGTGGGTCGAGGCGGCGATCAGCTTCCCCTACGGCCACACCTCCGGCATGCGGCGCGTCTACGCCGAACAGGCGAAGATGAGCGCCGAGGAGATCACCCGTTACGACGCGGCGAAAGCCGAGTATGACGATCTCGACGCCAAGTATGCCGAGATGGAGGAAGCCGACGAGACGATCGAGTCCAAGCTCGATCAGCTTGGCGCCGGACTCGACGCTTTCAGCGATCGTCCCCAAGTCTACGATCCGGCGCAGAAGGCCATCGCCGGTGCGTTCATCACGCTGGCCGCTAGCGGCCAGCTGCAGATCGAAGCCGGTTTTGTCCGTCCCGAGGACGAGGCGCGGGTCGAGACGGACGAGGACGACGAAGAAGCCGACGGTGAGGATCGCGACGTGTCGCATGCAGACGATGACGGCGCCAATCGCGTCGTCGTCAACGGCCGGCTCGTGAACGGGGCATCCGACGGCGCAGAAGAACCCGAGGATGAGGGCATCAAGCCGCTGCCTGATCGCCTCGTCTTCGATCTAACCGCGCAAAAGACGCTCGCGCTGCGCAACGCGCTGGCGAGCGACGTCGACATCGCCTTTGTCACGGTCCTCCATGCCCTCGTGCTGCAGGTGTTCTACCGGTTCGCCAAGGATAGCTGCCTGGAGGTCATCCTGACGAGCAACAGCTTCGGCCAGGTCCAGGGTCTCGCCGAGACGCCCTGGGCGAGGGAGATCGCCGAGCGTCATGAGGCCTGGGACCGGGATATGCCGGACAGCGACAAGCTGTGGGACTTTCTACTTGGTCTCGACGAGGCGAGCCGCAAGGCGCTGTTCGCGCACTGCGTGTCGCTCTCGCTCAATGCCGTCGTCGAGCCGTGGAACAAGCGGCCGGGCGCGCTTGCCCATGTCGATGCACTCGCCGCCACGCTCCAGTTCGACATGGTTGCGGCCGGCTGGGAGCCCACCGTCGACAACTATCTCGGCCGCGTCACCAAGGCCCGGATCGTTCAGGCGGTGCGTGAGGCTTGCGGCGAGGACTCCGCACAGCTGATCGACCACATGAAGAAGGACTTGATGGCACGTGAGGCCGCCCGTCTTCTCGAAGGATCGAACTGGCTGCCCGAGCCGCTGCGTCTCGACGGCGACGACGCGGTTGTCGACGCCGGCGAGACCGTCAGCAACGATGTGGCGGATGACACGGCCCTCGACGGGGATGCCGCCGAACTGCCGGCCTTCCTCGCCGCCGATACGGATCCATCATCCGATGAGTCCGCGATCGGCGCCGGCGACGAAACCGACCACCTCCAGGCCGCCGAATAATCGGCCTCCCGCTCCGCACCCGGCTCGGCATCTCGCCGGGCCCCTTTTTGTTTCCAGACATGGAGAAATACATATGTCCGCACATACAATTTACGATTGCGCTTCTCTAGGGAGCGTCGTCCGTTACTACGACGGCATACCGAAGCCGCCCGCTCGTTTCAGAAAAAAGCTCTCCGCGTGGGAGAGCCGCAATGGCACCGGTTGCCTGGTCAGGAAGGAACCGCCGCGGTCGCGAGCGACCTATAGCTCTCCAGCATGCTTCACCTTGCATGAAGGTGATTTTGGCGGGAGCGGCGTCATCGTCGTCTCGGTCCGGCGCACCTGGTCCGTCGAAAGCGATCTGCGTTTCGACATCGTCGAGCGTCCGGCCATCGGCATGGTCCGGGTCCTGCAGGACCTCGGCGACAGCCCGGAGCTCCTGCATCTCGCAGAGAACCGTGAAGCGGCCGGACGCTGGCTCGCCAGCAATTCGTACAGCCGAGCCTATCTCGAGGAGGTCTCTGCCGACGAGGTCGGCGCTGATGTCATCGAGGACCGCGGGGCCGCCTGACGTCTTCACCGTTTAGAACCAACCGACACAGGCCCGGGATCGGCACAAGCGATCGCCGGGCCTGTTCCGTTTCATGGAGATCGACATGTTCGACTGGAACAGAAGCTGCTCCTATGACGAGCAGCAGAAAAGACGCTTTCACACGACAGCGCGTTCATGGCTGAAGAAACTCGCCGCGGAGCTGGCGCTGCCGCCGGGCAGCTATATCGTCCGATCCAACAAGGCCGGGGTTGCCATCTCGGGTGAGGTTACCCTGCACCACGACGGCGTCTACATCCAGTTCGGCCAGTTCGGCCTGTCCTCGGGTCACGGCATTCTGATCCGGACCTGCAAGGGCCGCAAGGACTATATCGGTGGGCCCAACCACTTCGTCGCGCTGACCATGCTCGACGATATTCCGGCCCTCGCCGCGGCCGTCCGCGCCATCACCGGTGTCGGTCGTGATGCCGCACTTTCCGCGGATCGCCGCGCCGCTTGAACCCCCGCCCCCGCCGATCCCGTCATCCCCCGACGGTCACTCGCCGCAGCGCAGCCGCGGCGGGTGGCCCGGCCATTCCGGAGAAACTTCATGTCCAACCATCCACCGTTCAGAAAAGTGTTCGAGGGCGTCGTGACGCGCGAGCAAATGTTCGCCCTCTTCAATCGCCACAGCGATACTCCCGGTGTCGATCCCCTGTCCGACAAACCATATGCGTCGGAATGGTTCGAAATCGAGGCCTCCTCGTACCATTTCATGCTCGGTCTTCTGCCACCGCTGTTTCAGCGAACCGGCATGTTCGGCATGTCCGAATATAAGGCGGGCTACGTAACCAGCGTCTTCTTCGCGATCAGGATCCGCAGCCGCGAACGGTGGTTCCATGGGTTCTGCGATCTCTCCGACAAGCGCAGTCCTGACGCCATGCGTGCGGCGATCATTGCTCACGAGACGGGCGCCATCGACAGCATGACGCGTGAGGAAAAGCTCGAAGCGATCTGGTCCGCGACGCATGCCGACTTCAAGAGCATCGCCGGCGAGGCCAATCCCGAAGCCTGGCCCGTCGAACACCACGGCAAGCGGACCATCCTGGTCAACGCCGGCGAACAGGGGACCGGCCTCAAGCTCCTGGAGGATCTGTCCGACGAAGAGATCGACAGCCGCATGTCGGCAGCCCGCGCACGACGCGTGAGAAGGGGAGGGGGCGACGATGCGGACCCATCGTAAGCGGCCACTCCAGGCGGGCAAGCGCACCCGCGAGATTCATCCGTCGTGGTCCGTGGCGCCAAAGAAAGGTGACGGGGAGCCGCTTGTTCGAGATCTCTTCGCCGCCCTTTCCTCCACGTCGCTGGAGGGAGAGCGGGGCCGGAAGGAATGCGGCCTTGCCGGGGCGCAGAGAGCGTGCCGGCGGGGCGGACACTCACTTCCGCGAAGGACATATCCATGAACATCGTCACGACCTCATCGGCCGTCGCCCCGACGGCCGCTCCCCTTGCCAACCCGACGCCTGACGCCATCGATACGGCGCAGGCGATCCACCAGGCGGCCACACAGCTTCTGCCCTTCCTGGAACAGGGCAAGCCCATCACCACCGCGACATTACGCACGGCCATGACCGACAATTTCGGCGGCACCGATGCACAAGGCTTCTGGATTTGGAAGGACGCCTACGAGGCGTTCGAAGCCGCCCAAGTCCTGTTTCTCCACCGCTTCGGATCCGCGATCCTGTCCCGATCGGCCTCGCCGCAGGCGACGCTGGCGATGATGAAACGCATCGCCGAACTCGTTCCCACCCACACGCGCCGCTCCGACGAGAGCCAGGCCATGCAGCAGCTGTCGACGCCGCTCCCGCTCGCTTTCGTCACCGCCCACGCCGCCGCGATCGCCGCTTCAGACCTCGTTCTCGAACCCTCGGCCGGCACCGGCCTTCTCGCCGTCCATGCCGAGATCGCAAGGGCATCGCTTGCCCTCAACGAGCTTGCCGCGACACGCGCCGATCTGCTCGGCCTGCTGTTTCCGCGGGTTCCCATTTCCCGGCATGACGCAGCCCATATCGACGATCATCTCGATCCCGCCATCGAGCCGTCCGTCGTTCTGATGAACCCGCCCTTTACCGTGGGCGCCTATGTGGACGGCCATGTCGCCGATGCGGCATGGCGGCATCTCTCCTCCGCGTTCGCACGCCTTCGCGCCGACGGCCGTCTTGTCGCGATCACGGGCACCGATCTTTCGCCCGAAAACCCCAAATGGCGGCCCGCCTTTGAGCGGCTACAGCAGCAGGGCAGGATCGTCTTTACCGCGGCAATCGACGGCCGCATCTATGCCCGCCATGGCACGACCGCCGAAACCCGCCTGACGATCATCGACAAGACCGCCGCCGCCGACCCATCCATGTTCGTCACCTCGCCGGGCAAGACTCCGAATGTCGAGACGCTGCTCTCCTGGATCTCTGACCTGCCGCCCCGGACACCGGGCGGCTTTCGGGACTCGATCGGCGCGCTGTCGAACGGGATCCTGCGCAAGACAGCAATGCAGATGGCCGGTCGGTCCGCGGTAAGCATCGCACTCATCCCCGCCTCGGCGGCTGCCCCGAAGACCATCCGGCCAGCCCACCCGGTTGCCCGGACGAAGCCCGCCCGACCAGCCATGGCCAGCAGCGCGCCTGTCCTCCCGCTTGCCTATAAGCTGCGCGACTGGATGCCGGAGGAGGGCGGCCGGCTCATCGACACGATCTATGAGCCCTATGCGCTCCAGTCGATCCACATCTCGCGCGCCAAGCCGCATCCGACACCGCTGGTGCAGTCGGCGGCCATGGCCTCGGTCGCGCCGCCGAAGCCGTCCTACCGACCCCTCCTGCCTGATGCGATCATCGACGACGGCTTGCTGTCCGACGCCCAGATCGAGAGCGTGATCTATGCCGGCGAAGCCCACTCCGGCCATCTCGCAGGAGCCTGGACTGTCAACGAAACCTGCGATGTGGTCGCGGCCGCCCCTGAAGGCGCCGAGAATGCGGTCCGCTTCCGCCGTGGATGGTTTCTTGGTGACGGAACCGGCTGCGGCAAGGGCCGACAGGTCGCCGGCATCATCCTCGACAATTGGCTGCAGGGCCGCCGCCGCGCCATCTGGATTTCCAAGTCGGACAAGCTGCTCGAAGACGCCCAGCGCGATTGGGCAGCACTTGGCCAGGAACGTCTCCTCGTCCAGCCGCTCTCGCGCTATCGGCAGGGCACGCCCATCCGCCTTGCCGAAGGCATCCTCTTCACCACCTATGCGACGCTCCGCCCGCAGGAGCGCGATGGCAAGAAGTCCCGGATCGCCCAGATCCTCGACTGGGTCGGCCAAGAGGCGGGGAGGGCTGCAGGCCCGACTGGGACTGAGGAAAAGGTAACGAGGAGCGGCGAGGCCGCGACAGGGACCAAAAAGCACTTTGATGGCGTCATCGTTTTCGACGAGGCGCACGCCATGGCGAACGCAGCCGGCGGCAAAGGCGAGCGTGGCGACGTCGCCCCGTCACAGCAAGGCAAGGCCGGACTGCGATTGCAGCACGCCCTCCCAGACGCCCGCGTCGTCTACGTGTCGGCGACTGGAGCGACGGCGGTCGAGAACCTGGCCTACGCCCAGCGGCTCGGCATCTGGGGCAGCGAGGACTTTCCGTTCGCCAACCGGGCCGAGTTCGTCGCGGCCATCGAGGACGGAGGCGTGGCAGCAATGGAGGTCCTCGCCCGCGACCTCAAATCGCTCGGCCTCTACATGTCGCGCTCGCTCTCCTATGACGGCGTCAAATACGACCTCCTCGAGCATGAGCTGACCGAGGAACAAATCCGCATCTACAATTCCTATGCCGACGCCTTCCAGGTCATCCACAACAACCTGAATGCCGCGCTCGAGGCCGCCAACATCACCAGCGATTCCGCAACGCTGAACCGCAACGCCAAATCGGCGGCGCGGTCGGCCTTCGAGAGCACCAAGCAGCGCTTCTTCAGCCATCTGATAACCTCGATGATGACGCCGACGCTGATCGGCGCCATCGAGCAGGACCGCGCCGAAGGCCATTCGGCGGTCGTGCAGATCGTCTCGACCGGCGAAGCGCTGATGGAACGGCGGCTGGCCGAGCTCCCGACCGAAGAATGGGCGGATCTGCATGTCGACGTGACGCCGCGCGAATACGTCGGCGGGTATCTGATGCATTCCTTCCCGACACAGCTGTTCGAGGAATATTCAGACGCCGAGGGCAACGTCTATTCGCGGCCGGTCCACGATGCCGACGGCAACCCGGTCCAGTGCCGGGAGGCAGTTCGCCGGCGCGACGGAATGATCGAAAAACTCGCATCGCTGCCGCCGGTCGGCAGCGCACTCGACCAGATTCTCCACCATTTCGGTACCGACACCGTCGCCGAGGTGACAGGCCGCTCGCGGCGGATCGTCAGGAAGACCGGCCGCGACGGCGTCGACCGGCTTGCAGTCGAGAACCGTCCGGGCTCAGCCAATCTCGCCGAGACGCAGAGTTTTATGGACGACGACAAGGGCGTGCTGATCTTTTCCGACGCCGGCGGCACCGGCCGCTCTTATCACGCCGATCTCGGGGCTCGAAACCAGAGACTGCGCAAGCACTATCTGCTTGAAGCCGGCTGGCGCGCCGACAACGCCATCCAGGGTCTCGGGCGGACCCACCGTACCAATCAGGCGCAGCCGCCACTGTTCCGGCCCATGGCCGCCAATGTGAAGGCCGGCAAGCGCTTCCTGTCGACCATCGCGCGGCGGCTCGACACGCTGGGTGCAATCACGCGCGGCCAGCGCCAGACCGGCGGGGCAGGGCTGTTCAGGTCGGAGGATAATCTCGAAAGCCCGTATGCACGCGCCGCCCTACGCCAGTTCTACTATCTTCTGCATCAAGGCAAGATCGACGGCTGCTCGCTCACGACCTTCGAAGCCGTCACCGGCCTGTCGCTGACGACAGACGAGGGCGGCTTGCGCGATGAGTTGCCGCCGATCACGACCTGGTTGAACCGCCTGCTGGCACTGCGCATCGAAACCCAGAACCTTTTATTCGAGGTGTTCGAGCAGCTGATGGCGGCGAAGGTCGAGGGCGCAATCGCCGCAGGCAACTACGACAGGGGTCTGGAGACGATCACGGCGGAAAGCATCGCCGTCACCAATCGGCGCACCGTCTATACGTATCCGGTCTCGGGCGCGCAGTCGCATGTGCTGACCATCGCGCGCAAGGACCGCATCCGGCCGCTCGGTCTGGTAGACGCGCTGGCCATTGCCCGCGCGGAACCGCAATCGGTTCTGCTGGTCAACACCCGGTCGAACCGCGGGGCAATCCAACTGGCGACAGCAAGCCTGATGCTCGACGACGGCGCAATAGAACACCGCGTACGCCTGCTGCGGCCAACCGACGAGCTGCGCTTTGGCCTCGACGCCCTTGCCGAAACCCATTGGCAGCCGGCTGACAGAAAACTGTTCTGCGAGCTGTGGCAGGCTGAAGTGATCGCCGTCCCGGAGTTCACCACCAGCACATTCCACATCGTCACCGGCCTTCTGCTGCCGATCTGGCGGCGGCTGCCGGACCATGACTGCCAAGTCTACCGCCTCCAGACCGATACGGGCGAACGCATTATCGGGCGCCACGTCGCGCCAACGCTGGTCGCGACGATGTTGCGCAATCTCGGTCTCCACGATGTGCCGACGCTTGCACCGGACGAAGCTTGGAAGGGTCTGGTCGACGGACGGATAGGGTTGCAGCTTGCCGACGGCCTGGTCCTGCGCCGCAGCCGGGTCATGAACGACTACCGTGTCGAGCTGATCGGCTTCACCGACGCGATGGCCCCCCGGTTGAAGGCCTTGGGCCTGATCTCCGAAATCATCTCCTGGAAGCTCAGGCTATTCATTCCGACCTCTACGCAGGGCTCTGCCATGCTTGCTTCGCTGCTTGAGCGCCATACGCTGGTTGGGGTCACCGATCGCACAGCCGCGGCGTGAAGGGAGGCGAGCATGACAGGCTCGGCCTCCGAGCTGGCGCGCCGTCTCGGCGACGATGCCGAGGCGGTGTGCCGCGAATATCTCTCCAACGGCCATCGCTCGGGCAATCACTGGATCGTCGGCGATGTCCGCAATACGCGCGGCCGCTCCATGCATGTGCGCCTGAACGCCAACGCGAAGGGCCCGGCTGGCAAGTGGGTCGACGAACAAAGCGGGGAACATGGTGATCTGCTCGATGTCATCCGCGAAAGCTGCGGCCTTGTCGATTTCCGCGATGTCGCGGATGAAGCGCGTCGCTTCCTTACCATGCCGCGAGCACAGTGGCCGACCTCCCGCGCGCAGCCCCAGCGTGCCGTGGCACGCGGCTCTCCCGGCGCCGCGGGTCGCCTGTTTGCCATGTCGCAGCCGATCGCGGGCACGCTTGCCGAACGCTACCTTGCCCGTCGCGGCATCCTGCTCGCCGCGCGCGAGCGCGCTCTGCGCTTCCATCCCGGCTGCTACTACCGGGATCTCGTGACCGGCGAGACGCAGACGCTTCCCGCCATGATCGCCGCCGTCACCGGCCTCGACGGGCGCATCACCGGCCTGCAGCGCACTTACCTGTCCCCTGGCCTCTCCCCTGGGCTCGACCCGAGCGGCAAGGTCGGCAAGGCGCAGCTCATCGATCCCCGTCGCTCGCTCGGTCATCTTCTCGGCAACGCCATCTGGTTGGGCCTCGAACCCGGTGCCCCCATTCCGGTCATGGCCGCCGGCGAGGGCTTCGAGACGATGGCCTCGTTGCGGACGGTGATGCCGGCACTGCCGGTGGCCGCGGCCACCTCGGCCAATCACCTCGCCGGCCTGACCTTCCCGCCCGGCTGCCGTCGCCTCTACATCGCGGCCGATGCGGACGCCGCCGGCCGGCATGGCATCGAGCGTCTCAGCCAGCTCGCAGGCGAGGCCAGGATCGAAGCTCTCGTGTTGCGGCCGGAGCTCGGCGACTTCAACGAC
Organism: Mesorhizobium shangrilense; assembly: GCF_040537815.1. Lineage (NCBI taxonomy): Bacteria > Pseudomonadati > Pseudomonadota > Alphaproteobacteria > Hyphomicrobiales > Phyllobacteriaceae > Mesorhizobium > Mesorhizobium shangrilense. Next base: position 255,029 of record NZ_JBEWSZ010000003.1, read on the forward strand.
GATCTGCGCCATCTCGGCGCGGACCACCTCGCCGCATGGCTGCGAGATCAGCTCTTTCCGGAAGATGCCCGTCTGTTCCTGCCGTCCGGATGACCGGCTCGGGCCGGCAGGCGGGCAGGGGCGGCGTCACTGAAAGCCTCGCAGGCATGGAGGTGGTCCGGCGGGAGGCCGCGCCCGCGGCCTGCCTGAGAGGCGATCCCTGCCACCCCCCGGTCACGGCCGCAACGGCTGCGCCGTCCTCCGCTTTGCTCCGGCCTTCGGTGCGGCCGCGCCCAGGGCGCGGCCGGGTTTCGCTGTCAGGCCGCGATGAGCGCGGCCGCAACCGACGGAGACACGCCATGACCTACGAGCTTCCTTTCGACGACGCCTACGAGCCCTACAACGCCTCCTCGCCGACCGATCGCGTCATCCTCGAACTGCAGATGTACGGCCACCGTCCGCATCAGGACGAGCCCGATCCTCGCCCGCTGCCCGACGACGAGGTGATCCGCGCCGGCCTCGCCGGAATCGTGGAGACATTCGCCGGCATGCTCGGCGATACCAGGCTCGAACCCGACCTCGACGACCTGCTCTGGAGCTTCGCGAACGTCTTCCACCGCGCCGCCGAGCGCGTCGCTCGCAGCCTCGATCGCAATGAGGAGGCCCAGCGCTCGAGCCAGAACGAGCAGGATGGCTCCGAGGTGAAGTCCGTCGAGCTGGAACGGCTCACGGCCGAGGGCATCACCTACATCGAGCGCCGCAACGTTCTGGAAATCATGCGCGACGAGGCGGCCGACCTCTACGAGGCACAGACGGGCTCAGCATGGCGGCCGCGCACCGGTTCCAAGGTTTCCCATCAGGCGATCACCGCGGCGGTGATCGACAGCCGGGACTTCCTCGCGGCACGCCGTCGCGCCGAAACCGAGGTGCTGGTCCCGGCCGGCACCAAGATCGCCTTCGCTGGCGGTCTCGACTGCAACGAGCACGACAGGATTTGGGAGGCGCTCGACAAGGCCCGCGAGAAGCACTCGGACATGGTCCTGCTCCACGGTGGCAGCCCGCGCGGCGCCGAGCGGATCGCCGCCTGCTGGGCCGAGAATCGCAAGGTCACCCAGATCGCCTTCAAGCCGGACTGGAACCGGCACGCCAAGGCCGCTCCGTTCCGCCGCAACGACCAGCTGCTCTCGGTAATGCCTTACGGGCTGATCGTCTTCCCCGGTTCCGGCATTACCGAAAACCTCGCCGATAAGGCCCGCCGCCTCGGCATTCCGGTCTGGCGGTTCGCGGAGGGTGGCGCGTGAGCGCCCCCTTCCTTTACCACGTCGAAGAACCCGACCGTTCGCGGTCGGGTTCTTCGTGTGCACACATCCGTTCCAGCCGCCGAATTCAGCGCGGCCAGGCGACAGGTGCGCCAGATGCTCATTTATCTTCCGACCGGTCCGGGCGCGCCGGCCTGCGGCCGACCGGGCTCTACTCGCGGCGTGCCGCCGCTCCCCGAGCCGGCTTCGCCGTCTTGGCCTTCGGTGACGATCCCGCGCGCGAGGGGGAGAGCTGGGCCGGAGCGGGGCGGGGTGCATTGAGAGAAAGGAAAGCGACCATGGCGATGATATTCCTCGGCGGTTCACGCGACATCTTCGAACTGCCAGTCCCCGCGATCGAGCGTATCGGCGGAATCGTCGCGGCCGAGCACGGCGTGCTGATCGGCGACGCGCCAGGAGCCGATGCCGAGATGTAGGGCCTGCTCGCGGGCTACAATTACGAGCATGTCGGCGTCTTCCATGCCCGGGCCGAACCGCGCAACAATCTCGGTGATTGGGCCGCTTACCACGTTCCTCCGCCGGGCGGCGCACAAGGCTTTGCCGTCCACGCCGAGAAGGACCGGGAAATGGCCCGCCGCGCCCAGTTCGGGCTGATGGTCTGGGACGGCGCGTCGCCGGGCACCTGCCTCAACATATTGCGTCTCGCCGTGATCGGCAGCTCCTGCGTCGTCTACGACATGATGCGCGGCAGGGTGGCGACCGTTCAGAACACCGCGGACTGGCGCGCCATGCTGCACATTGCGGGCCCTGACGTTCTCCGCGAGGTTGAAGCCCGCATGACGGCGGAGGACCGCCTGGCACTGCCCGCCTGATCGCCGCGAGCCCGCCGGCACTGGGCGGCGCAAGCGCCCGCTTTGACCCGGCCGAAGCCGACCCCGGCGCTTGTGATGACCGCGGCGATCGTTGCTTGCTCCTTTCGAAGCCAGCCCCTCGCGAGGCCGGCCCTTGCGGCCCCCGGCAATCCTCAGGAGCATCCTGCCCGTCTGTCGCGCCAGGGGCAGGGCAGTTGCGGATCAGGCAGGGCATTCCCGGCTGCCGCGCCTGACCGGGCGAGCCCCGCCCGTGTCGGAACAGAGCGCCACCTGCCGGCTCCGATGTCGAAACCGGGCGCATGACGGAAGACGGGGCAGGGGACCTCCTCGATGGATCGTGGGGTCCGGAGGGTGATGGAGAGCAGATCCGCAGGCGGGGCAAACGCTTGACTGCGGCCGCCGCACCCGGCGTGATGGATCTGCGATGGTGGCCGGAGGCATCGCCTTCGCTCACATCCGGACCAATCCCTTGTCATGTCGCCTTTGTAGACGACCGCCTGCTTTGTGCGGTCAACCCCCGTTGGGGGTACACTCGGCGAAAATTCAGGAAAATTCGATTTCTGTTTTTTGTCCGCGGACAGGCGAAGGGCCTGCCCGCTGTTTTCGGCAAATAGAATTTTCCAGAATTTTCGCCGAGATGACCGCAGCAGGACGGCCCTCTCCTTTGGCGCCATCGGGAATGGTCCCGATGCAACCGAAGGAGAACTACCATGGCCACCACGATCGCAAACCTCACCACCAAGGCCGACGGCTCGATGGAAGGCGTCTTTGCCACGCTCCGGGTCAACGCCCCGATCACGCTCATCCCGAACACCAACAAGTCGCGCGAGGATGCACCCGACTACCGCATCGTCAACAAGCGCACGGGCTTCGAGATCGGAGCCGGCTGGAACCGCATCTCGCAGCGTTCGGGCGAGGAATACCTCTCGGTCAAGATCGAGGCCCCCGAGATCGGCGTGATCTTCGGCAACCTCGCCCCCGCCCCCGGCGGCGACGAGAGCAAGAAGGTGATCCTCTGGAACAACCCGCAGTGAGCTTCGGGGGCCGGTCTCGAAGGGCCGGCCCTTCCTTTTCAGACGATCAGGAGGTTTTAATGAGCCGCTACACCATCACCGTCACCGGCAAAGGCCGCTCCGATCCCGACGCCATCATTGGCTACGATCCGCCGCTGCGGACCCTCTTCCTTCAGGCTTTCCCTCACGAGGTGACCGACGATCCTGCGCTGTGGCTCGGCACGAGGGACCGCGAATATGAAACCGTCGACGCCCTGCGTGCAGCAGCTCTTGCCAGAGGCTTCGACTTCATGCCCCTGCCGGCCGCCCTCGCCGCGAAACTTATCGAGGACAAAGCCGCAGCGGCCGGCTGGGCGCCACGCGATGGGCGTCTCGCTGAATTTCTGAAACGACTCAACCTGTCCGACTAGACGGACGCACCATTCACAGGGCCGGAGGCGGAGCGATCCGTCCCCGGCCCTTTTTTTGTATGACGACGATCATGAACACCAATACCCGCTTGACCCAAGCGCGACAGCTCCAACCAGACCGAGGACCCGGACAGTTTCCGTTCCAAGCCTGGCTCCCGTCGCCCCAGCGGCTACCCTGTCAACTAGACGGGATCGCTTCTGCGCGTCGGGTAGGCGGATCGCGGCTGATAGCCGCGCATCCGCTTGGCGCGCAGAAGCTCGAGGAAAAGCTCGACGGCTTCGCCCTCGGTATCGAAGGAGTGCTGTACCGTGCGGCCGGTGGTTCCGATCCGGCCCCAACGGCGGACCAGGCAGGTCTGGCCGAACAGGGTCTCCTCGATCGACAGCGCATAGAAGCGCGCCATGTTCCGATCCGCGTCGCGGCGTTCGATCCAGAGGCGATAGAGCTGCGCGATCATTGCGGACAGAATCGCGCAGCCGGACGCGCGCGTCCAATGAATGGTTTGAATCAGCGGACGCAGATCGATTCACTCTCGTGATGGATAGAACCGAACGTTAGTCGTTCAGCAGCGTCTTTGATGGCCTTCCCTGGAGAGATGTAGCCAATCCTCGTTGGGCCCGAGTCATGGGCGGTCGGTCGTAACGAAAATTGACGCTGATTGGCGCGTCTGGCTACTTCGGCTGCCGAGCAAGGAATTCCGTTATCAGGCCCTGCACCACCTCCTGCATGGTTGTTCTATTGCGCGCGCAATGGACCTGCAGCTCGATCATCTGCGATACCGGAATGCGTGTATGCAGCCGGGCTGTCCCGCCGTCTGCCTTTGGCCTTTCGAGCTTCGCTTTCGCCGCTCCGGCAGACTGGGTTCTCGTCTGCTGCTCGAGGCTGTCCGTTTCGCTGATGCTGGACTCCACTATGGCAGCCATGTTGCGTGAGAACGGATCATCCGAACGGGCACGCGGTTTCAAGGCGGGCAGCGGCAGCTGGTTTGCGGTCCGATCGCTTTTCTCGTTCATTGGGGGGTGGCTCCGTTCAGTTTGCTGATGATCTCGGCGGTCAGGGCATTCGTCTGGTCGCGAGCACCCTGCACGGCCTTGTTCACAGGCTGGACTTCGTAAAGCGTCCCGGCGGTTGCGATTGAGGCGAAGGTCGGCCGCTGCGACAAAAAGGTCTCAAGCACGCTGGCATCAGCCTGCCGCAGCAACTGGATCGCTGTGCGGAAGGCCATCGTGTTGTGCTCGATCCCGGAAACCATGTTGAGCATCACCGCGTAGGGAATTTCGCGGTGGCGTCCGCCAAGCGAGCGGATGTGCCGGATCAGACCGAGGCATTGCTTGACATCGAAGACGTGCGCTTTCGTCGGGATCAGCACGAAGTCGGCGTTGGCGACGGCCGGTCCGAGGGCGGCCACGGCCGTACCCTGGACATCGACCAGCAGCAGGTCCTCGGCGTCGGATTGCGCGAGGCGATCGATAAGTTCGTCGGTCGAGCTGATCGGGATGACGTCGATGTTTGAAAGAGCGTATCCCGCGCGGCGGCTGTTTTTGCTCCATTCCACCGCGGACAGTTGCGGATCGGTGTCGAGCACCGTCACCCGATGACCCGCGGCGGCGAACTCGCCAGCGAGCAGGATGGTGGTCATGGTCTTGCCTACCCCGCCTTTGGGAGAGGCCACTGTGATTTGCACCGCTCGTTGTTCCGGCATTGTTTTTTCCCAATGTTCGCGTTCGACTTTGGCGTCAAGGCACATAGGCGATTTGGCGCCAAAGTGACTTTCTTGCATTATGCCTATGCGCCGATGCAACAAAGTGCGAAGGCGCATAAGTGCCTATGTGATAATATGAATTTGCGCATCGGTGCAATGTTCCCGGATGCATAATTGGTTCCGGACTGGCGAGTCATCGGATCAGTATAATGTTGCATGGTGAATTGACAAGATACGCAATTTGGGTCCAAATTGGCTGAGCAGGTCATCGCTTCGCTTTGACCTGGACCGTCTTCGACGGGAGGCCCATGCGCCATAGCGAGGAATTTTGGACACCAGCGCCGCCCACAAGGACACCCGAAAGCGCTCCCGGATCGATATCGGGCCGGAGACGGGCGCGCTCCTGGATGAGGCCTGCAAGGTGTTCCAGCTTGACCAAGCGGAGACGTTGCGGCGCATTATCCGGGCCAGTCTGGATGTCGGTCCCGCTCTGTCAGCTGAGAATTCACGCACTGTCGCGGCGTTGGCCTCGCAAGTCCGGATGGTCGGCCGAAACCTCAGCCAGCTTCTCCATGCCATTCATTCCGGCCACGCTGCCCCCATGGAGGCGGCGTTGCCGATATGGGAAGCACTGGATGAGAGGCTGAAAGCTGTCGACGCCGAATTGACGGCGATGACGATCGCGCATGGCCTGAAACTTCGGAAGGCGGCGCATCTGCTGGATGGTGAGAACGCGTGATCCTCGACGAGTCCTCTATACAGGCTATCGCCGATCGGATTCGCGCGAGCGCAGCTTTTGAAGACGAGAACCGCAAGCGCCGGCATCAGGCTATGTTGTCCTTTGCTGGAAATGACGATGATTGGTTGCTCAAGACGATTCGCGGCCGGAAGGGGGAGGGCGGTTTCGGGGCAAGCCAACCACCTGAGCCGGCCGTGCCGCGCTCGTCTCCCGGGGAGCTGGAGCCGCCGCGCGGTAAAGCCGGGCGACTAAACCTCGCCCTGCCAACGAAGCGGCGCAAGCTCGCCGGCGGACCTGCACCGAGGGCCGCTGCCGACAAACTGGCGGCCGGGTATCAGCCGGCCGTTCTGAAGGTGATTTCCTACGGGCATGGCGTCACAAGGGCAGCCGCCATCGGTCAATATATCCAGAAGGAGGGCGTCGCGCTCGAGACGCATGACGCGCGTATCCTGGCAACGCAGGGAGCCGTTGCCGAGGAAATGAAACAGTGGGGCAAGGGTTTCGACAAGCGGCGGGAGAGCGAGGATGTGGCGACGTTTCAGCTTTCGCTGGCAGGGCAGGAGAATGCCGAGCGCCTTTCACAGGCAGTTCAGGCAGGTTTCGCCGGCCACGGTTTCGCCTATCGTATCGACACACTGCAGGACGGATCGAGCGTCGCGCGCGTCGTCGCGACCATGGCCGGACACAGCGTCGTGAAAGGTGAGAACGGGGACGACAAGGTGAAGCATCGGTTTCACCTTTCCGATCGGCGCCAGCAGGATCGCCAGTTCTCGGCCCCCACCCGGGTCATGATTGCCTCGCGAATCTCCGAGGCGCTTGGGGTCAAGGAGGATGCCGTTTCGGTGAAGCCAATTGGGGAACCCAGCCACGGCAAAGCCGGTGTCGTGTTCCAGCTCTCGCGCCTTACCCATGACGGAGCGGCGATCGACGCCGACGGCGCCGCGATCGCGTCTGAGGAGGCGGTTCGGCAGACCGCGCAGTCCTGGGACAAGACCCTGAATTCCTACAAGCCTCGCGACACCATGCACATGATCCTGTCGGCCAAGGCGGGCGAGGACAGGCAAGCTCTGGTGAGGGCCGCACGTGGGTTCCTGCATGAGCAGTTCCCCAATCACAAATTCGCCTTCGGCATGCATGCCGATATGGCCGATGAGGGCGGCCATATTCATGTGCATGCCATCGTCGCCGTGAAGGGTGAGGACGGAGAGCGCTTGCGACCAGGCCCGGCCCAGCTTCGCGAATGGCGAGCGCTCTATGCCCAGCACGCACAAGCTCAGGGCATGAAAATCGTCGCGACTTCCGCGGCTTATCGGGCGTCATCGCAAAGCTATGGTCCGCGCGACAAGCCGATAGTGGCCACGGCCGAGAAGCCGCGGCCGGGCAGGGAGGCGCGGGACCGCGCCTACGCCCGTGCAAACCCGCACGTCATCGAGAAAGCCCGCCAGCGGATCAACTACGCAAAGGCCAACCCGATAAAGATTCCGATTTCGGCGCGCCAGCTGCAGGCCACCCAGACAGGCCTTCAGGAATGGCACTCGGTCGCCGCATCTCAGCCGGATAACACGATAGCGAGTCACTTCAATGATCGGATGACGCAAGCCGTCCGATCCGGTACTGTTGTGGTCGCTATCCGAGATGGAAAGGGTGTTCAAATGAGTTCAGATGCCACCGCGGACCAGATGCGGGAAAACCTAAAAGAGATCAACGAGACCGTTAACAAGACAGCGGCCATGATGAACGGCCAGACGAAAGCGGAGTTCTTACGGCGCGCAGCGCCCACCATGGAGCTGCTTGCGATCCGGACGGATCTCAAATCCCTGCAGGAAGGTGGCGTCACGCATGTCAGTGAAGACCAGGCCCATCGGGTTGCCGGCGCGCGCGCCGAAGCTTTGATCCATCGCGCCCAGGAGATCGAGGCCGCTGAGCGGCTTGAGGCCGATCGCGCTCGCGAGATCCGCAACCGCGCCATCGAGCAGGAGATCCGCGACGAACGAGCTGGATCGGCTGATCCGACCTCGCTTGAGCAGGTCGCACAAGACCGCGAAATGGTGCGCAACGCCGAAAGCATCGCTGCGAAGGAAGCCCGCGAGGCACAAGCCGCAAGCGAAGCCGTGCGTTCATTGGCGCAGAATCCTAACGAGCGGCTTGATCCCGAGATCGTCAAAGGCGAACGGCTCCAAGAACTGCAGCGCCTGCAGTCGAGGAGCATCAACACCGCTCCGGTCGAAGGCGAAGAGCCGGATTCACAGAAGCCGCAAAAGCAGTAGTTGCCTCGTCATGCAGCACTGCGTGGGCTCGTTGTTCCCTAAGCCGGGCTCTGGCTGGGCTCCGTTCGGCACTCGCTCGCGTCAAAACGCAAAATGTGCTCCGAGGAAAGACGAGGGATTTGACACTTCGTGATTATGCAGCCTCTTTTACCCGGATTTCTATATCCAGGTGTGCGGAGGCCGCGATGTTGACAAGTGCGTCAAGCGAGAATTTGGCGAGCTTACCGCGCAGCAGATCATTGGTGCGAGGCCGCGTCAGGCCGAGCCGCTTGGCGGCTTCCTCCTGAGGAATGTCCCAACGCTGGACTGCCTTACGGATTTCGTAGAGCAGCGCCGAGCGCGCTTTAAGGTTTGCTGCCTCCTGTTCGGTGTCCGCCAGGGCATCCCAAACGTTCTCATAGATTTCTACGTTCATCGTTCTGCCTTCCATCGTTTTAGCCGTTGAGCCGCTAGATCGAGGTCTTTCCTGGATGTGGCCTGTGTCTTCTTCTGGAACGCATGAAGCACCAAAACACGGTCCTCTAGTGTTGCCAGATAGATGACGCGAAACGCTCCCGATGCCTCCCGAACCCTGATTTCCCTGACGCCGGCCCCTACGATCTGCATAGGTTTCCAGTCGTCGGCATCGTCGCCGCGCTGGACAAGTTCGAGCTGCCAGCCGGCCTCTATCGCGCATCGTCAGGAAACGCTCGAACATCCGCTCTGCTGCTTCCAAGCCATTCAATCACCTTCATCGCGCGCAATGTATCGGTATTGATACAGGTTGGCTAGAGTGAAAATCAATCGCATTTTACGGACCAGCAATCAGCTCACGTCCCCACCAAGAACCGGATTTGCCGATCCTGCCTGATCCTCGCCAGCGGGCTCACACATACCACCGAGGACTCAAGGAAACCGTTCGATGCGCCCGTAATATCGGATAGGGAACCCTTCGTTTTGTTCTCACACTCGACATCGGCACCGAACGTACGAATCGATCTTAGTATTCAACTGAATTTCACGTTCGGCGATCGCCGTGACGTCTAATTTGATCCTGCAACGCCTCAATAGCGGCTGACGGCACCCCGTCGACATCTTCGCTATCCACTGACGGCGACAGTGAACGAGCGTCGGCCTCCACCTCCTGATCGAGCGATGCGAGCAACGCGGTGATAGACATGGGCTTGTTTCCCGGCCGGACTTGGAATTGCAAGACACCGGCGTTGCCCACAGACGCACTCGGGTCGGACGTGTTTGATGCCGCCGGCGCCGATCGCCGGCCAAGGGTGGGAAGCGGCCGCGGCGCATCATCGGCCGTCTGATCGGTCCGCTTCGATTTCAACTCCGTAGCATGAGCGGTGTCCTCACTCTTTGCTTCAGCCTCACCACCCGCTCGACGGCCTGGGCTTGGCAGCGCCCGCGGTGCGTCCGAGCTGTCGCTATTCACTTTCGGCTTTGACTCGACAGGATCAACCCCTTTAGCCGCCGCACCAGTCGCCGGCGGCACCGCATCGGCATTGGCTGTATCGCCCGAAACCGGCGCTTCGACGGTATCGGGTTCCCGCAACTCGAAAGGCGCCGCTGGCGCGGTGTTAGCCGCCGCTTCGACGTCCGCCATGGAGCGCAGCGGAAGATCCTGCCATTGGGAGAGAGGCGGAACCTTTAAGCGCCGGTGCCGAAATTGCTGATATGTCGCCTTATATGGCGCGTCCTGATAATAGGTCACCTTGCGCACCATGAAACCAGGTGCGCTCGGGACCAGAACCACGGCCTGCTTCGCTGGCATCTGTCGAAGCTCTGCCGCCGTCCGCAGCGGCCTTTCCTGATAACTCAAACTCTTGTCTCGGGCGCCCAATATACCTTGACCGGCTCTGATAATCGGTGTGGTCACCTCGATCGTGGTCGGTCCCAGCATTACAGAGACATATTCCGACGTCTCCACGTCGTTTATGCGGATGAAAAGCTTCACCTGGCACGCGGACACCGTGGTCTGCCGCGTCGCTTTTCCATAGACCTCGTCGAGCTGGGCGAGGTCCTGCAGGACAAGGACCATGCGAAAGCCATACCCCGCGTTGATCGCCAGCTTGGACACGATAGACTCCATTTTGCCGAGCTGGCGAAACTCGTCGATCATCACCAGGACCTGATAGGGCTCATCCGGGCCAGGCAAGGAAGCCATCAGCACATCATGGATTTGCTGAACCAAGATTTTGATGATGGGCCGGAACACGTCGAGCTGCGCCACCGAGCAGCCGATGAAGAGAGCCGTCGGGTCCTTGCGAAGCTTCGAGATATCGAAATCCGTCGACGCCGTAGCGGCCGCAACGAGGTCATTGGTCCAGGGATTGAGAGCCGCCGTCAGGTTGAAGTAGGCCGAGTTTCGCGTTTCCTTTTCCAGCGCAATGAACTGGTTGAGCCCCTGCACGACCCACGAAGGCAGATATTTTTCCTCGTCATTGCGGATATTCGTCAGCACCCTCAGAAAGTCTACGCCGGTCGAAAGAAGCATCGCGACGGCGCGCAAATGACGCTGCCCCTCATTGCGTGGTGACGTCAGCACATAGCCGATCATGGCCGAAAGCAGCTGCCGGCCGGCGCGCGCCCAGATCTCGGAACTTCCTGTCGCCTCCGGGATGATGAAGGAGGAGACCACCGCGCAGTCCGTCGGCATGCGGGCATCGCGCCGGATGAAATCCAGCGGATTATAGCGATGCGAATCCCGCTCGCCGGGAGAAAAGAAAAAGACCTTGTCGCCGAGAGCCTGCCGGTGTGCACCGAACGCCTCGAAGTTCTCCCGCTTCGGATCGAACCACACCGAGGATCCTCGCCACATATAACCGTTCGGAATCACAAAGCTGACGCCCTTGCCGGATCGGGTCGGCCCGACCACCAGGACGTGCGCGGGATCATCCGAGCGGATCGTCGCCCCACCCATCTTGCCGAGGATCAAGCCTTGCTTTGCCAGCAGGTTTTTCTTTTCGGCGTCCATGATCGTGCCGAACCGCGCATCGCCGTAGTGCTTTGGCTTGCGGTTGATCAGGCTTGCAAAGATCAGGCCGACGCCGATTGCCACGACAACCGCGGCCGCGATCGCGCCGCGGATGATCGTCTCGCCCTGCGTGGGATGATAGGCCAGGCGCTGGCTGAAATGCTGCCAGGCAACGAACAGGCCGCTTAGGCTGCGTTGCGCGTTCTGGTACTTTAGAAGCCCCCAGCGTGAGGCGCCTTCAGAGGGGAGGGCGGGATTCCACCGCCATGTCGCCACCAACTCGTAGGCCAGGCTCCAAAGGGCGAAGAAGGCGAGGAGGGCGATGAGACCGAGGAAAAGCCTATAAGCGAATACGCGAGACATTCTGGGGAACCTTTCTGGCGGCTCTCCATTCGGTCATACGGTTGAACCAGATCGCCGAAGTACCGCGCCAGCCGCCCCGGCGCGTCTGTTGGATCACAATGGGCAGGACAGACCGCACGTAATCGATGATCTCTGCCTTGCTCAGCCCGAGCCCAGCCTGCATGACCATCAAGGCTAGCTGCTCGAACGCACCGGTCGGGCTGTCCGCATGGATCGTCGTGATCGATCCCGGATGGCCCGTGTTGACGGCGCGCAAGAACGAATAGGCTTCCGCTCCCCGGATCTCGCCCAGGAAGATTCGATCGGGCCGCAACCGCATGGCCGCCTGCAGCAGCGTTTCAACGGTCACGCGCGCCAGGCCCTGGTCGCCCTTTGACGCGACGAGGGGCAGATAGTTGGGCTGGTGTGGTTTGACCTCTCGCGTATCCTCAATGGTGAGGATCCGCTCATCCGAAGGCACCTCGTGCAAAATCGCGTTCAGAAAGGTCGTTTTGCCCGACGATGTGCCTCCTGAAAGCAACATCGAATACCGTTCCCGCACGGCCAAGCCGATGAAATCCTCAATCTTGCCGGCGTCGAGATATTCGCAAAGGGCGCTGTCGGTCTCGCTCAATTCGCCGGGATCCTGGACGGAGATCGTATCGAACGCCCCCCGTTTCCGGTAATCCTCAAGGCGCATATCCTTCACGACCTGCTTGCGGATCGCGAAGGCGCCCCCTGTCGGGGTTGCCGGCGCAAGCACGCCCTGAAAACGTTCGCCGTCGGGGAGGGCGGCCGAAAGCAATGGATTTTCCTCGCTGACCGATTGCGACGATGACGCCGCTATACGTTCCATGAGGTATGTGATCGCGGCGCGGTCCAGCTCGGGCACGTCGAAGGGCTCCATATGGGTGGAGCCGACGATTTCGACCCACACCCGTCCAGGGCCGTTCGCACAGATTTCGACCACGCGCTCGTCATCGAGCCAGCGCCGCACTGGCTCCAGCGCCCTATTTAGAAAGACGGTTCTTTGCTGCCCGCTCACGTCGTATCTCCGTCAACGCCTCGCGTACCGGGTCCGGATAGAACTCGGAAAAATCGAGGTCGCGGCGCACGAACACCATGATCCGCGACCCCTGATCGACATGGATCGTGGGCGCGATATTGATCGAATTGCGAAGCGCCTCTTCAGCAATGCGGTTGAGGCTTTGTGAGACCTGTTGCGCGCCGATCTGGCGCGCGTTCTGCATGTACTGGTTGGGTTGCGTCTGGATTGTCACCGTCTGTCCGGTCTGCGGATCAGTATCGGTCTGATTGGTGTTCGACCCGTTCTGGTCGTTGCCAAGGTTGGCGATGAGCTGCGTCGCGCCACCCACGACACTTAAAAGGATCGCCGAGCCGAACCGCTCGAAATAATGGTTGTCGACCTCGCCCGGCATGCCGCTGCGACCGAGCTCGTCGGTGCCGGTCGAACCGAGCTGCACCGACATGCCGTCCGATCGAAGCAGGCGTGTCCACACAATGAACACCCGCGTTTGGCCGGTTGCGAGGCCACTGCGATATTCACCGATAAGGCGGGAGCCACCGGGGATCAAAACCCTGCGACCGTCGAACGACCACACATCCTCCGACACGACGGCCCGAACCATACCGGCAAGATCGCTCTGGATCGCGGTCTCGATTACGCCCTTGATCATCGTCCCTTGGGCGACCAGAGCGTCCGTGCGCGGGTTCATCGTGGCCTTCGATGTATCCGCTCCGCTCTGGCTCGCCCGTGCCAAAAAACGCCGGTTGGGATCCTCCTCGCCCTCGCTTGTGTTCCCGGCCGCCGTTGCATTCGTTCCATTGCCGCCCAGTGCTGATGCACTGCCAGGCGCATCGCCGCTATCGACGACGAGTTGCTTGGCGCGCAGGCGCTCCCATTTGCGCCGCTCCTCTTCTTCCTGCCTTCGTCGTTCTTCCTCAGCCAGACGCCTTGCTTCGGAATCGTCCTGGACCTGCGGTGGAGCTGCAGGCGGTTGCAATGCTGGCGGAGGCGGAGGGGGAGCCTCAATCGTTGACGGCGGCTGCGCCGGCGCGGCCGGCGGCTCCTCGGGAGCCGTCGGAATTTTCAGGGTCCCGTTATCAAGCTGGGGACGCGGCGTATCGAGCCCAGGTGCGGGAAACTGTGTGGTGTGAAACTCCTCGCCATCCGACGCCGTCAACAGCGGCTTGTCTGGCGCACGCGTCGCCGCATAGATCATCCAGCCGGCGAAGACCACCGCGCCCAGCGGCACCGCGATCTTGAAGAATGTGCTCGCCCCGAATTTTGGCGCGGCGACCGCCGTGCCTTCCTCAGCGAGCATTCTGTACTCATTGGGAGATGGCATCGGGTCCCCTCACTTTCGGAACAGTCCCACCGCCGACACGCTGTGGCTCGTAAGGTTCAAGCCCGGTCGGTTCGTTCACATTGTTCAGTCTCAGATTGAAGACGCAGGTTGCTTCGTCGCCGTTGCGCAGGGTCCACTGATAATTGACCTTGTCGACGACGATGTACGCGCCCTCGCGGCGATAATTCACAAGGGTCTCATTGCGCTCGCTATCGACGACATAGATCGCCGGCACTTCCCTTGCCGGATCGAAGCGGAACCAGGTCTTCACGCCGTCGTCGTAGATCACGAGCGGCTTATTTGCCGACGACCCCTTATAGGCATAGGACGAGTTGGCGTTTTCGGCCTTGAAGCCTTGCCGGTTCGGTTGTGCTGCCCTGGCCCGGGCTTCGTCCATCAGCGCCGCGTCCGAAGCCTCTTCGGGATAGCGGAACTTGATCGCATAGACTTGTAGCGCAACCGGCCGAAACTCGCCTTTCAGGAAGAACACATAGCTGCGCTTGTTCGTCAGGACGTTGAGATTCCCTCCCGCATTCTTCTCGATCGGCTTCACAAAGAGCACGTTGCCCTTCTTGTTGGGCTCGATGCTCCAGGCCGGGACGTCGCCAGCGCCGAGGGTTTCGATTTTCTCGTCATCACCGAATTCGATCATGGTCGAGGCGCCATAGCTGGCCGGCACCGACACCACATCGTCCTTCTGATACCAGACGAAGCGAATGCGGCTGTCACGAGATCCCGCCCGAGGGGTCTGTTCGGCAAGGGCAGGCTGGACCGCGCAAACGGCGAGCCCGATTGCCGTCAGGATGCCAGCGACCTTCATTGCGGGCTCTCCGGGGTGGGTGCCGGCGCCGTCTCCTGATCGCGCCGATATTCGAGCACCTGGAAACCGAGCGGATTTTGAAAGCGGATCTCGTTTTTGGCTGGCGCGCCGGTGTAGCGGAACCGGATCAATGACACCCAATGCCGCTGCACCGTATTAGCCTGGCTCTTTTCCTCCGTCATGAACCGGACCAGGGCGGTCCTTTGGTTGGGAAATGTCACGGACTTCACGGTCACAGCCACGACGGTGTTTCGCCCGTAGAGCACGACGGGGTTCGTCACCTTGTTCGCCGGGCTGAAAAGCTCGACGAGCTCCCTCGAGGCATCGCCGGTGCTCAGCAATTGCGCGAGATCGAAGTTGTCCTTCAGCGCCTTCGGATCGTAGGTCTCGCGAGCCTTCACATAACGGACGATATCGAACATCCCCATCGACTCGTCCTGCTGCAAAGGACCGTCAGCCAGCGGCCGCTTCACCTCGACAAACCCCGTGGATTTGTCGACCACCACCATGTAGGGCTCATAAGTCTTGAGCGGCAGCGCAAGGATCAGCGCTCCCACGGCTGCCACGGCAATGACCGAGGCGACAGTTGCCACACACCACGCCAGAGATCGCGACCAGCGATTGCGCCGCGCGATATCTTTTTCCCAGATTGCCGCATCCACGTAGTACGGCAATGGAGACTCGATTTCCTTCGCCGGTCTCCCAGCGCTTTCCTTCACATCGCTCATTGGTGCCCCAAACCTATGCGGGATCCGTCAGCTTTCGAGAAAGCCGCGCATATTCCGCTGAATTCTCGTACTTTCTCTGTGCGAGGCTCACGCGCGCCCGCTCGCGACCCGCCAAGCGTTCCTGCCTCGTGCTCCAGCCCAAGCGTCCCATCAGCGTCCGCTGACCGGCTTGGCCCATTGTTCCGAAAGCGCCGCCGTAGAACCGCCCAAACGAGGGCGTTCCAATACCAATTCCGCCTGCGAGCGAGGCGGCAACGTTCGTGATTTGCGACAGCAGCAGCACGCCGACGAGGCAGATCAGGATCAACGGCGCGGCTTCAGTCAAAGTCGTTGTCGCAGCACCGTTCGACCGGTTGACCGCGTCGAAATAGGTCTGGGTGATCGAGATGAAGAAGGCGCAGAAGGCGTAGACCAGAATCTGCACACACATGTACTGAACGATCGCGGCTATCCAGCCAGCGAAGAACCGGGTCGTGTAGCCGAACAGCATGAGAATGATGAACACGGGCGCGAGCGCCAGCAAAAGCCAAAGAAAGATCTTGGACAGGATGATGAGGAAGATCGCATAACCGATGAGCAGCGCGCCGACGACAAGGATGATCGCCGCCAGCACGTAGCCGCCGAAGTTCAACACCCCAAGGCTCTTGATAAAGGCAGACGTGGAATTGGCGAGCGAATCCCAGATGTTTTGCAGGGCCGTCTGCACGGAGTTGACGGAGTTCAGCCCGGCTGATGTCCCGGTCACATTGGCCGAAACGCTCGTGAGAAGGCTGTTCCCGATCGCGGCAGGTGTCTCATTCGCGAACGAATAGGCATATGTTTGAAAGTCCCCCCAGCTCGTCGCCAGAGCGTAGATGACGAAGGCGCGGAACAGGCGCCAGACCATCTCTTTTCCCGATCCGGTCGAGGTTCCCTGCCAGATGCTGATGGCCCAGAATATCACGTACAGCGTCAGCATCAGGCCGGCGACACCCACCTGTCCCCCGCCGGTCAGGGCCGACGCGAGGTTCTGGTAGGCTTGCGATACATAGTTGTTGCCGAACTTGTCGACCTGTTGCAGAAGCGTCGTGATATTGAAGTTCATTTTTTCGCCATCCCATCTGGAAACAGAGATGGATCGCTATTGAGTGCCTTCATCGGGCCACACTCGAATGGCTTCGCCGCTTCTGTTTTTGGGTCGAGCGCCGCGAACGCCAGTGGCTGCATCGGTCCCTCCTCACGAGAGCACGGAGCCTTGAGTGGCTTGTGGCTGCATCCCGAGGTCGCGACAGCGCCAATAATGGCGGCCGCTGATAGAAGAAAGCGCACCGTCATTGGCCCGACTTGTATTCGAGCCCCCGCGAGGCCTGCGTGATCAGGTTCATACGATCGATGTTTTCCTGATTGGCTGCAGCCGTAGCGGTGTTCACCGCGCCGATCAGCTCGTTCACGGTCAGACCGGTTTGCACCATGATCTGGCTGTTCTGATCGATCGAGCCCTTGATGTCCTGTGCGGTGCCGATCCGCTGAGCGCCCGACTGAAAAGCGCTGGAACGGGTCTTCACCCCGTTTTGCGAGGAGTCCACCAGCCCGGTGACCGTGGCCGCGACGTTCACCAGGGCGCTGTAGTTCTTATCCATCTGCGTCGTCTGGCCATTGATCAGACCCGAAATGGTTTTCACCAGCTGCAAGCCGTTGATCATGTTCGAAACGATGCCCTGCGATCCATTGCCGAGGCTTGCGAACGACAACGAGCCGCCCGAGATCACGCTACCAAGCGAAGGCGCGCTCCCCATTGAGAAGCCGCCATTGCCCAAGGCCATCTGCGCGAGCTGGCCCGCCTGGCTCGACCGGTCGCCCGTGACGGCCTGGAGCGTCTTTTGCGTATAGTTCATGATGTTGCGGTCGGTGCTGAGGATCTCGCTCGTGGCCGATGCAATCTGCCGAGCCTGTTCCAGATTAGCCTCGTCGATCGTAGGCACCTGCGCAAAGGCGATGCCGCCAAGGCCAAGCAAGAGTGCCGCTGTTAACGGAATTCCACGCATAGCGCTTTCTCCTATTGAGCCTGATATTGCTTGACGGCCGACCTCAGTTCGTCGGTCGTCATGGTGACGGGGGCGCTGTTCGCGTCCCTTTGGATTTGCGAAAGCATGGGCGAGACGTTTTCAACCGTGTCGGTCGTGCGCGGCGCCGTGCATACGCTGTCCGTCGACGGGCAGCACGAGTTGCCGGCCGTGCCGCCGCCGCTCGTACCCCCGGGGCAGCTCGTCGAGCCACCCGAGCCAGGCGGCGGGGGCGGGGGAGTGGGCACCACCAGGCCGGAGGATCCCCGACTTGTCAGTGTGGCAGTGCCGATGTTTCGCACGTTGAAAGCTTGGGCGAAGAACCCGGTTGCCTGGATCACCTCGTTGAAGGTCAGCCCGCCTTGGGCGCGAATCCCGCTGTTGCGGTCGAAGGCTTCCATGACCGTTTTGTCGGTCCCGATATCCTGACCCATGGTCTCGAAGGACTGCTTATTGGGGGCCACCGTTGACATGCTGCCGTTCATGCCCCCTAGAACCTGACCGATGATATCCAACTGGCCCCTTTCGCCGGCATTGCCGCCGACAGCGCCCGATCCCGACCCGGTCGAGGCGAACGCTGAAGAGCCGTTGATGTCCGGATTGGCCTGTTCCAGGGACGCCCTGCCACTCGCCGGATCGACCGAAGCCTTCGGGCTCTTCACATTCTGCGCCTTTTTGGGTGTCGTTACCGAGCAATTGACGCCCTGCATGGCGGACTTCGTATCCTCCTGGATGAGCTTGATCTGAACCTTGTCGGCCTTGTCCTCGCTCCGCTGCGACAAGATCGGGCTGTCAGAAACCGGCACGGCCGCCATGGCCGTCGATGCCGCGAAAATCGTCACAAGGGCGACCATCGCGCCCATGATGGTCTTCATTCCGGGTCCCTCCCAAGAAAGATTGGCAACCAAACCTCGGGATCGTCGCCCACGCGCGCGCGCAACGCGTCGAGCTCCTGAACCGTCTCAATTCGACCGGAGAGGATCTTGATCGCGTCAGGCATCGCGCCCAGATTGAGGCGCGCAATGACGCTGTCCTGATCATGCTTAATCAGGAATTTGCGGGCTTCCGGCGGGGTTTCACGGATCCATTTGATCTCACGCTCCGACAGCCCGAACGCCCTGTGCGATTCCTCGTCGGCCTTCGGGTTGGGGAAAAAAATATTGGTCGGCGTCTGTTCGATCAGCGTGTTGGCGATCGATGACTTCACAATATCCGCCGCTGACTGCGTGCCGAAGCCAATGATGCCATTCAACTTACGAATGGTTTTCAGCTTGTCCTTGATGAAGTAGCTGAAAATATCATTGTCCAGGAGCTTCCAGCCTTCATCGAGGAAGATCATGACCGGTTGCCCGTCAAGCAGCTCCTCGATGCGATGGAATATATAGAGCAAGGCCGCCGTACTGGTCGTTGCGTCGCTCAACACGCTCGTCATGTCGAAGCCGAAAATGGACGACATCGAAAACGAGTCTTCCGCGTTGTTGAACAACCAACCTCGCTGATCCGGCCTCATCCATGGCTGAAGGCGCGAATAGAGGTCGTCATCGCCGGCGCGCATCGCACCGCGCAACAGCTCCGCGAACTCCTCCATGGTCCGACCTCCGGGCGGCGCGCTCGCCACCTGGGCGATCGCGTTGCGGATGACTTGCTCCTCGCGCGTCGAGTGCGCGTGTCCGTCGGCTCGACGCAGCATGAAACTGAAAAGCTGGAAGAGAAATTCCCGATTGCGCGGCATATCGGGCAGGCGCAACGGATTGAAGCCGGAAGGCTCACCGGCCTTCAGAACCTCATAGCGGCCGCCAAGCGCCCGCACGAAGATATCCAGGCCCCTATCCTTGTCGATCATCACCAGCTTGGGGCGCGGCGTGATGCGCTGCGCCTGTGCGGCAAGAAAGCCGAGCAGCACCGTCTTGCCCGAGCCCGAGGGACCGTTCAGGGTGAAGTTGCCGAGGTCTCGAACATGGAAGTTGAAGAAGTAGGCCGTTTGCGACGTCGTCTCGAGGACGCTTATCGGCGTCTCCCAATGAACCCCGCCAGTCCGGCCGCTGGGATAGTTATGGAAGGCCGAGAAGCCCGCCATGTTCTTTGATGAGATCATGGACTTGCGCGCCACATAGGCGAAATTGCCAGGCAGGGTGGCCCAGAACGCAGGTTCACAATTCAGGTCCTCGCGAACCCACAGGGCGGACACCTCCGTCAGTGCCGTGCCGACATCGGTTACGCAGCGTGCCACGTCGTCCATGGTTTTCCCGAGGCACAGCACCGTCAGATGATGCAAGCCGTAGAGCGCTTCCGAGGACAGAAGCTCATTGCGCGCTTCACCGAGCTGATCACCCACGATCGAGCCTGCTTCATCCGACATGTCGATCTTGCGCCCGACCCGCTCCATCTGGGTGAGCGCCTGGGGCTTGTCGATGATGGCGAAGGATTGCGTCACGATGAATTCGTGCGGCACCTTCAGCATTGGGTTGAGCATCCCCGGTCCCGTAATGGAGGGGTACTCGCCTACCGAAATGATGGCGCCGTATCGCGTTTCGCTAGGGAACGCCCCGCGAATTTCCAGTGCATTCGGGCCGAAGAACACCCGCTTCGTCGCCAACGCCTCCGCGAGCTTCATGCGCGGCAGTGCCATCGGCCGCGGAAACCCGCCATTCACAAGTTGCACCAGGAATTCCAGCGGCTCGGAATGCCAAACGTCATTGCGCTGGACGACGGAGAGAACCCGCGCGCCATACGCCTGCAGGCTCTCTCGGACGGCTTTCATCACGTCGGTGAGTTCGATCAGCGCCCGCTCCTCGCTCGAAGAGCGACCGTCCGCCGCCCTGCGTCCCAAAAGCTTGCGGATCACAAGATCCGCTGTCCCGACCGTGCCCTGCAGCTCGCGCCGCACGATCGTCAGGTAAATATCGTTCACAAACATGCGCTGTGTGCGAAGGGCCGCCGTATATCGCGCGTCCAGCTCTTGGCAGAACTTATTTTCGAAGCTCGACTCGATCGCCGGCTTCACCTCGCGGCGCACGATGTGCGAGTAGATCGCATAGCGGGAATTCGCCAATCCCCGGATAAGGTCGTTGCGGCCGAGCAGGCGCGAATTGATCTCCGCGATATCGATCGTCTCGAAGCACAGGCCGCTCATGTGAACGAAGGACATCAACATGCCGTCCTGCGTCTTGACCACCTCGTCGGATATATGCCGTGAATAGGGTATGTGAGCCGAAACGGGGTTTTCCCGACGAGATACGGCCCCGAAACTCAGTTCATCACGAAGAGCCCGCGCGATTGCCACGGTCACACCCGATAACTGCGCGCACCCCAGAAGCTAGCGCTTCGGGGCGGCGTCTTTCGTGAACGGATGAACATGATCTCGATGAACATGGGATCGCGCATGATCGCGATCCTGGCGACCGCATAGAGCGGCCCGCAGATACAGAGCATGACCAGATTATGGGTTGCGAGGAACACGACGGCCGTCAGCACGCCGATGAACCCCGCAAGCTCGTAGGGAATGCCGAACACCGTCGGCGCTCGGGTCAAGCCCTTGACGAGCGGAGTGATCAACAATTTGGGCTCGCCAGGATCGATCCGGCCGTCTGCCATCCCGATCACCTACCGACCGCGGATTGAAAGAATTCGACGATCTGGGCCGAGCCGAAGACCAGCACGATACCCAAAACCCAGCTTCCGGCCACAAACCATGACAGGCGTGCCGCCCAGGCCATAAAGCCCATGAAAATGCAGAACAGAACCGCCAAAGCCGTCGCGATCGGACCGGTCAAGGTCTGCACCAACGTCTGCAGCGTGCTTTGCACCGGCTGGAGATTTCCGCCCCCGGCTATGGCCTGCGTTGCCAAGAGCATGAGCGGCATCGCCAAACCGGCGCTGCGTGCAGCAATCATCTTCAACAAGGTCATCAAAGCTTCTCCTCAGTCAAAATTTTGCACCATCCCGCCCTGCCAGACCGGCGCCGTCGCTTCGCGAGACTTCGTGGTGCTGCCATTGCGGGAGTTGATGCGGGATGTCGGATCATTTCGTTGATCCGCTGCACCGGCCGCAGCCGATCTGGCCAGGTCAAGGCTTACCGCCCCTGCGGGCATCACTGCCTCAGACGCGACCGATGGCCATTGGTAGAAATCATTGATGACGTTAGCGACGTAGCCGACCGTCTCGGAGTAGGGCGGCACGCCCTTATATTTGAGAACCGCGACCTCGCCGGCATTGTACGCGGCGAGCATGTATATCGGGTTCGGAAACTTGCGATGCAGATCCCGCAGAAAGCCTATCCCACCTTTCACATTATCCGCGGGATCGCAGATATCGACACCGTAGCTTGCTGCCGTGGACGGCAGAAGCTGCATCAGGCCATAGGCCCCTTTGGGCGATAGAGCACCGGAATCAAAGCGGCTTTCGGCCCGGGCAACCGCGAGAACAAGCGGCGGGGCAAAGCCTTGCTGGCGCGCGACCGTTTCGACGATCCGCTGTCCTTCTTCCTTCGAAAGGGCAGCGACGCCGGGGCAGGGGTTGTCAGCCTTGGTCGATTTCACCGTAGCGGCCGCGCCGTCAGTGCTTTCCGCCGTACCGATCCGTTGCACGTCTTGGCTCTCAACCTGATAGGCCGGCATCACCCGGCCATTCACGTCGACGGCAGCATTAACGCTGCGCGTGGCAGGTGCCGTAACTTGGTCCTGGAATTTCTGCGAAGCTTCCTTCGCAAACGCCACTTGGCACACCACCAGGGCCGCCGCCGCCAGTACCGTTTTGCGGGATCGAATCACTAAAATAATCCTGCGCCGTTGCCGATTTTACGATATCGAATTAATACAATGATTCGATGAACTGCAATCCCGAAATTGAGGCTGGCACAATGAAAATGAGCAGGGTTCTTCCCGTTGTGGTGATTTTGCCGACCTTGGCGGCTCTGTCCCCGGCGCCGGCCTATGCTGATGATTTTGGCTGCAAGGTCTTGCTGTGCATCCTCAACCCGCAGGGTTGGGCGAGCGTCGGGGAATGTGTGCCTCCGGTCGAGCGCGCTTTCCGTGTGGTCGCGCATGGCGAGCCCTGGCCTCAGTGCCCCGAGGCCGGCAGTTCCGGTCGTATCGGATATGAGGAATTCAAACCTTGCCCGGACGGCACGATCGCCGTCTCGCCCGATGCGGAATCGAGCGGGAGCGACAACAGCTCTCGCTCACAAACTGTCTACAAGCCCGACAGCAACGGCGCATTCTGCGCTCCGCGGAATGCGCTGAATGCCTCTTGGGGCACGAACCCGAGAGGTTCGGGTTACGGAACGCGTCCAACATCGGCCGTGACGCCGCGTGAGCAGAGGACGGAGCCAAACTATCTCGATCTCACGACGACCGACGGCAAACAACGGTTCTGGTTCAATCTGAGCAGGTACCAATAATGCAGCCGGGCTTCACGGCCGTTGGCATTCTCGCGGCCTTCCTCGCCAGTGTTCCGGCACTGGCCGAGGACAAACCCAATCCCTGGTTTCCGATCCCCGCCACAGCATCTTTCAGCACCGGCGACACCTGGACCTATACCGGCGAGACCCACCGTCTCTACGGTGTTCAAGCCTGCTTGCGAGGCACTTATTTCACAAATGGGGCAGGGGGGCGTGTCGATTGCGGGGAGGCAAGCCTTGCCATGCTCGTCTCTTTTATCAGGGATCTCAAACCTCAGTGCTACACGGCCGCCTGGCAGGCCGCGACCAAAACGCGCTTCGTCGTCTGCGTCGCACAGCCTACTTCAGGATCCGCGGCCGGTTCTCGCATCGATCTCGGCACGGCGCTGATCTCGACCGGCTGGGCGTTCGCCGCCGTCACTCCGAACGGCGCTCCGGTCCATGCTCCCTATATCGTCGCGCAGGAGGTCGCTAAAAAGCAGCACCTTGGCCTGTGGCAGTTTGCCGACGTGCCCGATCCGAATGCCATCATCCTCCGCGATATCCGAAACGCATCTAACCAGGCTGGTCAGTCTTCGAATCCGCCTGCAAATCGATAACCGGTCCCCGGCGCGTTGGATCATACTGTACATTCTGCAGAGGCCGTCGCCGGACCACGAACGCGACGGCTAGCGCAATCGCCGAAATCAAGCCAAGGACAATAGCCGAGATCAGCCCCGGCTCTCGCCAAAACGATAGACTGTCCCACTGGTTCAAAAGCCGGGCGCCGGACAGCACCAAAATGAGGACTGTTGCGATGACAATGCCCGTTCCCGGATCCATGTCGAATTTCTTCAGCATCGCTTCCTCCTTTTCGCACTCCCTGGTCACGGCCCCGGTCAACGGTCGCTTCTAGCGCAAACACCGGCGCCAGGCGCAAGCCCCTAGGCTCAGCCTGCCCTCTGGGTACGCCAGCCGTCGCCCGCGCTTCGTCGCTCTCACGGACCCTCGCCAACCGCATCCAATCATTGCCGTCATCTGGTCTTTCGCTTGCTCACGTTTTTTATTTCCTGGCTGGGTCCAATTACTGCGCAGCCCCGCACGCGCTTCGGCTTTTCAGTTGTTCGGTCGATATTCCAAAGCCTGCCTGCCGGGCGGAGCCGAAAGCCGCTGCTGTTTGCCCGGTAGCGCCGGTCGGGATTGCCAGGCGCCAGTGGTCGTTGACGATGAGCCGGCAGTGGTACTGGGCGCATGAAGCCTTTTGGAACTCGGGACGTCGCCTTGCGCAAAAGCGTCCAATCATTTGCGTTACCTATCAGGCAGATCGCAGACCTGATGAAACAGGCGGACGGTCTGTGCGCGTGATTGAGCGGTTCCTGGCGCGGTGGGGACTGTTAGAGTTTGAAGCGGCCAAGGCGCCGATCGTTGAGGCGGTACTGCCAGATGAGGTTCGGATCCTTGGGGTTGACGCCGGATGTCGACCAAGGGGAGCGATCGGGCTTTGCAGCGTCATGTAAAGGAAGATCGTCATCACAGCGCGACAGCTGTAACGAGGGGGGAAGACGATAGCGTCCTAGTTTGTGCGTCAGAAACGCGATGACGCAGACTCCGGCGAGGGACAGGATCAAGAATGCTGTGGAAAAGCCGAGCATGTGAAGGCCAGCTTCCTGATCGGGCAGGGCGAAGTAGGCGAGCACGCCGCCGGCAAATATTGTGAACGCTAGCTTCATGAGCATGACAATGGCTCCTCCTAATTCCCGACGTTGATCATTATAATACCCCGAACGGAAAGTCATTATAATGATCAGCGGGGACAGGATGGCGCCCGTATGTATCACGCGTTTTGTGACTGGGGTATGGTGCCGCTCTTAGTGGCATCAGATCAGAGTGCGGCATAATTTGCCCGGCGTGGTTTCGGGCTCGAAAAGGACAAAGATTGGGTTCTCGCCGACTCTGCGGGACGAAGCCTTGTCGGCTCGTTTTGAGCGTGATCGGCAGTGCAAAACGCGAGTTTTTGCCGCTTTACCTAGTTTGCCAGGCCGCCGCAAGAGGCCGGCTCTTGAACCGAGGGTGTTGTGGCGCCTTCAAGTTTCGCTATGGGGCGACCCAGCGGGGGACCAAAAGCTATATGTTCACTTTTTGGAGGGTATTAGGAAGGAGCCGCGACACTTTGATGGCGTAGCGCGCCATCATCTCGTCCGACTCAGGGGCCAGGCCGACCACTGGACTTTTTAATAAAATTTGGGCTTTATCCTGGTCGAATAAGGCAGGAGTGCACCGTGCCAATTTTTAAAAACAAGACAGAAGACAGCGATGGTTGGCTTTCGATCCTACTCGCGCTGCGACTTCGCCAAATCGAGAACGAATACGCGGACTATGCGAGTTTTGCCGACGCCACTGGGCTCTCACGTGGCACGCTCTACCAGTTGCGGACGGGGAAGGGGAACCCGACGTTCGTTACTCTTGAGCGTCTGGCACGGCATCTGAAGGTGCCGGTGTGGACGCTGATCGGTCGGACTGGTGACGACGACAGCGTGAAGCGGGACATCGAGACGTTATTCGGCTTCAACTTCAACGAGATTGCGCGGCATATTGAGGCCACGCGTGCTGTGAAGCGCTCAATGACGGAGTTCAGTGGTGTACTTTCTTTGAAAGAGGCAGCCAACCCCGCTGGGGCAACCTCCCAGAAGAAGCGGCTACCTCCGGCCAAAAAGGGACGCAGGAAAAGCCAGTAGCATACGAGAAAAGTAGAAGATGCTAAACAATGGGCGTAGATTTATTTGCTACGATAAGCAGCAAATCTATTTTATATTTCTTTGACGGGCATCAGAAAATCCACCAGCGTCGATGCAGTGGCATCATTTTGCTGAAGGGTCCACGATGCAGGCGAATATCTGGCAAGTGGCAGGAGACGACGCGCTCTATAGGGAGGCGGCAGCGTTCGTCGATTGCCACCCGAAACCATGGGTTGAAGAGGTTTCGGAATTTCTGCGGACGAAAGGCAAGCCCGAGACGATCACGTTGGTGATCGGACAGTTCATCGTGGCGGCTCTGTTCGAAGGACGACACGCGGATCTGTTGTACTGGTCGTTGGTTGCGGCCGAAGTGAACTGCGTTGCGATGGAGCAATGGCCAGATGATGTGCGCCAGGAGCTGGCGAGCCATCTGAAACGGGGATTTGGCAAGCTCTCGTCGCGAAATCTCTCTCATTGAAGGCTGCGGCCGGATGGCGTAGCCTTCAAACGGGAAGATGGGGTTACACCTGACCAGAGGCGACATTGATATCGTTGCCTGTCGGGCCAGGAGCGGCAGAGGCGAGTTTTGTGTCGCCTCCTGTATTGAAATCCCCCGGCCCCAAGCACGCGGCCGTTTCACCTTCCTGGCAGCTGGCGTCGGCCATGGAGCGGGCATTCTTCGCCATGTCGCAGATCGTTGTCCCGTTACTATCGGAGAATCCGCTACAGCGGCCTGAGCGAACCATCTGCTGGCAATTGCCAGTCCCCAATTGAATGCAGGCGGCAATAAATGAGGCATCGACCTTCTGACCGTCGAAGGTCTCCATCTGGATGAGCTGCTTGACGGGCGCGGAGTTATAGCCGTCGTTTGTAAGCTTGGCCCAGGTGTCAACCTGAAACTGGAGGGATTGGCAGCCAAACTCGGAACGCGACATGCCTGCGTAGTTTTTGATGTTGGTATTGTTCAGCTGGAAAATGCCGGTGCAGCAAGAGCCATTGTAGACGCCTTTGTTGCCGCCGGATTCGAAGCGGCCGAGGCCGCCGAGGCTGCACGATGTGGTTTTCAGCTCGTCGTGCAGGGACGAATTCTTCACGGCATCTGTGATGTCCTGTGCGGAGTAGTCGGTGCGCTCGCAATATTGTGCGCCGGCTGCATATACTGCCGCCACCGAATTGCAGACTAGAAGGCCGGCGGCAAGGACGCGGCTGAGTTTGGAATAGAGACGATGCATAGGATGTGCCTCACGGAAGCTTGACGCTGGTTGTGCATCGAGGCCAATTCGTGCCGCCGACGAAGGAACGAAAATGGATCTCTTTGGCGTTCGCTTTGACGTCGATTTCGGTTCGATCGTCACGATTGGCCTGGGGTCGATCGTCATCGGACAGATCGACGTAGCATGCTTCCGCGCGTGCAACGATTTTGCCGCTGACTGGATCAATGATGCGCGCCTCGCATAGGCCAGGCTCTATGGAAGAGCTGGCGTTGTTTGCGCCAGTCTCGCATTTGCGGGTCGAGGCGATCGAGACGATGAAGGTATGCGATCCGACTTTGATGGGCTTCGACAGGATATCGAGTGGCGGTATCTGCCCGGCCGGAATGGTTCTGTGCAGCTCGTCACGCCAATAGGCAGCATTCGAGGCGATGATATCGGACCATGCGGTCTGTATGGCCGGTTGCGCGTCTGTGGTCGTGAGCGACTGGTAGCCTAGAGGCTCCCATGCGTGTGCGGAGATGGCAGACATGGGGATAATCGCGAGGGCGGCAAGCGTGGACATGGTAAACCTCCTGAGCTTCACACCGTCGTGGCCGCCGCCAGGAGCCGCGGTCAAGGCCGCGCATCGCGCGCCGCCAGGGAAGCATTGATCCGTTGGCGATGGCCGGTGGCAGGCTGGTGTCCTGAATAACGTCAGGTTCTCCATGTCGATCATGATTGCGCTCCTTCGGGATATCGAGGTTGCCGAAACACAATGGCGTGGGCTGCTTCCTCTAGGGTTGCGGGACAGGGACCCGGAATTGGCATTCCGGGGCGATTTCACCTTGGAATACGATGCCAGCGCGAATGGTTTTGGCCTGAACATCATATGCACCCATCGCACCATTCCGAGCGAGGTCGGGGCGGACGTTGTTCGGTTGCGCGCCATATTCGATGAAACAGCCGGAGCCAGCGTCGGCGACCGTGGATCGGCCATTCTGATAGATCGCCAAGCGCATGGGGCATCGTTTTAGCGTGGCATTGCCGACGGGGTCCGTGCGGATGGGCGAGCAGCCGGCAAGCGTGTGCAGGACCGAGAGGACGACGGTTTTCGTCGGGCTGCGCACGACGATGTGACTCTCGGAAGCCGGCGCGTTGGCGACCACAAAGCGCGTATCGCCTTTGGCCGCGTAGACGTCGTTGTTCTTCTTCAGCCGGTCGGCCCATAGCGAGGCGTAGGGCACAGCTTCCGAGTTCGGGAGCTCGAGATCGGCATAGGCAACGGCGCGCCAGGCGTTCGGATCATGCGTGAGCGACTGAGCCGAAGCGTGGGGCGCCAAGGTAAGGGCAGCCGCGACTACGACAAATGTCAGGCGTTCGTGCATTCCTTGCCTCGCTTTTGTCTCCTATGATTAAATCAATGTATCAGTAATTGTCGAGCGTGATATTTAGATGAAACAAGAAACTCGCCTATCGGGGCTGGATGAATTGCGAGGTCTGGCGATCGGGCTGGTGGTGCTGTCGCATGTCGGGCCGGTCTTCGGAGAAGGCGGGACGGCCGCCCCTCTGTTGTTTGCGCCGGCATGGAGCGTCGGGGTCGACCTGTTCTTTGTGATTTCCGGCCTGGTGGTGGAACGCTCATTACAAAGCCTGCGGCATGAGCGCGGAGCGCTCGAAGCAGCCTCGGCCTTCTATATCAGGCGTGCCATGCGGATCGTGCCACTGGCCTGGTGCGTTGGCACCATCCTCTCGATCGGATTGATCATGCCGGGAAGCGGCATTGAGCCTGAAGATGCGAAGGCGGCCTTCGCGTTCATCTCGAATTTGCATTGGGCGCGCTGTTTCGGGGGCGCCGCAGGATGCGGGAACGCCTTTGCGTTCGCGCCATTCTGGTCGGTCGCTGCGGAGGTGCAATTCTATCTGCTGGCTCCGCTCCTGGTGTTCCTGCTACCGCGGCCCGCGCTTGTCGCGCTGGCCGGGCTCGTCCTCGTGGTCGGGGCGTTCACGCTCCGGCCATGGGGCGGGACGCTTTGGACGTTCCGCATCGATGCAATCGCGGTCGGGCTGGCGATCGGAGCAATCATGGGGACGAGCTCATGGCCGCGTCTGGCGGAACACCTGCGGGCGATCGGCAACATGGAAGCGGCGTTCTGGATGTCGGTCGCGGCCTTCATGTTGGCGATCTTGCCGCCGGCGACGCATGGCGTGGCGACTGCCATGCTGGCGTTGATGTGCGGGTGGATCGTGGCAAGGGCGACCCTGCGAGCCGGTTCCGTGACCTGGCCAGGGCGGATGCTGCACCGACTAGGAGGTATCTCATATGCCCTCTACCTGATCCATCTGCCGGTGCTGGCGCTGTACAACTGCTCGCTTGGCCAATTCCTGGGTGCCCCGGCGACCGCAACGCTCTCGATCGCGACGGCGATCGGGATGTCTCATGTGCTGACGGCGGTCATGGGAGATCCGCTCCACCAGCTCGGTCGCCAATGGTCAAATCGAACAGTACGGGAGGTGTCGCCGTGACGGAAGAAAATCGTCAATGGTCGCTTGGTGGTGTAGATGTCGATCAGATTCCGCGAGGGGTGAGAGCGCTGGCGGAGCAGCTATTGACGGAGAACGACGGCAATGCCTTGGCAGCGCTCGTCGGGGCATGCTGCGTCATTGGAGCCATGCGCCCGGCGATATCGAGGGGCATGGTACGCAATGCATCCTCGTCAGGGGTCGATATAGCGCAAGTGCTGGATGTGTTCGTGCGAAGCGAGCACCAGCCAGAAGAGCAGGACCGGTAATGGTGAATTGCGTGTAGCTGCTAGAATTTATCCGCGACCGCCTGGGAAAAAATAGGCTCGGCGAGAGCATCGCCGAGCGGTCATCGGCCGATAGCGAGAGAGACGTGGTAGTAAATCGGCAAGCTGCGTGACGACACATCCGTAGCGTCGCAGAAGCCAGTAGCGAAAGCTTTGGTTTTGCTCGACCATTGGAGTGTGACGGCGCCGCTTAATAGCGGTCGCCGAACCAACCCTTGCTCTTTGGGGGCGAGGGTTCCTGATAAGCCCACGGTACGGACTTGTAGGACGGTCTTGGATCTTGGACGCGCCAAGCCTTCTGCCAGTAGTAGAAATTGAGGGGTACTCGGGCCAGCACGCGGCCATCGTCCGACAGGAGGTCGCAAGCGCAGGCGACGACGGGGCCGTTGTAATATTGCACGCGGCCGGAATAGCCGTTGAGCGCTCCTGGCCGGCAGGCAAAGACGCGGACGCCTGCAGCAATCATGTCCGGGGCTTCTGCAGGGACGGAGATCATCTTTATGCCTTCCTTCGTGAGCGATCGCAAAGGCACGGAGCTCCAACGCGAACGGCGCAAAGCGTTGTTCGCCTGGGCTTCTGTTGGGTAGCCGGTGAGCCGGGTCACGATCGGCGGGAAGCGGCCCCAGTCGGGGGCATATTCCTGCCTGCTGCGGCTGACCCAACCCGGCTTCCAATAGGGGTCTGTGACCGCAACGGGGCTGGCGAAGGCAGAATGTGAAGCATCCGGCGAAAGCCCGGCGCAGCCGGCGAGCAACGCCGCGGATGCGACGACGGGAAGGATATGGCGAAAGGGACGCATGTCGTGCTCCGGGGTCATGGATTTGGCGAGGATTTCCGGTACAGCCAAGGCATCTGGAAGGCGCTGGCCCAAATACCGCGATAGGATTTGCGAGCCTCACGCTCGAGCTGGGCGTAGATTGGGATGCGACGATCGGGATCGTCGGGGAGGGTGATGGCTATACCGGCTTTCAGCATTTCGCCTGCGACGTCGGCCATTTCGCCGGTTGCACAACGCGCGACGATGACAGCCTCGTCTTTCCGGACCGGCAAGCAGACAACCCATTTATTCAAGGTGGCGTTCACGAGCCATGCCACGGCGACAACGCCACATGGCCATGTTTGCTTTCCAAGCCTCGCGGTCTGGCTTAGGTCGCAGGCGTCAACATAGAGCCGGTACTTTTGTTTGGTTTCGACATCCTGGAACGTCGTGGGGGAGAGGACCACGACGCGCATCGGATTGCTCGCTGCGCGGTCGCCCGGGGTATAGACATCGGGCGCCGTGGGGGTGTCCAACGTGGGGATCTGCGCTGGCGCGACTGGCGGCATTGTCAGGGCGAGGCCGCAAGATGTCGCCGCGATCGCAAGCGCAACGCCAATGGTTTTACGCGCCGGCTTCACTGATCAGGTCTCGGGCTGGCGGGAGCGAACAGATCGATGTCTTCGGCGATCACGTCCGTGGTGGAGTGGATGACGCCGTCCTTCTGATGCATGCTTTCCGACACGCGCGCCTGGACGAGCACCTTGTCGCCTTGGTGAATCTGGCGCGGCACGAATTCGGCCACCTTTCCCTCGAAGAAGGTGACCGTCACCCAATCGGCGACTGATTTTCTTTGACCCTCGTCGTCAAGCCATGACTGGTTGGTGGCGACACTGAGCTTGACTGCCTTGCCGACCTGGCACGGTTCCCGACCGACATTTCCAGGAAGCAAAAGCTGACTGCTGGTTCCCATGACGAACTTCTCTCCAGATTCATTGGATCAATAAACTATCTCACAAATCGCTGTGCAAGAGAATGTCGTCTCCCTGCTCGTTTCCAAACGGGGGCAGGGCGAAGCGCGTGTGACGATGACGGATTTGCTGGCCACGCGCTGCGCGGCAGGAAGTTCGCGGCGCGTTTGATTCCGACGTCTTTAATCAGGTGATTTTCGACAGCGTGAATGCGGCCAGCGAAGTCGAAGCTACGGACTTGAACGCTGACGTTGATCTGATGCGCTGACTAGGCCGGCTAGCGTCGGCGGCAGAGATGGAGACAAGGTTGACCGGCATCCTGTCCCGCCTTTTTGGTGACATCTCAGGCGAAAAACGCAACAGATGAGACCGCAGTTTACCGAGAAAATCCACAACTTCATAAAGGGCGGTTTGAGCGAAAAAAGCAACAGCCGAAAAACCGCCTGCAAGTTCCATAAGCTATCTTATGCAACTTTAAGCTGTAGCAGGGTGCGTTCTATCTTGAAGTGCGACTGCGCAGCGATACCAATGGCTTATCGCATGCAAGGATCCGCACATGAAACGCACCTACACTCCAGATCGATTTGGATGAACGCCGCAAGATCGAGCGCTGGCGCCAGGCTGGTGTCAGTGTCGATGCGATTGCTGAGAAGCTTGGCCGCCATCGCTCGACGATTTTCCGAGAGATTGAGCGGAACAAGTTCGAGGATCGGGAGATGCCCGATCTCAGCGGCTATTTCTGTGTGGCGGCCAACCATCGGGCCAAAGGACGTCGCGGCCGTTATCGTAAGCTGGTTCGGCATCCGAAGCTTTGCGCATCGATCATCGAGCGCATCAAGCATGGCTGGTCGCCCGAGCAGATCGCCGGTCGATTGGCTTATGAACGCAGCAGCGTCCGCGTCTGCCACGAGACGATCTATCGCTTTGCCTATTCGGCCGACGGTCAGGAGATAAAGCTGTGGCGCTATCTTCCGGAGAGCCGCGCCCGACGCCGGCCGAGGCACGCCAGACGGCGTCATGGCCGTCGATTCAGCGCAGAACTAAGCATTTTGCACCGTCCGGACATCGTTCGGGACAGAAAACAGCTCGGACACTGGGAGTGCGACCTGATCCAGTTCCGCAAGAGATTCGGCAAGGCGAACGTTACTTCGCTCGTTGAACGGGTGAGCCGCTTCACGGTCTTCCTGCGCAATAACGACCGGCAGTCGCGCGCCATCATGGACGGCTTGATCGATGTGCTTGGTCCCCTTCCCCTTTCCGCACGTCGATCGATCACCTTCGACCGCGGCACAGAATTCACAGACTGGCCCTACCTTCAGGCCGGTCTCGGCGTTCAGATATGGTTCTGCGATCCGCAGGCGCCGTGGCAGAAAGGCACGGTGGAAAACACCAACCGCCGCGCTCGCAAATGGCTTCCGCGAGACACCGATCCACTATCGATCGAGCATCGAGACCTTCACCAGGTGTGCGCCCATCTCAACTCGACGCCCCGCAAATGCCTCGACTTCCGAACACCGGCCGAAGTCTTCCGTCAGAAGATACTGTCGGCCAATCGGTGAACGCGCTAACCTGCCGCACTGCCGGGTCGCACTTCAGCTGGAACTCACAATGCGACACTTCCCGCTTCCGAGGCTGGTCAACATGAAGCTGGAAAGGAAGGCTGGCGACTTCAAATGCCTGGCGTGAGACCGGGTGCATTGCGGAGCCATCATGCCTTCGGTCACCTTGTCGCAAAAAGAGCTGTTCGTGACCGACGGCGGAGCGTCGTCCAGGCGGCGGAGCTGCTGCACCTCAGTCGAAGTCAGGTTCATCGGCTGTTGCAGGCCTATGACCAGGACGGCCCCGGCGACCTGGCCTCGATGAAGCGCGGCCGGCCGAGCAATCGAGGCCATGATGATGACTTCCGCAACACCGCGCTGGATCTGGTGCGCGATCGCTACCGGAACTTCGGCCCGACACTTGCGCGCGAGAAGCTGCTTGAATGGCCCAGATTGCCGGTCAGCACCGAGACGCTGCGCAAATGGATGACGGAAGCTGGCATTTGGACATCGCGCCGGGAGCGCAAGAGGCGCGACTGCCTCGGCGAGTTGGTTCAGATCGCCGGCTCGCACCATTGGTGGTTCGAGAACCGCGGCCCCAAATGCGCCCTGCTCGTTTACATCGACGACGCGACGGGCAAGCTACTGCATCTTCGGTTTGCCGCGTCGGAGAACACGTTCGACTACCTGATCGCCTTCGTCGGCGACTGTCGGGCCAGAGTCCCTCCACGGGATAATCGAATCCGCCGCAAACTGCGGCATCCGCCTGAACATCAGCGGCACATCGCATTACTGGTGTCCGGCTCCGGCAACGTAGGTATCGGTATCAATCCTACCACTAACCTCGAAGTCTCCGGTATGATCGCCCGGGCGCATTAGGCTGCCAATTTCTTTATCCGTTCGCTTCCGCGGCGTACCGAGGCAGCTTGCAGCGTCGTCGAACAGCCGACACTCAGTGCAGGCCGAACTCGCGCAACAGTTCCTCGCGATAGCGCACGAAGCGGCTTTCGCTGCGTTCGCGGGGGCGTGGCAGGTCGACGGTGATCAGCCGTGCCGCGCCGCCTCTGTCCTTGGGCAGGATCAGCACCCGGTCGGCGAGATAGATCGCCTCCTCCAAGTCGTGGGTGACCATGACCATGGTGACGTTCTCCTCGCTCCAGATGCGCGCCAGTTCTTCCTGCATCGAGATCTTGGTCATGGCGTCGAGGGCGCCGAGTGGTTCGTCCAGCAGCAGGATCTCGGGCTGAACGGTCAGCGCCCTGGCGATGCCGACGCGCTGCGCCATGCCGCCCGAAAGCTGCCGCGGATAGGCATCGCTGAACTCGGCAAGGCCAACCAGCGCGATGTAGAAGCGCGCCCTCACCTCGGCCTCCGACCTGGGCACGCCGCGAACTTCGAGACCGAAGGCGACATTGCCGAGCACGGTGAGCCAAGGCAGCAGCCGCGGCTCCTGGAAGATCACCGCCCGTTCCTCCCCGACGCCGTCAACCTGCTTGCCGTCGATCGCGACTGCACCGCCGTCGGCGGCCTCCAGCCCGGCAAGGATGCGCAGCAGCGTCGTCTTGCCGGACCCGCTGGCGCCGACGATGACCAGGCATTCGCCGGAGCGGATGTCGAGGTTGAGCGAGCGCAGCACGGCAAGCTGGCGCCCGCCGAGTGCGAAGGATTTCGACAGGTCGCGTATCCTGACCTCGCCGCCGCGTGCGGTAGCCATGCGCGCGATCCTCCTCAGTTGATCTTGGTTTCGCCTGGACGGTAGAGGATGTCGGCCGCCTTGAGCTTGCGTTTCGGCAAACGGCCGTCACGCTCGAGAATGCTCACCCAAAAGTCGACGTCGTGGTCGGTCGCCACCGCCTTCTCGCGCAGGCCGAAGCCGGTCCAGTAACGCGCCAGATCGCCATTCTCGCCGCGTTTGTTCAGGACGTCGGCGACCACCTTGCGCGCCTCGTCCGGATTCTGCCGCGACCAGTCGGCGGCACGCGCCGATTGCTCGACGAAGTTGCGGGCAGCGTCGGGATTGGCGGCGATGAAGTCCCGCCGCAACACGACGAAACCGCCGGCGATTTCGCCGAGCACATCGGTGTCGTTGAACACGCCGCGAACCCCGCCATTGCTGACCAAGGCGCCAGCGAAGGTCGCCTGCCAGTAGCCGAGCCCCGCGACGTCGACCTGGCGCGAGCGCAAGGTCTGTTCGAGCTGCGGCCCCGGCACCACGACGAGCTTGGCGGCATCCGGCGGCAGGCCGACGCTGTGCAGTGCTTCGCGCACCGTATAGTCGAGATGGGCGCCGAGCGTGTTGACCGAGATGGTCTTGCCGGCAATGTCGGCGATCGATTTGATCGGGCTGTCTTCCAGCACGTAGAAGACGCTTTTCACGTCCTTGTTGATGCCGTTGCTCGGGTAGGCCGCGACGAAGTCGTTGCCGCCTGCGATCGAGTTGATCACGGCTGGCGTAGCCGCCGAACCCAAATCGACGCTGCCGGAGGCCAGCGCGAACAGCGATTCCGGACCGCCGCCGGCATAGCCGACATTTTCGAGCTCGATGCCGAGGCCCTCGAAATAGCCGAGCGCGTCGGCGAGCTCATGCGGGGAGATGCCGCCGCGGCCGGCGAGATAGCGAATTTTGACGGAAGCAGCCTGCGACCGCGCGATGGCAGGCAGGCCGGCGGCGATAATGCCGGCGGCGATGGGAGCACGCAAAAGAAGCGAACGGCGAGTGATGGTCATGATCCGGGCTTTCACGGTTCGAGAAGGGGAGACGGCGTCTCAGACGGAAGTGTTCCAGCGGCAGAGCCGCCGCTGCATGGCAACCAGCACCTGGTTGGCGATCAGTCCGAGCGCAGCCAGGATGACGATCGCCGCGAACATCAGCGGGATCTGGAAATTGTACTGGGCATTCATCACCTGGAAGCCGATACCCTTGTTGGCCCCGATCATTTCCGAGGCGATCAGGAGCAGCAGCGCGGTGGTCGCGCCCAGCCTCAGGCCAACGAAGATCGAAGGCACGGCTCCCGGCAACACGACGCGGCGGAATACCGTTAGCCGCCGGGCGCCATAGACCCGCGCCATTTCGAGCAGCTTCGGATCGACCTCCTTGACCCCGCTGATCGTGTTGAGCAGCAGCGGAAACAGCGTCGCCCAGAAGATGACGAATACCTTGGAGGCTTCCCCCAGCCCCAGAAGCAGGATGAAGACGGGGTAGAGCGCAAGCGCCGAGGTCTGGCGGAAAAGCTGCACGATCGGATCGAGCGCGGTTTCGACGGCGCGGACCTGGCCCATGACCAGACCGAGCGGGACGGCGACAACAACCGCCGCGGCGAAGGCGAAGCCGGCGCGCTGCAGGCTGATGGCGATGTCGCCGAGCAGGCCCCCGCCGGCGAGGCCCTTCCAGAGTGCCACGACGATCGCGTCGATCGGCGGCAGTACCGCCGCGTTGACCCAGCCGCTGCTCGCCGCCTCCTGCCAGAGCGCCAGGAAGCCCAGAAGCACGCCATAGCGCGACAGGATCCGCGCCGAGGTCCGGCCGGCCAGCCGCAAGGCCTCCTTGCCGAAGCCGTTGCCGCTTTCATGCCTGCCGATACCGATCGACCGTTCGATGTGCTGCAAAGTCATCGTCATGCCTTTCGCTTCAAACGGGTCATTCGGCGGCGAGCACGGTCGAGCGCGCAACCGTCCACGGGTTCTCCGGCAGCCTGAGGCCGAGATTCTCGCGCAGCGTCCTGCCCTCATAGGCGGTGCGGAAAAGGCCACGGCGCTGCAGTTCGGGGATCACCAGGTCGACGAAATCGTCGAGCGCGCCGGGCAGCCATGGCGGCAGGATGTTGAAGCCGTCGGCGGCTTCGTTTGTGAACCATTCCTCCAGCTGATCGGCGACCTGGACGGCGCTGCCAATCACCGTGTAGTGGCCTCGGGCGGTTGCGACCCATTGATAGAGCTGGCGGATGGTGAAGTTGTGCTCGTCGGCGATCTGGCGGATCAGCGCCTGGCGGCTCTTCATGCCCTCCGTTTCCCTGCTCGGCGGCAGCGGCCCGTCGAGCGGATAGCCCCTGATGTCGAGCGTCTGGCCGGCAAGTGCATTGAGCAGCGCCACGCCATCCTCGGGCAGGATCAGGTCGTTCAATTGCTGGTATTTGGCGCGGGCCTCCTCTTCGGTGCGGCCGACGAACGGCGCTACGCCCGGCATGATCAGCACCTGATCGGGATCGCGGCCGACAGCAGCTACGCGCGCCTTGATGTCGCGGTAGAATTCCTGCGCGGAGGAAAGATTCTGATGCGCGGTGAAGATGACTTCGGCCGAGGCCGCCGCAAGCCCGCGCCCGTCCTCCGACTGCCCAGCCTGCACCACCACAGGATGACCCTGCACCGGGCGCGGCACGTTGAGCGGCCCCTTGACGCTGAAGTGCTCGCCCTTGTGGTCGATGTCGTGGAGCTTGTCCTTGTCGTAGAAGCGGCCCGTCTTCTTGTCGCGGATGAAGGCGTCGTCTTCCCAGCTGTCCCACAGCGCCTTGACCGTCTCGACATGCTCATGCGCCCGCGCATAGCGCTCGGCGTGGTTGGGTTGGACGTCGCGATTGAAGTTGCGCGCTGTCTCGTCGCCCGCCGAGGTCACGACATTCCAGCCCGCCCGGCCATTCGACAAAAGGTCGAGAGAAGCGAATTTACGGGCGAGCGTGTAAGGCTCCTCATAGGTGGTCGAGGCCGTGGCGATGAAGCCGAGATGGCTCGTCAGCGGGGCCAGCGCCGCAAACAGCGTCACCGGCTCGAAACCGGCGATCTTGCCATTGCCGCCCTCGCGGGCGCCGAGCCCGACCGTCAGATTGTCGGCGAGAAAATAGGCGTCGAACAGGCCGCGTTCGGCAGTCAGCGCGAGCTGCTTGTGAAACTCGAAATTGGTTGCGCCGTCGGCCGGCGCCTCGGGATGGCGCCAGGCGGCGACATGCTGGCCGCCACCAGGCAGAAAGGCGCCGAGTTTGATCTGTCTGGACTTGCCGGAGCTGGTCATAGGTGGGTCCTTTGTTCGAAACGGCTGCTTGGGAATTAGGCGGCGAGACTGACGGCGCGCGCCGCCCCGACGATGCGGGAAACCTCGGCGACCGCTTGCTGGGCGCGGGTGTGGATCGCTTCCGACACCAGGACGC
The DNA here is from genome assembly GCF_040537815.1 of Mesorhizobium shangrilense. Lineage (NCBI taxonomy): Bacteria > Pseudomonadati > Pseudomonadota > Alphaproteobacteria > Hyphomicrobiales > Phyllobacteriaceae > Mesorhizobium > Mesorhizobium shangrilense. Next base: position 293,056 of record NZ_JBEWSZ010000003.1, read on the forward strand.
CGTCGGCGAAGTCCTTGTCCGATGCGTAGATCGCGGTCGGCATTGTGAGTGCCTCGAAGAAGCCGAAGAGCGGCCGCAGCTGATGCTCGACGATCAGCGAATGGCGTTCGCCGCCGCCGGTCGCAGCAAGGATCACCGGCTTTCCGCGCAGCGATGACGGGGCGAGTAGATCGAACAAATGCTTGAAAAGCCCGGTATAACTCCCTTTGAAGGTCGGCGACCCGGCCACCAGCACATCGGCGCTGGCCAACTGTTCGATGATGGCGCGGGCCGCCGGATCGAGATCACCGAGGCGCCGTGCGGTTGGGAGCGACGGACCGAAATCTTCAATGTCGAATATCGCCGAGGTCGCCCCGATGCGGTTCGCCGTCTCGCCGGCGATGTGGCTGATGAATGCCTTGGTCTTCGACGGACGGGTCAGATTGCCAGATATTCCCACCACCAGCTTCTTCGACATGCCAGGCTCTCCTCGCAGATGTTTATTCATTAAGACTACCGATTTTGTAGAATTAAATGAGCGAGAAGATTTCAAAACTGGCGGAATAGGGGGATTGAGTTTGCGTCGTCGCGCCGTCCATTGGTTCAGCTGATGCGGGTTTTCGAGCGTTGGTGTCGTCACCGCAGGCGTCGAACACCGATCCTTTCCGGTTTAGACTGAGGGGTCCCGCGCGCGAGGAAATCCTCTCCGGCAATCACGGACCAATGTTAGTTCGGCTCGGCCTCGCTCCTCGCAGGATGCAGTTCTGGCGCATCCAGCCGTTGAACGGGGTCGCGCTAAGCATCGAGCGTCGAGCTGGCGATACCAGCCGCTGACGGACGGATAGCGTAGAGCGGCAGATTGCCGGCATTGTTGAAGGGCAGGAACGTCGCCGTTCGGAAATCGAAGTAGGACCCAATTTCCGACCAGCCATTTCCGCTCGGAAAGCTGCGCCTCGAGGATTGCCGCCGCTGGCACGGCGCCACTGGCCTCCGTGGAGGCGGGCGTTCTCCGGCCCCCATATCGGCGCAGCCGCCGCGGACGCGACCACATAAAGGAAGGGCGTACAGGCGGAAGCACCGAAATGTCCGCCGGCGGGACTAAGTCAGTTCGGTACTGGAAAAGTTCGTGGAGCGTGAATTCGGCATTGTCGAATATTGGCCCAGCGTCTCGTACCCCAGAGCCGGCCCCCAAGCCGGGAGTTAATCCTAAAAGGCCGGTGTTTCCGGACTACATCATCAGCCTTAAGGACGGGAGGCAATACAAGTCGCTTAAGCGCGATCTTGCGACCAGCCATGGGCTGACGCCTGATGAATATCGGTGGGTTTGGCGAAAGACTATCCCATGGTTGCGCCGAACTATTCGGCGACCCGATCGGCTTTGGCAAAGTCGCTTGGCTTGGGAAGGAAGGCGCCTCCAACCAAGAAACCTGTGGCGAAACGCAAAGGCGAAGGCCTGAGGTGCGGCCGCTGTCGCCTTCGGCATTCAACGCTACCCCGATGGGTGGCGTTGAGTTCCGTCGCGAACGTTACACGTGGATACGGCCGAGGTGGCGAGCCTCGCTGGCATAGGTCGACAGTGGCTTGATCCGAGATTTCACCAGCGACGATCAGGTTGACCCAGACATGCTGGATTGGAGTGTGTGGAAGCAGCCAGGCGGCGCTTCCTAAAAATGGGGTTCGGCGGCGTCTTGATCTGGACCGTAGCGGTCGCGGCTCTTCACTAGCGTGCTACGAAAACCGCCAAGGAAGTGGCTGCCATGCTGGCGAAGGCCGGTTTACCTCTGTCTCGGCGGTATGGTTGAGTACGAAAATCAAGGAGCGTGTCCACGCGATCGCTGCGATCCTTCCCCTTCTTTGACAGGAGCGATCGCATCCGTCCCAGCGCTCCCTTGCAAATCGTGTCCTGAGGCCATCTCGTCGGCGGGCTCGAGTGCGGCATCATGTCAGGGGGCCCCAGCCTCCAGGCGCGCGAGGAATGCCGAGACCTCGGCCCCGATGTCAGCCCGTTCAGTCACCGTGGGCGACGTCCTGGCTACTCCCCCGATGTCCCCGATTTAAATCAAATCCGTCTGTGGATATTGACGATTGCGCGACCCTCACCTCGTAGACGACTGACGCGGGCGGCTACTGAAAGGGTCACATGACAAGCGATTTTTCCGCCGCCCGAGTGCATTTAGATCGAGCGTATCATTACCTTCGTGGCGATGACCCGATGAGCCGGAGGGGACGCGAAGCCTTGGACCTGTTGATTGAGGCGGTTGCCGTCGAAGAGTTCAAGCAGCCACGCCAAAACGCCAAGGTGCTAAGGTTTCCGATTGGGCGCCGCTTTTGAGGCGATCTCCATGGCCGCATAGCGGCATTGGAAAAACACGGCCCGGATGCCCTTGCTTCGTGGTCTGCATACCTTGAAATTGACCGGCGATTGCCAGGATCCGTCATTGATGTGGTACGAGATTTCGCAATAGGACGCCGCCACAGAAATTGGCTCGGCAGCCCCACCCACCTTTGCGCGACAATTATCCCGCGACCCGCACGATGAGCTTGCCGAAATTCTTGCCCTCGAGAAGGCCAAGGAAGGCCTGTGGCGCGTTCTCTATTCCATCGACGATATCTTCCCTGTATCGAACGCGGCCGGACGCGATCCAGTCGGCCATGTCGCGGTAGAATGCCGGGCGCGGGTCGACGAATTCGCGCTGGATGAACCCCCTTATCGTCAGGCTGCGTTGGAGCACTTGCTGCATCAGCGTCGGCAGGCGGTCGATGCCGGAATCCGCGATGACATTGTATTGCGCTATCAACCCGCAGACCGGCACACGCGCAAATTCGTTTAGCAGGGGAAACACCGCATCCCAGACGGGACCGCCGACATTCTCGAAATAGATGTCGATGCCATCCGGGCAGGCTGCCTTCAACTGCCCGACAAAATCAGCGGCACGGTGATCGACGACCGCATCAAAGCCGAGTTCCTGACGCACAAAAGCGCACTTTTCGGCGCCGCCGGCGATGCCGACCGCACGTGCCCCCTTGATGCGCGCGATCTGGCCAACGGCCGACCCAACCGCGCCGCTCGTCGCCGCCACGACGACCGTCTCGCCAGGTCTTGGCTGCCCTATGGTGAGCAGACCGGCATAGGCGGTGAAGCCGGGCATGCCGAGCACGCCAAGTGCCGTGGTGACGGGTGCCGCCGCGGGGTCGAGCTTGCGCAGCCCAACACCGTCGGACAGCGCAAAACTCTGCCATCCCGAATGAGACAGGACGATATCCCCTTCCGCAAACTCCGGGTGGCGGGATTTGATGATGCGCGCAACGGTGCCGCCTTCCATCACAGCGTCGATCTCGACCGGCTTGGCGTAGGATTTGGCGGCGTTCATGCGTCCGCGCATATAGGGATCAAGCGACAGATAGAGGATCTGCAGCAGCAGTTCGCCCTCCCCCGGCTCGACAATTTCAACCGCTTCGATGCGGAAATCGCCGGGCTTCGGCCTCCCTTGCGGCCGCGCCGCGAGCACGACGCGAGTGTTTGTCTGGATTGGCACTGGGATACCTCGCTGCAAACGGATGTTGTACTCGAAAATCGCGTTGAGGTTCAGCGGCGCTCCGACCGACGCAGGTATTTCTCCAGCCACAGGCTGTAACGCGATCCACCGAAGCACAGCACGAAATAGATCAAGGCGGCGAACAGATAGGCCTCGTCGTAATAGCCGAGCCATTGCGGATCGGTCGCCGAGGATCGCGCGGCATTGAGCAGATCGAAAATACCGATGACGGCGAGCAGCGACGTCGCCAGCAGGAAACCGATCGCCAGATTAACCATGCCGGGAATGACCAGGCGCAGCGCCTGTGGCAGGACGACGAGCTGCATCATCCGCCAGTAGCCGAGGCCAAGAGCCGTCGCTGCTTCATACTGGCCTGCCGGGATCGCCTGGAGACCGGCGCGAACGACTTCGGCGACATAGGCCGACCAGAACAGCGTGATCATGATCATCGCCCGGACGTTCTTGTCGATCAATTGGCCACTGGGCATAGCCATGGGCAGGATGAGCATCGCCACATAGAGGATGGCCACCATTGGCGTGCCGCGCATCAGTTCTATGAAGGCGATCGCGAGCGTGCGCAGGCCACCCATGCTGGAACGCCGCGCCAGTGCCAGCAGGATCGCCAGCGGCATCGCCAGGCCGAAGCAGACCGACCAGACGAACAACGTCACCGCCAGTCCGCCCCATTGGTTTGAAGGAATGGCCGGAGGCGTCAGCGTGCCGGACATCAGGGTCCAACTGACGGCGATCACGACAGGCCAGGCGACGAGCAGTCCCTTGCGCCAGAATCGCGGTTGCGCGGTGATGACGAGCAGCCCCAGCAACAGCACCATGACGGCCAGCGGCCGCCATTGCAGCGCCGGCGGGTAGAAGGCGAACAGGATGAAACGGAATTTTGTTCCCACGAACGCCCAGCATGCACCCGATGCAGCCGCGCAATCGGCCGACGTTCCCGTCCACGTCGCGTCGAGAATGCCCCAGCGCAGCAGCGGCGGTATGATCCAACCTAGCAGCGCCACCGTGACGACGGTGATGGCAGAATTGAGCGGCGTGCCGAAAAGCCCGGTCTTCAGCGTCCGCAGTGTTACCGACGACCGCCATGTTCGCACGTCAAGAGCCTCGGCAATGGTCATATCCCAGCAGTTCCCCTGAGCGCGACGCGCCGGTTGTAGAGGTTCATGGCCGCCGAGACCGACAGGTTGATCGCCAGGTAGATGGCGATCAGCAGCGTCAGCGCTTCCAGCGACTGACCGGTCGTGTTGGCCGTGGTGTTGATGATGCTGACAAGGTCGGGGTAGCCGATGGCGACGGCAAGACTGGAATCCTTGGTCAGGTCCAGGTAGCTGGAGGTCGTCAACGGCGTGATGACACGCAACGCCTGCGGCAGCACGACGAGGCGCATGATCTGGCCGTTGTGCAGGCCAAGCGCCCTCGAGGCCTCCCACTGACCGCGATCGACCGACTGGATGCCGGCCCGCACGATCTCGGCGATTGCCGCCGAGAATTTTACCACCAGTCCAGTCAGGAGTGCCGCGAATTCCGGCGTCAGATTGTAGCCGCCACGGATGTTGAAGCCGGCCAGCACCGGTATCTCCCAGGCGGCGCCGGCGCCTGTCAACGGAAAGGCAAGCACGACGCCGCCAAGCAGGGCGACGGTTGCCAGGCCGAGCCGCCTGGCAGGCAAGCCGCAATGGCGCCGCGCCCACACAAGGAAAGCCAGATAGGCGATGGCGAGGCCGCCAAGCAGCCAGAGCGTTGGCGCCGACACATTGTGGAAGCCGAGCCCTGGAACGAACACGCCTCGGTTGGTGAGGAAGAAACTGTCGAAGGCCGAGAGCGCCTGGCGTGGCGACGGAAAGGATTTTGCCAGCGAGATCCAGAAGAACAACTGCAGCAGAAGCGGCGTGTTCCGGACGATCTCGACATACCAGCGCACCAGCCCGGCCAGCAGCAGATTGCCGGAGAGGCTGGCCACGCCAAGCGCGACGCCGAGGATGGTGGCCAGCACGCAGCCAAGTGCTGCCGCTTTCAACGTATTCAGAAGACCGGCGAGAATGGCAAGCGCATAGGGATCGCCCGCCTTGAAGGCGATCGGCGCCTCGCCGATCTCGAAATTCGCGGGACGGCCGAGGAAGTCGAAGCCCGGCGTGATGCCGATGCGCGTCATCGTCTCGGCCGTGTTGTGGCCGAGCAGCCAGAACAGCGCGATGACCGCCGCGATCGCGGCGACCTGCGTCAGCGGCCAGCTGCCCCACCACTGGGCGATCTTGCCGATTGTGCCGGGTCCGTCTGGACCCGGCATGGCTTCAACCGTCGAGGACATCGGTTCTCAGCGGAACGGCGGCGAATAGAGCAGACCGCCATTGGTCCACAAATTGTTATAGCCGCGCTCCCAGCCGAGCGGCTTCAGGTTGCGGTCGTAGATCTCGCCGTAATTGCCGACCGTCTTGATGATGTTGTAGGCGAATTTCGGATCGAGGCCGATGGCCTGGCCAAGCGACGGGTCGACGCCGAGAAAGCGCTGGATGGCCGGGTCTGGCGACTTGAGGAACTCGTCGACATTCTTGCTGGTGATGCCCCATTCCTCGGCCTGGATGGTTGCGTTGACCGTCCAGTTGACGATTTCCAGCCAGCGGTCGTCGCCGCCGGCGATCGCCGGTGCGAGCGGTTCCTTCGACAGCCGCTCGGGCAGGATGATGTAGTCGTCGGGCTTCTTCAGCTGGGTGCGCTTGCCGACGAGATCGGACGAATCCTGCGTGATGGCATCGACGCGCGACGTTTCCAGCGCGTTGGTGAATTCGCCGGTGTCCTCGATCGTTACGGGCGTGAATTTCTTGCCGGTCTTGCGGAAGAAGTCGGCGATGTTCAATTCGCCGGTGGTGCCGCTTTGAACGCCGATCGTGGCGCCGTCGAGGTCGGCCGCCTTGGTCACCCCGAGATCCTTGCGCACCAGAATACCCTGCCCGTCATAGAAAACCGTCGGCCCGAAATGGAAGCCCAGCTGGAAGGCGCGCGTGATCGTCACGGTGACGCCCGACAGCAGCACGTCGAATTCACCGGCCTGGAGCGCGGGCAGCCGCTGCTGCGGTGAGGAATTGGTGAACTCCACCTTGTCCGGATCGCCGAAGACGGTGATCGACAGGGCGCGACCGTAGTCGACGAAGAAACCCTGCCAGCGACCGTTGCTGTCCGGCGAGAAGAAGCCTTGGGTCGTGCCGACGCCGACCTTGATGGAGCCGCGCTGCTTGATCTTGTCGAGCGTCGGGCCGGCCTGGGTCGCGGTCGAGAACAATCCTGCCGCCACCACCAGCGTCGTCGCCAGTGCCGTCCTCCAACCGGCGCCAGGCCGCATTGCAATCGTCATGTCAGTCAACTCCTTAGGTTCATCGTTGTCAGCCGATCGCGGAACGTCCCCCGCTCTGTTCGACTGCCTCGAAGTTAACTCTATAATTTTTGTAGACTAAGAAACGGCAATCCAATTTTTTGCCCATCCGGAAAGCAGATTGCTTCCAAAATGCACATCGGCGGCGAATGCGAGCCGTCTTGTTTCCGAATGATTGAACCCTAGGAAAACGCCTTCCAGCGCCGCTGAGCAAGGGGCCGCCCGCCGGGCTCGAATGCGGCCCGGCCAAAAGAAGGTTAAAACCTTCAGAGGGGAACACCGTTCAGCCGAATGGGAGGAAACCGCTGAACGATTTTACCTGTTTGAGCTTATTTCAGGGCTTTGGCGACGAAAAACGTTCCAAAGAAAGCGCGAAATGGCAAAAATTCGTGCTCCGCATCGCCCGCAGGCCTCACGAGCGCGCGGCTCCGGTTTCGAGAAGATCGGCATAGTGGCGGCGTGCCACGTCCGGATGTGAACGCAGACGACTTTTCAGGACATTGGTGCCGACATCGCGGCAACGGGGTTGTCCGGATCGCTTGCCGGTCCGCGTGCCTCGGCCGCGAGTTCCTCCGGCAGACTGAGAAGCGGTATGGTCGTATCCGGCCGCGCGCTGAAGAAGAAAGGAACGGAAATCCGCTCGACGCCGGCAGGCGGTGTCACGACACGATGAACGGTGGCGCGCAGATAGCCATTCGAGGCCAGTTCGAGCAGTTCGCCAATGTTGACGACCAGCGTTCCGGGGAGCGGGTCCATGTTGACCCAGCCGCCATCATAGTCGACCTGTAGCCCCTTCTTGTCGTCTTGAAGCAGCAGGGTCAGGAAGCCCACATCCTTGTGCGCGCTGAGCGCTGCCGAACGGGGCAAACTCGTTCGCGACCATCTGCATCTCGTCGGCCTCGATCAATTCGCCAAAGCCTATCCCGCCCAATTGTCGGGCGGCATGGCGCAGCGTGCGGCGATCGCCCGCGCGCTCGTGACGAAGCCGCGCTTTCTGCTACTCGACGAGCTGCTGGGAGCCCTCGACGAGCTGACCCGGCTGCGCTTGCAGGACGAGCTTCAGCGGATCGTCCGGCACGACGGCACAACCGCCGTGCTCGTCACGCACGACGTCGATGAAGCAGTCTATCTCGGAGATCGGATCGTCATAATGCATCCCCATCCTGGGCGGATAGCCACGATTCTGCCCGTGACCGACGCAGTGTCTCGCGATCGCTCCGATCCGAATTTCATTCGGCTTCGCGACGACATCGGCAACCAGGTGGCCGAGCAAATCAAGCTTGAGCGTGCCGAAATCGCGGTCGAGGAAGCCCGCAAGGCAAAACTGCTGCTTTCGGTAGAGCTGGAGGACAAGGATAACAAGCTTGCCGAGCTGGAGGCGATGTTGAAGGCGCGCGAGAAGCTCACCGAAGCCCAGCAGCAACAGGCGGAATTCCTGAAAAAGCAGCGTACGCTTGACGATGAAAAGCGGGAGATGGCGCTGACCATCGAAAGGAAGGGAAGGATTGGACGCCGTTCACGTGAAGGCGAGCTCCGAAGCCGAAGACGGCCTCAAAATGAAGGTTGCGGAAAAGAAGAACAGATCGCCGGCAGGGCGCTGATGGTCTCGGAAGCGTTGCCTTCCTGCGTGGAAACCTTCGATCTTGTGGCGGAGTCTATGTCGTCCATCCCAAATGTGCGATCCCGATCGCCATTATGCTTCGACAATCCATGATCGAGCTGGCGAACTCCCGCCTGGCCCAGGACGGCCAGGCTACCAAATGGAGCAGGTTTACGGCTATCTGACCGGTCCGCGGTTCCGCCGCCGCGTCGAGGCGATCGTGGAGAAATTCTCCGACATGCAGTAGGACCTTGCCAAGGAACGCAAGGCCACGACACGCCTGTGGGCTAAGCAGGAGGCTCGAATACAAGGCGTAGTCGAGTCGACCGTCGGCATGAACTCGGCATGTATGGTGACTTGCAGGGTATCGCCGGAAAAGTGATGCAGGAGATTGAGGGGCTGGATGTGCTGGCGATTGAAGCCTCTTCGCCCGAAACCGAATAGGTGAACCGAATAGACTGGTTGTGGACGTGAGGTGGAGAATTTTTCGGATACCGCGACGCCGAAGATTTGTGATCGGCCAAGGGACTCAGCACGTTGGTCGAATTTCAACAATGCGAAGGCATCGTGGCTGCGAAGCGCATTTTCGCCGTACACACGTCGAACGGCCTACGCTCGGTACCCCAACTACGGGGCCTATAGCCCTCATGCCGGCTTCGAGGACTCTCCAGCATCGGCCATATTCGGATAGGCGTGAGCGAGACCGAGGCATCAGAAGGCACGCCCAAACGCTACCATGATGACGCGCCGTTGCCGAAGAGCGGTACCGTTACCTTCGTCACTATGCGGAACGCGGGGCGACCGCCGCTTCAGCCATAGGCCTTTAGATGTCATTCCCCATAGCGGAGTCGACCCCTCCCGACAAAAGCCTGACCTTTGCCAGTCTTCTACGGGCAAGCGTTCGCGCCAAAAGCTCAAAGCCGCGTCCGTAACATTCAACAATGAAAGCCAGCGTCATCAGATCGAGCAGAAAGTCATCGATCGCATGTCTGAGCGCGTCAGACCTTTCTTCAAGCTGATGCAGCAAGGTGCGCGCCTCTTCGATCGCGGCCCGGCAATCGTCTGCGTCTATTAGCGAATCCATCCTGTCAAAGATCTGCAAGCGTCCTCACTCTCCCCACACTCAGCGCATTGAACGCCGCTGGTCGGTGAGTTTTCAACGAAAGAAACATCGTCGCATCTCGCGAAAAGGCATCGCTCAGCAAAGTTCCCTTTGATGAAGCATGGTGCGTCAAACGACAAGCGAGAATCCGGGCTCCCACAACTATGCACCTTGGATGACGTGGTCGAAGGCGAGATGAACCCTGTGCAGCAGCTCTCGGCCGCAAAACTCTGGTTAGATTCCATCTTTGCTTCTTTGGCTGAACCTAATGCATCCCGCCGGCTGGCGAGATGAGCTTCACGATCGTTGATACGATCTGCTTGGCGTCCAATGTGAGTTCAGCCGGCTTTTGCGTTTATGTCGGAGCGCCGAAACCGACCGCTATGTCGGCAGCGCCGGGAGATGCCGGATTGGCTTTGGAAGCACGTATGGAAAGCCCCCCAGCCTAGCACCGAAGGTGGCATGAAGGGCCGGCCACAATGGGTGAAGGCGACCTGATCGGCCGTATCAGACACCTGCCAGGCGAACCGGACTTGCGCCACGCTTCGCTACTGGGGTTTTCTCGGCGAAAACTAGCGCGCCGATTGTTTCCTGGCATAGGTGGCGACGGCGCAGAGGAAAGCCAAAGCAGCGGTGTCACACGCCGTTCGAGACGGCCCTCTTGCGAACAGTACTGCATCCGCAATCGGGAGAGTCAGGCCATGCTTTTTGGCGAAGGAGGTGAGCTCGTAAGGCTGATCGTCATCTTGATTGCGAATACCAAGTTCGTAGTCCATCGATCATTTCCTCCCAGGTTTCCGACCACCCCCTCTTTGGGTCCAAAATGATTAGCTGCCTATGCCAGGTTCTTGTAAAGAGCATCTTCTTCGAAAACGCCCATACCAAATAGGTCCATTGCTCGCATGGCCAACTGCTACGCTTCAGCAGTGTCTGCGCGGATACCTCTTTCTTGGCAGATCCGATCATAGATCCGCTTCAGCAACGCGAGATCGTCAGGGTAGGCTATGCCGCATGCGGATTTTTCGGAATTGGTCATCGCTCCCTCCCTGTTTTAGCGCGGAAGCGCGACAATCGCTCTCAGCCGACCTTGTCACCGATGTAAAGAATGTACTCTCTTTTTTGGCCAAAGACATAGAAACAAATAAGGTCGCTCGAGGATTCATCGCGCCCTAGACTCCCGGATAATCTGGCACGCATGGGTCCGCTCCATTCCTCAGTGCCTCTGCGATCAGCCGGCTTTCTGCTGGCGTCGTCCAGGCATTGGTCAGCAAAACCGTCGATGTCCCGCTCAATGGCGCGTCGACCCGTTAAAAATTCCCGATCGGCAATGATCTCTCAATTCTATCAGCCGCCACGATCCAGTCTCTATCAGCCGCCATGATCCAGTCGAGATTACATGCGAGACACCGCTGCCAATAACGGAAAGCAAAGGCTCGCAAAATGAGTAGGGTGGCTGGATCAAATGAAGATTTGGCTGCACCAACGACCTTTGCGCCACTCATGCAGCCGACCTTTCGTTCGATCTGGCTCGCCACGCAGGTCTCGAGCCTCGGTTGGTTGATGCAGACTGTTGCCATCAGCTGGCTGATGGCAACGATTTCGTCTTCCGATCTGATGGTTGCGCTGGTCCAGGCCTCGTCGAACCTGCCCGCTTTCATTTTGTCTGTGTTCGCCGGGGTTCTCGCTGATAATTTCAGCCGTCGCCGGGTCATGTTCGCCGGCCGCTGCCTTATGGTGATAGCCTCTGCGATGCTGACCGCTGTTGTGGCGCTGGGCTTTGTCAGTCCGTGGATGATCCTCGGCTTCAGCTTTTTGATCGCATCTGGAGGCGCTCTCAACGATCCCGCTTGGCAAGCTTCGGTTGGCGATATGGTGGATCGGCGCGATGTCCCCGCAGCCGTTACCCTGCTCTCCGTCGGCTTCAACACTGTCCGGACCGTGGGCCCGGCACTCGGCGGCATCGTGGTTGCCTCTTTTGGCCTTCTCACCGCTTTTACCGTGACCACCCTCGCCTATCTGGTACCGCTAGTCACCATATGGCGCTGCAAGTGGAAGGTTCGCTCTTCGCCTCTCCCGCGCGAGTCGATGAGAACGGCAATCTATGATGGGCTGCGCTTCACGGCGATGTCATCGGAAATAAAGGCAGCGATCGCCCGCGGAACCCTCTTTGGCCTGGCGAGCATCGCCATACTCGCGCTGCTGCCGCTGGTTGTCCGCGATCATTTGGGAGGAGGGCCGCTCGCCTATGGCACGCTCATGGCCGGCTTTGGAACTGGCGCCGTCTTCGCCGGCATCTCCAACAGCACATTCAGACGGAGCTTGTCGCAAGAACGACTGATGAGGCTCTCCTGCGTCGCTTGCGCGGCATGCTCCCTGTCCCTGGCACTGACCTCTTCGATTACGGTGGCGGCAATCGCGCTTGCCTTGGGCGGCGCGGGTTGGGTCACCGCCTGGTCCGGGGTTGGCATAAGCGTGCAGCTGGCGAGCCCGCGCTGGGTCGTGGGCCGCACCATCTCGATCTACTATGCTTTGATAGATGGCGGCATCGCGGCCGGCAGCTGGTTGTGGGGCACGGTGACGCAGAACCATTCCCTGACCTTGGCGCTGGAGGGCTCCGCTGGAGCGCTGCTGCTCGTCGCTGCAGCCGGCGTGCTGTTTCCTCTCCGAGAACGTCGAGAATCTGAGCCGGATCCTTTGGAGGAATTCAACGCCCCGGCAGTCGCTCTCAATTTGAAGCCAAGAAGCGGCCCGATCTCGGTCAAGGTCGAATATCTGATACCCGAGAGAAATCTCGAGGCCTTCCTCGACCTTATGCGCGAGCGCCGGCACGTCCACAGCCGCGTCGGGGCTCGGAACTGGACGCTTCAGCGCAACCTTCAGAAGCCTATGCAATGGACAGAAACGTTCCGCACGCCGACCTGGACGGACTACCTTCGCCTCAACCATCGTCTCACGGAAGTAGACAAGGAACTGGACGAGCGTGTCTTCCAGTTGCATGCGGGAGAGTGCCCTCCTCAAATGACGCTTTCGATTGAGCGGCCGACGAGCTCCGCCCGCAAGCCCTATCAGTCAATCCTTCACATTCCCCGTCATTGAAGCCTGACCGTCACATATCTGGGCACCAGCGTTCGCTAAACGCATCGCGCTCAAATTGTTCGGGGCGGAGGCGGACCAACCACCGGGATTATTCAATGTCAGCGGCGAAGAAGAATAACAGGCTGCGAGCGCGATCGATCGGCCACACCTCGACGAGCATTGACAGCCAAACCGCCGCAAGTTGTCTATAAAACATGACTGCGAAGGACACATTCTCCGTCCGCATCGCTCAAAATCGCCGCATGGATCGTTTCTGGTCAGCTGGAGCGCTTAGCGACCTCAGTATTTGCTGCGCTCACCGAGCCAGACGGCCGGGCACAGGCAGTGGAGATGGGGTCGCGCCCAACACCATCAAGCTCGCACGAAATCCTGTGTTCGCCATATAAAGGCGAAGACCGATTCAATCCGGCAGGACCTAGCTTCTGCAGCATGCCGGAAGGCTTGGCGGGGATGCAAACTTTATTTGGGATGCATTTGTCGAACGTCGCGCGTCTTTTAAGCTACCCACCAGCTCGCGAATAGCACTGCCATGACGGTCACGACAATCCAAAACATGCATATCTGGTTGCTCCGGCTGGGGTCTTCATATTGCGACAATGCTAGCGCTCCCTTACGCACGTCCCGCCTTCATCCCGCACGATAAATCGCGCCACCAAGGCGACATGGCGGCGCTGCGGCCAGGCGAGATCACTGGCAGAAAGCGAATCCCCCGGTGAGGGAAAAAACAGCACGAATTCATCGCCGCCGATGCGGGCGAGCGTTGAGCCTTCCGGTGCTTCCTCCTCTATCCGGCGGGCGATCCTGACAAGCAGTTCATCACCGGTCCTGTGACCGTAGGTATCGTTGACGGATTTGAACCCGTCCAGATCGATCAGCATTGCAACGAAGGGGCCGTCTGCGGTCTCGAACCGAGCGATAGCGTGTTCGAGGCCACACCTGTTGAGAAGGGCCGTCAGGTGGTCCCGCCCGGAACTGGCCTCCATTTCGGCCGCAAGCCGCTCGGCTTCATGCCTCAGGCGGCTCGCTGCGCGGAAGCGCGCTTGTCCAACAAACGAAGCTCGAACCAGGCCGCCCAGGAAGAGCAGAACGGCGAAAGCAAGAACGTACCCTTCAAAGTTGCCTTTCGCCAGCAAGCACCCCGCTGTGATGAGGAGTGGGGGTGTGATGAAGTTGGTCGCTGCCGCGGCATATCAACTGCCGTATGTAACAGCACCAGCTGAGATGCCTGCCAGAATAATCAGATGCAGAGGTGCGTGCGGTTTCGTGTATCCAACCGTAAGGACGGCAAGGAAGGACAAGGCAAACCCTGCCAGAAGAGCAAGGATGCCAAACCAGCGAAGCCGCGGCGAAATCCCTGTCAGATCGTCCTGGCGTCCCGTTTGCTTTAGCTGGTAGCGGGCGAGTGCAAGGCGGCCGACATTTATCGCATTGACGACCAGGAACCAGATTGCGGCGCCAAAGCCGCCGCCGGAAAGGGCCTGCACCGTCAAAATAAGGCCTGATAGCATAGTGCTGATCGGCATTGACACGAAGGGACCGGCCCTCAGATCAGCAAGCTGATCCTGACGGATTCTGGCCTGGTGCGGTGGCTCGTATGCCTCCTCTCAACATTGCCGGCTGATCATTGAGGTCTTGCCCGCGCCACGCCTTGATCCGCATCATTCCGAGCATCGCCAACGACACATGGACGCAGCGTTGCTAACGGCAGGAGTCGAGACTGTCTGTGATTTCATCGCCTAAGCATGGCCGAAATGCCATGGCGGACAAAGGGAAGATATTGAACAAAGCGAAGCCCCGCATGTCTTGCAAGCCGTGCCGCCAAGTGCTCTCCTGAGTAGAGTCCGACAAGTAAATTCGTAGCATTATAGAGCGGTGCAGCCGACCGGCGCAGGCAGCTTTCGTATCCGTGGAGCATGTCGGGATCGGCAATGTCGCGCCGGTCGCGATATGCCGTCAGGATTCTATGGGCGAGTTGCTTCTGGCCACTGAGGCTGATGTTAAAGCCATGCGCAGTCACCGGGTGCATACCAATGGCAGCGTCGCCGATGAGTGCGGCGCTCGGTGCCCAGAACTTGTGCGCCCACGTCGTGACCAGCGGATAGCTATGGCGGTTGCTTGCCAAGGTCATTTCTCCGAGGCGCCCTCGACACCGGTTCGTCAATTCCCTCAGGAACAAATCGTCGTCCAAAGCAAGCAATCTATCGGCCTCGTTTAAGTGCAAAGTGAGAAGCAGCGACGACACGCCTTCCATGAGCGGCAACATCGCTATCGTCTGACGGTGATCGAACCATTCGACTGCGATCTGGTGATGGGCGCGCTCGTGCCTCACCCGGCAAATCAGCATCGCCTTGCCGAGCCGATTGATATCGGCGCCGATGCCGAGCAGGTCGCGCGTTGCCGACAAACGCGAATCCGCCGCAACGAGAAGCCGAGCGGTCAACCGCCTGCCATCAGAGAGCGTTATGACTGCTCCTTTATGGCTGGTTGCTGCATCGACGACCGAGTGGCCGCATATCAGCTGAGCATGATCCTGCAAGCGGATGATCTTGAACAGGACATCGCGGATGCGACAATTTGGGACCAGAAATCCGAGTGGTTCCCCAGATCCTCTGGGAGAATCGAAGCACAGAGCGAAAGGGCTCGATCCGTTGAGCACACGCGCGCCTTGCAGTGGTGATTTGTGCGAAGCGGGGATGGCATCCCAGGCGCCGAGCTCGCGAAGGATTCTGATCGAGGCGTGGGTCAGCGCGATCTCGCGACCGTCGAAAGCCGGATCCGCCAACCTTTCAAGGGGCTGCTGTTCAACAACTGCCACCTTCAGTTCGCTCTGCCCCAGCGACGCGGCGAAGGAAAGTCCGACCGGCCCGCCTCCGACGATAACGATGTCGAAACTGTCGTCGGAGCCGGCCATCAGCGTGCCGCCATCGCGTCGGTTATCTGCGTGAGATGCAGGTGGAGTCGAGCTGCAAACCGTGGACCGATTGCGCTGGGTTCCAGTGCCCGCCGCATCGCTTCAAGCCACTGCGCATGAACGTCCGCATAAATGGGCAACGACGGATGCAGTCTTATCAGGCACGGACGCAGCTGATCGCACCAGTCTTTGGGTCCGCCCAACCAGGCAGATAGCCAGCCGGCAAGCGAGATTCTCACGCCGCCGGTTCCTGACCGGTGAAGCAGGGACTGCAAGATACCGTGCTTGCCAAGCTGGACGTGCTGGGTGGGGATGGTCCGTGTCAGCACCATCTCCAGCCGCTCGCGCCAGAATTGCCCCTCCAGCGCGACATCAACGACCCGAACCGGCTTGAACTCGTTCATTGGAACGCATCCGTTCCTGCAATGAAGCGCATTGGCGTGCTCACGGCTTCGACGATGCCCGCACGACCAGTGAACACAGCCGACGCCTGACGCCGCTCAGCTTCCCTTCGGCGATTGTCTCCAGCACGCTGTCACCAGCCTCGTGTCCGAGCGCGCTCAGGTTCACATCGATGCTGGTCAGCTGCGGTCGCGCCGCAAGCACCATCACATCCCAGTTGTCAAATCCGACGATGGCGACGTCGGCAGGTATTGCCAGGCCAATCTCGCGCAGCGTGTTGCACGCGCCGCCGGTGATCTGATCGTTGCCGCAGAAGATCGCGTTCGGCGTTTGCGGTCCCGAGAACAATCTGGCCGCCGCGTCGCGCCCCAACGCCTCGGCTGACTTTTGGCTTTGGCCATTCTTCGTGTTGGTCTTGATCCAGACCGGTCGCCGAGGTGTTCGGCGGCGCGATCCATTGAAGGAGCCGACCACTACCATGAAAAAATCCAAAACCCGCCAAGACGCTGGTAGTGACGACTAAACTGTCCGTTAGACATGCGTTCTCCTTTGAAAGGCTAGTCGACGAAACCACGCCGATGAGGAGATAACCTTGATCTGGATCAGCCAGACACGACAAATCCGAGCGACGCAGTCCTTCGAGCGACAGGGGCTTTTCACAAATCTACGTCAAGCGCGGCTTAGCTAAGCCAGCTGTGGAGCCTCTGTAGGTTGTTCCCGAGCAAGCCGACTCGGCTGACGACCGGCATCCGCACGGTCGTCGGCACAGCGATCTGGGTCAGATTCCGGCTTGTCGTCCAGGTCGATGAGGATGCGCTCGGCGGCCCCGTGAAGATCCTCATATTGACCACTCCTCAAGGCCCACAGAAAGCCGGACAGCCCCAGCGCGCCAAGGAACAGAGCTGCTGGTATGAGGTAGACGAGCGTCGTCATGACGGCTGCACCGATGCGCGAATGCCCGAACGCGTTGCCGAGGGAGCCCTCGTCACCTCGGCGAGCACAAAACCCTGCAGGCGCAACGCATTTCCGATGACAAGCAGCGACGAAGCAGACATGGCAATCGCCGCGATCAGCGGCGTGACCTGCCCCAGAATGGCGATCGGCACGGCGACAGCGTTGTAGACGATCGCGATCGCGATGTTCTGGCGGATCAGCCGTCCGGCCTTCCGTGAGACGTCCAGGGCAAGGGGTACGGCCAAAAGGCTTTCGCGCAGGAAGACGAAGTCCGCGGCGTTGCGGCCAATGTCGGCGGCGGTGGCCGGAGCGATCGAGACGTGCGCTGCGCCCAGCGCAGGCGTATCGTTGAGCCCGTCGCCAACCATTAGAACCTTGTGGCCGGCTCTCGCCAGCGTTTCGATGCACTCGACTTTGTCCGAAGGAAGCAGCGCCGGAACGAAGTCGTCGATACCCAACGTTGCCGCGACTTCGCCACAGGCGCCCGCGGTATCGCCGGACAGCATCTCCACGGACACCCGGGCATCGTTCAACTGCACAATGGCCGCCCTGGCATCGGCACGCAGCGCATCCTCGAAAACGAAGGACGCGACAATGATCCCGTCTTTCGTCAGAACCGTCCCGCCAAATTTGCTTTCGCCACCGGTTCGAGCCTTGCATCCAGCCCATCCGCGCCGGCCCAGTCGCCAAGTGCTGCCCGCGGCTGTGGCTTCGATCCCGAAGCCCGGGTGCTCGCTGACGGATTCGAGTTTCGGCTGACCGGCAAAGCCCGCCAAGCCGGCTATGGCTCTTGAGAACGGGTGGCGGGAGTGCGCGGCCATATCGGCTGCTATTGCCAGCATCGCCGGATCGATAGATGACGCGTTGACCAGCCGGGGCTGTCCGAGCGTAACCGTTCCGGTCTTGTCGAATATCGCCGTATCGATTGCCGCCAGGCGCTCCATGGCGGAACCATCCTTGACCATGATGCCATTTTCGAACAGCCGGCGCGCGGCGACCACCTGCACGATCGGCACGGCGAGGCCGAGCGCACATGGGCATGTGATGATGAGAACGGCGATGGCGATCGTTATTGCCCTGTGCCAGTCGCCGGTTGCGGCCATCCAGCCAAGGAACGTCACGAAGGCGGTCAGATGAACCACAGGAGCATAGAGCGCCGAAACCCGGTCGGCGATCCGGCGATAATGCGCCCGGCCGCCCTCGGCGGCCTCCATCAGGCGAACCATTTCGGCCAGGAACGAATCTTTCGCGGCCGCTGTCGCCTGGACCGTCAGCGGACCGGTAAGGTTGAGCACGCCGGCCTGCACGGGCTCGCCTGGCGCCACGGTTCTGGGTGTGCTCTCTCCGGAAGCCAGGGAACAGTCGAGATCCGAAGAGCCTTGTATGATCTTGCCGTCGACAGGAATCCTTTCGCCGGCCGCGATCAGCAGATGCATGCCCGGTTCGATCTCGTCAACCGGCAGGTAATCGCGCGAACCATCCGCGCGCAGCACCATGGCGCCACGCGCGGCCAGCTGTGACAGGCCTTTCACCGCGGCCCGGGCACGCTCCCGCATCACATGATCCAGTGTGCGGCCGATCAACAGGAAGAACAGCAAGGATACCGACGCGTCGAAATAGGCGTGGTCGCCATGGTTGATGGTCTCGTAGAGGCTCATGCCGTAGGCGAGCGAGACGCCGACGGCGATCGGCACGTCCATGTTCATGCGGCCGTGACGCAGCGCATTCCAGGCCGAACGGAAGAAGATGCCGCCGGCGCAGGCAAGCGCGGGGACGGCGATCAGCGCCGAGACCCAATGGAACAGGTCGCGGGTCGCGCCTTCGGCGCCTGACCAGACCGACACCGAAAGCAGCATGATGTTGCCGGCCGCAAAGCCGGCAACCGCGACGGCGCGGATCAGCTCTGAAAGCGTCCTGTCCTTTTCATCGATCTCGGCAGCGAACAGGTGCGCCTGGTAGCCGAGCCGCCCAAGCGCGGCGACGAACGGCGGAACCTCGTCGCCACGCCACTGGATCGCAACGCGTTTGGTCGACAGGTTGACACGTGCGCCCTCGACATTGTCGAGCTTTCCCAACACCGTCTCGATCGTCTGGATACAGGCCGCGCAACGAACAGTCGGTACTGAAAGATTGATCTGGCGAGTGTTGTCGCCAAGCGAGCGGCTGACCAATTTGATTTCCTGATTCGACGGATGGACGGATGCGACCTTGTCCAGAGCCAGCGCCATTTCGGCGCCCGGCGCACAGCAGCTCATTGCAGCGCTCCTTTGGAAATCATGATCCGACGGACGTCGCGATAGGGTTGCGTAAGGCCGGCATCGGCGTCGACTTCGACGATCCAGACGCCATCTCTTGGGGTGTGCTGCGCAGCAAATTGGCCCGCCGCGAGAGTTAAGATGACGGACTTGTCCTCGGCCTCATAGGCGGGATGACGAAACAGCACCTTGACGGCATGCAAGGAAACCGGCTTGCTGGCGGCATCGCTGAGGCTGTAGCGGACTTCACCCCTTTCTATCGTCAATTTGCCCGTCCAGCCGAGTGCAGCCTGCGCGCGCCCTTCCTTTGCCTTTCGGTTGAATTGCTGGCTGGCCACATATGTGTTTTCGACGACAAGGCCGGTCCAGCTTGTGTTGGCGAGTGTCGCCATGGTCAGATTGACCGCGATGACCACCCCGAAAAAGGCAAGGATGATGGCCAGCATGTGCCTGCCGGTGAATTCGCGGGATTTTTGGGTTCTAGCTTTCATCTGGCGGTCTCCGGTGCGTTGAAGGTGGCGATGTACTCGTCCGACTCGAAACTCGCCTTGTCCTCGACACGGAACGTGAAGGTTTGCGCTGTGCCGTGGATCTGTTCCGCCGGCTGGCGCACGAAGACTTTCAGCATCTTCAGCCGGTCGGGCTCGACCGGAATGGCGAAAGAACGGCCTGCCGGGATTTCGGCGCCGACCACGCTCATTTCGGCCCCTTGCAAACCTTGCATCGTGACGACGATCGTCCTTGGCTCGGGGATCATGTTGAGTAGCTTGACTGTGTAGCCGTTGCGGATCGAACCGTCGGACAGCGTGACGAATTGCGGATTGCGGTCATGCAGCACGTTGACTTCGAGCCGGTCGCGCGTCAGCAGCGAATAGAGCAGCGCGAGCCCGACCGCCGTCCACGCGCCCATGTAGATGAAGGTTCGCGGCCGGAAGATCTTGCTGACATGGAAATGGGCCAATCTGTCGGAGAACTTGCCGTCAGCCGTCCTGACCAGGGAGGGGCTAGCCGCGCAGGAGCCGCCGGCGGTGGCCACCGCCATGTTGGCATTGTAATCGGATAGCGTCGCATAGGAGATCAGCCCGCGCTCCTTGCCGAGCTTGTCCATGACGCCGTTGCAGGCGTCAATGCAAAGTGCGCAGGTGATGCATTCGAGCTGCTGGCTGTCGCGAATATCGATGCCCATCGGGCAGACCGCGACACAGGCATTGCAGTCGACGCAATCTCCCACCGGCCGGCCGGCGGCCTGGACCTTCTTGGCGTGACGCGAACGAGGTTCGCCGCGCCAGTCATTGTAGGTCACCGTGAGCGAAGTCTCGTCAAGCATGGCCGCCTGGATGCGCGGCCACGGGCACATATAGGTGCAGACCTGCTCGCGCATCAGCCCGCCGAACGTATAGGTCGTCGCTGTCAGCACGGCGACGGTGATGTAGGCGACGGGTGCCGCAGTGCCGGTGAAAAGCTCGCCAACCAGCGTCGGCGCATCGGCGAAATAGAAGATCCAGGCACCACCGGTCGCCGCACCTATGACCAACCACATGGCGTGCTTCGATACCCGCAGCACGAGCTTGCGAGCGGTCCAGGGCCCGGCATCGAGCTTCATACGCGCGTTGCGGTCGCCCTCGATGGCCCGCTCGACGACCAGAAATAGATCGACCCATACGGTCTGCGGGCATGTATATCCGCACCAGGCACGGCCAACCGTGGAGGTGACCAGGAAAAGACCGACGCCGGCCATGACCAGAAGGCCGGCCACATAGTAGAATTCCTGCGGCCAGATCTCGATGAAGAAGAAATAGAAGCGTCGGTTGGCAAGATCGAGCAGCACGGCCTGATCAGGCGCGAACGGCCCTCGATCCCAGCGCAGCCAAGGCGTCAGGTAGTAAATGCCGAGCGTGATTGCCATCACCAGCCATTTGAATCGGCGAAAGCTGCCGGAGGCGCGCTTGGGGAAGATCTTCTTGCGCGGGGTATAAAGCGGCTGACGGGCCTTGGCGGAGTTGACCGATTCGGCTTCGAGCCGTTCTATTTGCGTGTTATCAACCACGAGAAGCTCCAGTCACCAGCGACGATTTCCCGGCGGAAGCCCGACCGATCGGTTCTGGCTGGCGGCCACGTTGAGCACGCTTTGCCGCATGGTGAACTGCACCGCGTTGATGCAAGTCATTCGCCGGACGCCGGAATGGTGTCGAGGCCCGGCGTGCGCCGGGCCTCGTCGCTTGGCGGGGAGGGCCGAGAATAGGCTTCCGTTCCTATTCTCCGCCGCCAAGCGAATGGACATAGACCGCGAGCTCCTTGACCTTGGTCTCGCCAAGACGACCGATCCAGGCCGGCATGACGCCGTGCTTCGGCGCGCGGACCTGCGCGGCAATAGCCGTCTCGCCCGGTCCATAGAGCCAGATGGCGTCGGTCAGGTCGGGCGCGCCGAGCTCTCTGTTGCCCTTCGCTGTGTCGCCATGACAGGCGACGCAATTTTCCGCGAACACCTTGGCACCGGGCTCGATCAGGCTTGCGTCCTGGACCAAGCCGGACAGGCTGGCAACGTAGGCGCTGACCTGTTTGATCTGGTCCGCCGTGATGATGTCGCCAAAAGCCGGCATTTCCGACAGGCGCGTATCCGGGTCTGATGCGAAGCGGATGCCGTGCGTGATCGTCTGCTGGATCTGCTCGGCGCTGCCGCCCCACAGCCAATCGTCGTCATTGAGGTTAGGAAACCCCTTGGAGCCTTGCGCACCGGAGCCATGGCACTGCACGCAATTGACCTTGAAAGCCGCACCGCCGGCAGCGACGGCGAACTCGCGCAATGCGTCGTCGGCAGCAATCTCCGAGACGGTTTTCGATTCCACCGCCGCGACATATTTGGCCTTGGCGGCTTCGGCGGCCGCCAGTTCATTCTTGACCTGGTTGCGGCTCGAATAGCGGAGCACACCTCTGGTCGCGGAAGTAAGCATTGGCCATGCCGGGTAAGCGATGGTGTAGCCGATCGCCCAGACGATCGTTATGTAGAACGTCCAGATCCACCAGCGCGGAAGTGGGTTGTTGAGTTCCCGGATGCCATCCCACTCATGGCCGGTTGTCGGGATGCCCGAGACCTCGTCGATGTGCTCGCTGCTCATGATCAGTCGTCCTTGAGAGGAATTCGAGCGGCTTCGTCAGCTTGCCCGCGGCCGCCAGGGCGAAGCGCGAAGGCAACGCATCCGACAAAGAACAGCGCCATGGCGAGCAGGCCCCAGCTGTCGGCGAATTCCCGCATCAAATTGTAGTCCATCGTCGCTCTCCTCAGCGGTAGCCGGCGGCTTCGTCGTAAGTCTTGAAATCGACCAGCGTGCCAAGCATCTGAAGGTAGGCGACGAGAGCATCCATCTCGGTGACCTGTTGCGGGTTGCCGTCGAAGTCGCCGAGCTTGGCCTTGGGGTAGCGCGCTTCAAGGCCGGACGTATCGATGTTGGGATTCGCCTGCGCCATCAGATCGACATTGGCGTTGGCGATCATGTCATCGGAGTAGGGCACCCCCACCCGACGGTTGGCGACCAGATGCGTCGAGAAGTCCTTCACCTCAATCGGCCTATCCTTCAGGAACGCGTAGCTCGGCATGATCGATTCCGGCACCACCGAGCGCGGCGCGCTGAGATGCTGTACGTGCCATTCGTTCGAGTAGCGGTCGCCAACCCGGGCAAGGTCCGGTCCAGTGCGCTTTGATCCCCACTGGAACGGGTGATCGTACATCGACTCGGCCGCCAGGCTGTAGTGCCCATAGCGCTCGACCTCGTCGCGGAACGGCCTGATCATCTGGCTGTGGCAGAGGTAGCAGCCCTCGCGCACATAGATGTTGCGTCCGGCGAGTTCGAGCGGCGAATAGGGCCGCATGCCTTCGACCTTCTCGATCGTATTGTCGAGATAGAAGAGCGGCGCGATCTCGACGATGCCGCCGACCGTCACCACAAGGAGGGAGCCCACGAGAAGAAGCGTGGCGTTCTTCTCAATGACGGCGTGTTTGTCGATCAAGCCCATTTTCCGGCTCCTGATCGCGCACGCTGGAGGGCGGGGATGGAGCCCGGCATCGGATCCTCCTCGCGTTGGTAGCCAAAGATAGTCATGGCGATGTTCCAGGCCATGATAAGGGCGCCGGACAGATACATCGCGCCGCCGATGGCACGCATGATGTAGTAGGGATGCATGGCGGCAACGGTTTCGGCGAAGGAGTAGACCAGGAAGCCCTGCTCGTCGTACTCGCGCCACATCAGGCCTTGCATGACGCCGGAGACCCACATCACCGCCGCGTAAACGACGATGCCGAGCGTAGCCAGCCAGAAATGCCAGTTGACCAGCCTCAGCGAATAGAGCCGCTCGCGGTTCCACAGCTTCGGCACCATGAAATAGATTGCGCCGAACGAGATCATGCCGACCCAGCCAAGCGCGCCGGAGTGGACGTGCCCGATCGTCCAATCGGTATAGTGCGACAGCGAGTTGACCGTCTTGATCGCCATCATCGGGCCTTCGAAGGTCGACATGCCGTAGAAGGCGATGGCCATAACCATCATGCGGATGATCGGATCGGTGCGCAGCTTGTCCCAGGCGCCGGACAGCGTCATCACGCCGTTGATCATGCCGCCCCAGGAGGGCATCCAGAGCATAATCGAAAACACCATGCCAAGCGTCTGCGCCCAGTCGGGCAGAGCGGTGTAGTGGAGATGGTGCGGACCAGCCCAGATATAGAGGAAGATCAGCGCCCAGAAGTGGATGATCGAAAGGCGGTAGGAATAGACTGGGCGGTTCGCCTGCTTGGGCACGAAATAATACATCATGCCGAGAAAGCCGGCGGTGAGGAAGAAGCCAACGGCATTGTGGCCGTACCACCATTGCGTCAGCGCGTCCTGGACGCCGGAAAAGGCGGAGTAACTCTTGGAACCCAGGAACGAGGCCGGCATCGACAGATTGTTGATCACATGCAGCATCGCGATGGTAACGATGAAGGACAGATAGAACCAGTTAGCGACGTAGATATGCGGTTCCTTGCGCTTCAGGATGGTGCCTAGGAACAGGATAAGATAGGCGACCCAGACGATGGTCAGCCACAGGTCCACATACCATTCGGGTTCGGCGTACTCGCGACTCTCGGTGATGCCGAGCAGGTAGCCTGTCGCAGCCATGACGATGAAGAGCTGATAGCCCCAGAACACGAACCACGCCAGATTGCCGCCAAACAGCCGGGCGCGGCAGGTGCGCTGCACGACATACAGAGACGTGCAAAGCAGTGCATTGCCGCCGAATGCAAAAACGACGCCCGACGTATGCAGCGGCCGCAAGCGACCGAAATTAAACCAGGGCTCAATGTTGAGATCCGGATAGGCAAGCTGCAGCGCGATGACCACACCAACCAGCATGCCTACGACGCCCCAGATCACCGTTGCGACGGCCCCATAGCGTATCGGCCCATCCATATAAGCAGCGGGGTCGATCGGAATTGCTGGCTTGAACTCTGTGTTGCGCAACAGGATCGCAGTGAAGCCAGCCGCGGTGAAGAACAAAACCAACATATGCTGGCGAAAAGGTTCATCTACGCCGAAGCCGGCAGCCACGAGGGCCGCAAAAGCAAACAGGCTTAGAAGGACGATCTCTGTGCCGAATTTCATCGCAAGTCCCGATCTCCAATTCCGGCGGACCCAAATCCGCAGCGCATTATTTGCGCAGCCGCCGCCTGCTCGCCCTGATCCATGTCAGAGCTGCACGATTTTGCTTCGGGCAGCATCGAGTTCGGTGCGATCAGAAGGTGGCGATTGAACGAGGAAACGCAGCACGGCCGCCCCGCTCATGAACAAGTCCGGCGTCCGCGGGGCCGCCCGGCGTGGAGACGATTGCGTGCGATGTGATGAAGCGCGCGCACAGGGAAAACCCGCAGCTCTGCAATGCTTAGGAAAATATCGCTGATGGGCTGCCGAGCGTCGATCGCCTGAAGTGCCTCGGCACGTAACGCAATCCTGCCATTGTCGCGCAAACGTTCATCAATATGAAAGAAACGATTGTCTTTTCCGCCTACGAGGCCGCTGTCGTCGGCGGCGACGCCAGCCTCGCTTCTACCCGGCGGTTGCGCGCCCAACACGTCGAAGACAAGTGCTTTGCTGGTGAGGTGATCGAATTCTGCTAGCGATCGGCCATGGCGAGACAGTGGAGAATGTGGAAGCCGTCGGTCTCATTCTGCGCGGCTTCTTCGAAGGCTTGCGGCGACACACCGCTTTCGAACGCGAACATGTCCTGCCGCGGGTCGGAGTAAGCGACGCAGGCTCCGCCGTTTAGGTCTCATTAAAGGGCGGTTGCGCGTCGGCCGCCGCAGCGCTGCTCCAGCCGGCTGATACTGTCCACCGTGACATGGCGATTGTTCTCGATCCGGATCACGCCGTCCATTCTCAGTCTGGTCAGCTGGCGGCTCACAGTCTCGTTTGTAAGTCCAAGGAAATCAGAGATGTCTGCACGCGTCAGTGGCAGATCGAAGCAGGCGGACCTGGCCGCCGGGCCAACACTGGGATCGATATTCCGGGCGATCATGAGGAGAAAGCTCGCCACCTTCTCCGGTGAGGTCTTGCGCCCCAGAGTCACCATCCATTCGCGTGCCTCGTCGAGTTCGTTCAGCGTCTGTTTGAGCAGGCGATGCTCAAGTTCCGGTGATTCCTTCATCATCCGTTCGATGGCCGCCCTCGGAAACGTGCACAGCGAGACAGCGGTTACCGCTTCCGCATTGATCGCGCTTTTCACCTTGAACGGCCGTCCCAGAAAATCCGGTGCGAACTGGAGGCCGACGATTTGCTGGCGGCCGTCCGAAAGGCTTTTCGTCAGCTTCACCACGCCTGAAAGCACGTTTGAATAGCTGTCGACGGCCTCGGCGTCGCCGATCAGTTCGACCCCCGGCTCGATCTTGTGCCGCGACGAAGTCTTGGCGAGCCGCGCCAAATCGTCTGGATCGAGCGCACCGCAGACGCCGCGGTGCCGTGCCTCGCAAGGTAGGCAAACAACGGGAATGCCGGAACTATGAATATCCTGCCGTACTGTCATTCGATCGCTCTACCGATCCCAAGTGGCGGCAGGATAGCAATCGACGGTAGAAAAATCGTTGCGGCAGTTTGTCCGTGCTGGAGGTTGACCGAAATCAGGGCTTTGGCTGTTAGACGCGTCCAGAGTTCCGGCGACTCAAACATGGTGGACCACGACATGCGACCGGAATTAGCTGCCAGACTTGGCCAGAACGTTCCCCGCTACACCAGTTACCCGACCCCGCCGCATTTCCATCCGGGCGTCGACGCGGCGGTCCAGAAAGCTTGGTTGGAGGCGCTCGAAGGCGGTGACGAGATATCGCTTTACCTGCATATTCCCTATTGTGACAGACTCTGCTGGTTCTGTGCGTGCCATACCAAGCAGACGCGCCACTATGAGCCGGTGACCGCTTATCTGCGCTCGCTACGCGCGGAGATCGCGACGGTTGCCGCCCTTATCAGCGGGAAGGTCTTCGTCCGCGCAATCCACTTCGGCGGCGGCTCGCCGACAATGCTGAAGCCTGAGGATATGGTGGCTCTAGGCGCGTTCTTGCGGGACAGCTTCGATTTTGTTCCGAATACGAAAATCAGCATCGAGATCGATCCGAACGATATGGACGAAGCGCGCCTCAATGCACTTGCCGAAATCGGCATGACGCGGGCGAGCCTCGGCGTGCAGGATTTCGATCCGAAAGTGCAAAAGGCGATCAACCGCGAGCAGAGCTTCCTGCAGACCAAGACGGTTGTTGACGGCGTTCGTTCGCGCGGCGTCGAATCGGTCAATCTCGACCTGCTCTACGGCCTGCCGCACCAGACCAGGGAGAGCGTTTCCTCCACGGTTGCGCAGGCACTGACCCTGGAACCGGACCGGATCGCGCTTTTTGGCTATGCGCACGTACCGTGGTTCAAGAAACATCAGACGATGATCGACGAGGCATGGCTGCCCGGTCCCGCGGAACGGTTTGCCCAATCGCAACTTGCCGCGCAGGCGATCGTGGACCAGGGCTACGAGGTAATTGGGCTCGACCATTTCGCCAAACCGGGCGATGGCCTGGCGCTTGCGGCACGCGCCGGGACTTTGCACCGGAACTTTCAGGGCTACACCGAGGATCGTTGCGAAACCTTGATCGGCCTCGGCCCATCGTCCATCAGCCAATTTCGGCAAGGTTATGCACAGAACATGCCTTCGACCACCGAGTATGGGCGCATGGTCGCAAACGGCGGGTTGGCCGCGGTCCGTGGGATTGCGTTTTCCGATGACGACCGCGTTCGCGGCTGGATCATCGAGCGCCTGATGTGTGACTTCGGCTTCTCCGCGATCGACCTGGTGGAGCGCTTTGGCGAAGCCGGTCAAAGGCTTCTCGTCAAAGCGAGTTCCACGGCCCTTCACGATCCTGCGCGGTTGCTTGAACTTGACGGTGACCGCTTCGTCGTGCCGGTGGAAAGCCGGCCCTTTGTCAGGAGTATCGCGGCGAAGTTCGACAGATATTTCGAAACCGGCAAGGCCAGGCATTCGGTGGCGGTCTGAGCACCGCAGAGGAACGGTCACGGTTTTCAGTCGATCGTGAACCGATTGCGCCACGTTTTGACCATTCATCGGATACCGTCGTATTGCGGATACGAAGGTCTTTGGCCATAAGCGTCCGGGCTGGCGCGAGATCAAGGTCGGCCGCGGCTTCATTCGACGCCACCTGCCCGGTCGTGGCGCTGGAGACCACCTGGCTGAAACTCGCCTGGATTGCGCATCGTCCTCTTTTCCGGGGTGTCACCGGCCAGGGCAAGGCCGTTGGCGCCGATCGGCTCAATGACCAGGAGGCGCAATCTTCTGCTTATGGACGAAGGCGGAAAGAAAGCGAAATTTTCTGCAGCTTCTGACCAGTTTCGATCCGATGTACGATAGTGTTCCGCCTCCAACGGGGGAGAGGAACCTCTTGTCTACAGGGGAGCTGGAGTTGTGGGCTAGCGCCGAATGGCCTGATCCGCGCTGGTAGACTGCAGCGTCTGGGGAACCTCAAGAGACGCCGTACCCATCCATGCTTGGAAATCCGGCCCAAAACGATGCAAATGGCCGCTAACACGCAACCTCGCGTTTCCCGTCGACCACAGGGAGTGGCCGGCTGCCAAAGGATCGTCGAGGAACTCGGCGCGGGCGTTTCATGCGCCCGCCGGCCTTCCCGAGCATCGCCTCATGTAGCTGGTAGCTGGGAAATAATTTGTCCCCGCAGCTCACGCTGCGCGAAATCGCCAACCAGCACGAAGGCTTCATGAACGGGCACCACGCGGCGCAAGAAAATGGGCGCCCTCATCCGGCAAGAACCTCTTCGATCGGGCGAGGCGGAAGGGCTTGCTCAGTCAGGCTCGCTGCAAGGATCGAGAAGTGTTATGGCGCGAACGCAGTACCCATCGCGCGTCTCAACCCTAGCCCGAATTAGGCAAACAAATCGTAAACGCGGGAGCGCGCATTGATGGAAACCAGGATCATCGACAGCCGGGACGATTTTGCGCAATGGGCGATCGATCGGGCCAATGCGATCCTGACGGATGAGGGTTCGGAACTCGCCACCGCCGCGCGCAACGGAAACGAAGCCCAAACAGGTGAGACGGCACAGGCGCTCGGCCAGGCGATCGTCGATGCGCTGCTTGAGGCGTTCGACGGTCTCGTAGGCGACGAATAGCCACCGGCTTGGCCTGCATCACTGGCTGCGCCAACGGAAACGGCCGGTACGCGGGTTCACACATCGATCCAGCATCATGATTTCGGCCTGCGCAGGCTTCCGAGACCTCGACCGCCCTTCCCTCGATTGCCATCATCCGGCGGCCCATCGGTCTCCGCGGGCCTCTTTTCGGCATCGAGTTTGGCCGAAGCAGCGCCATGATCATCGGCCAGGCCGAGAATTTCCCGTCCCGAGCGCGGTCCGTCAGGCTGCGCGGTGCGGATTTCTGCACACACCGCTGGCGCGTGACTTTATCGAGAGAAGGCCGAGTGTCGGGGATTGGAGGTCGCTCTGGGCGTTACACGCAGTCTGGCAGCGGCCAAGCGATTGCCGCTGCGACCCCGTATAGTCTGGCGCTCCACAAATGACGGAAGTCGACCGGCCGCGTTGCGACAATAGGCCCCAAGTTACGCTCCTGGCGCGCGAACGCTGGGCTGCCGCCGCACCGCTCGGATCAGTCGCGCCGGATGCGAGCCGTCGACGCCAGCTCTGCGGATTTCGAAAAGAATCAACGGGTCGATCCCTCAAGCGACCGTAGGCTGACTTGAGTCCAAGCGCGGTGCCACGTTGGACCCGCGATCTCGAAGGTCAATTGCTTGACCGCGTCAGCCAAACGGGCATCCAATATCGTGGATGGAGTTCGCGGCGTATCGTTCGAAGCGGTTGCGTCTAACCACGCTGCCCCAGTGCCGCGCTCAAGCCTGAACAGGCTGGCATTATGTGTTTCATCTTTCCTCGCCCTTGGCTGATTGGAGTGGGTCAGCTCACGCGAAGCTCATCGATTCCAGGTCGGATGGGAAATCGGTCAGGCAAGGCTGAACACGCCCGAAAATACCGGCAGCTTATGACGCTTGATCAGGGCGTGGAAACGAGCGTGAGCGTCAAGCAGTTCGTCCAAATCGAAACAGAAGGGGATAGCCAGTTGCTTTGTCACGAACGGAGTGAACACAGTTGGCGCGGGCACGACGGAAAGCTCGGCAAGAGCTTTCAACCCCGCGATCGTACTATCGGATGGCTCTATTCCGGTCAGGAGGCAACTGCCGGCACGGAAAGGACCGAAAACGTCGACCGCATCAGCGAAAACAGGCAAATAGTCGCTGAAGACATACGTGCCTTTAAAGCCGCGGATGTATTTTCGTCGCACCTCGGTGCCGACTATCTCGACACCAGTATTAAACCGTGTGACGCCTGCTTCCCGAAGTTGAGTAAGATATTCTATCCGTCGTACTCGGTCGTTCCTGACGCTCGGAGGAACCACCTGGGATAAATAAATGTCGTGTGCGTAGCCTGCTTCACGCAGTCGTCGTGCGAGTGCCGCGTGCCGTTCTAGTTCTTTTGCTTCGTCCTTGATGCTCCCTGTGCAGAGCCAGACAATGTCATACAGACTGTTGAAGTTATGACCGTTACGCTCAATATAGGAGAGGCACTCTTGGAAGTTGGATTGGTAGTCTGTGCTGCCCCCGCCGCGTATGGCCATTACCTCCCATTCGTTCTCCTTAAAGCAATAATCACAAGAATAGCAGCAATAAACATGATGATCAAAAACGAAGCTGCGAGCGCCATTTTTGCGTGTCATGCCGAAATTGTACATACCGGTCGGCGCTCTGTCTTGGTCAATAAATTGACGGCAGGGTACGTGCTCGGTCACACCATTGATTGTCGCGATCAACGCCTCGCCGTCGAACATGAAGGGCGAATCGGAGTTCACTCTCGCGGTGAGTTTCTTTCGGAATACTCCGTTGGACAATTCAATCTCGATGCGGGGGATCACTTGCCCCAAGATCGGTAACCGGATTTCTGTCGTGAGAAGCTGGACCCCATCGCGAAGTACGCCGAGGCGCATAACCTCCTCAATGCGAAGGTTATGCCTGTTTTCCAGCGCAATGCCAAATCGGATCAATCGCTTGCTTTGAACACTCATGGTCCTCTCCCAATCCATCTTATCGACCAAAGACGCGCGGCACCGCCCTCCCCTGAGAAATGGATCGGCAGATCCCTTGAGTTCGATAATCAACGAGGACAAAACAGTTGCTTTGCGTAGCTTTCCCCGGGGTCGGGGACCGGCGCCTTCGGTCGGTCGGCTTAAATCTCTCCCATTCGCAGGACATCGCAAGAACTGTGCCAGCTGCAGGAGGCGCCGCCGGATCCCGATAGGAGATACTGTTTAATGGTAGCGTCGCGCCAACCTTTGAGTGGGCGCAGGGGTTGTCGGTCGTGGACCTTCATGCGGTGATGGACATGGAGTTCTCGCGCCAGGTTGCCAACGGTCTTGTGATTTGTGCCGTAGCGTTGGCCCGCGTCCTCAGGCCGTCTTGACCATGATGTATTGCTCGATGGATCGCCTCTGTCGTCGTGATGCTCCCATGCACAATCCGGCCCATCGCGCATCCCTGAATTCGGACCACAAGGATGCCCCATCAAAGTCGGATCAAACTCGGCTGGCCGCGCTCTTGGTGCCGGTACCATAAGTCCGCAAGTACCCCGAGAACGCCGTCAATGGGGGCCGACTCGGCTAACCGAAGATCCGCAGAAGCAGTTCCAGTGCAACGAAAGACGGAGGGCTAGACGGCCCTCTTGTTGCCCCACAGCAGAACGTGCAGCTGCGGCAGCACGCGGGCGTCGAACCACCTGTCGCCGGTTACCTTTTCAACCAGCCACTCCATACGTTTCATTATTCCGTCCAGATCGACAGGCGCGTCTTCGTTGCCAGGACGGGGCGGCGTGTGATTGCCGGGTTGCAGGTAAACCGGAAGGCGCGGAAATCGCTCCGCGGCGCCTTTCGCGTAGGCGTAGTCGCTCTCGTCGAAAACAACGAGCTTGAGCACGATTTGCGGCTTCTCCTGCGCCGCATCGACGCACGCCTCGAGAGCGGCCCAATCCGTCATCATTTCGCTTGAAGGCGGCTTTGGGCTGAGGACAAGCACGTCAAGGTCGGCAAACCAGTCCCTGACCACCGAACCTTGGGTCTCCAGCGCAAAACGGTAACCTTCACCATGGCCTCGCTCGATGAGCGCACGAAACGGCTGAATGGCCGGATTGCCGCCTGACAGCGACACCATAACTGGCCGGCCACCGGAAAGCTTAACGACGGTTTGCCATACCGCGTCGATTGGCATCATCTCCCATTCATGGCGGAATTGATGGTCCACCGCATGGAGACTGTCGCACCAGGAACAGCGATAGTCACACCCGCCGGTTCTGATGAAGACCGTCGGCAAACCGATGAGCACGCCCTCGCCCTGGATCGTCGGCCCGAAGATCTCGCTCACGCGGATTGCGGGATGCGTATCGGTCATGGCCGGTATTCCGCCCAGGTTTTCGGCGTTTCGCTCACCCGCACGGCCGAGGTTTCGGGCAGGCCTGCCTTGCACCATAGATAAAAATGTCTGGCCAGGCATTCCGCGGTGACTTGCTCATGTCCGAGCACGTCGTTGAGATGTCGGTGGTCGAAGCTCTCGTCGATATAGCGTTTGAATGGCGCCAAATCGTGATAGTCGCGCACGAAACCGTTGTCGTTCAGTCCATTCGCTGAAAGCTCCACTTCGACGATGTAGTTATGCCCGTGCAGGCGCGCGCATTGGTGATCGGGCGGCAACGTGGTGAGCTGATGCGAGGCCGAGAAGTGGAATTCCTTGGTGATACGGAACATTACGCGGTCCTCCTTCGCAGCGCATCGAGCCAGAAGTCGGAGTCCTCGTAGTCCGTGGGGTCCGGATGCCCAGAGAGATGAAACGCTTCGCGCCGCTCGACGCAGGTCCCGCACCTCCCGCAGTGACGTTCGGCGCCCTTGTAGCAGGACCAGGTCTGCGCAAATGGCGTGCCGTATGTTGCTCCATCCTTAACGATGTCTGCCTTCGTGAGATTCACATAGGGCGCATAAAGGCGAACCTTCGCGTAGCCGTCGAGCGCGCGGTCTTGCATCATCTGGAAAGCGTCGATGAAGGCCGGACGGCAGTCGGGATAAATGAAATGATCCCCACCATGCACGGCAGTCGCCACCGCTTCGACCTTGTGCGCGGCGGCGAGACCGAAGGCGGTGGCCAACATGATGGCGTTCCGGTTCGGCACCACCGTGACCTTCATCGTATCTTCGGCGTAGTGCCCGTCCGGCACATCCACACTGTCGGTCAGCGCGGAGCCGGAAAGGCCGCGGCCGATTTCGCGCATGTCGATGCTGCGATGCGGGACGTTCAAACGCTCGGCGCAAAGGGCGGCGAATCCCAATTCCTTCCTGTGCCGTTGGCCGTAATCAAATGATAGGAGGCTGGCGAGCTCGTACTCCGCTGCCACCTTGTGAGCAAGAGTAACGGAGTCCAATCCGCCGGAGCAGACGACGAGAGTCTTCATCGTTGGGTCCTTGTTTTAACCGGGTAGGCTGCGACCGGAGATTTCTCTGCGCTCCCAGTACTTCAGGAAATCGATTTTGTGAAGTGAACGGGAACGAGTTTCATGCGCGGACGTGCCGCTGTGTGCGAGGCGCCCTCAGGCGGTGAGCCTGCTAGGAACACGGACTAGCGAAACGGCACGCTTCAGTGGATGTTCAAAGGCGAGCGTACCAGAATATGCTCTGAAGGAGTCCGGATCTTGGGAAACAAGGTTCTCGACGCTTCGATCAAGCGCCCGGCGGTGCCGAGCTTCGAGGGACGCCACCGCGAGGGTTTCATTCATGTACAAGACGGCCTGAGGATGGGCTTGCCGCAAAGAACGGATTTGCCAAGTGGGATGTTTTCGCAGCCACGCCGAAATGCAGATGTCTGGAATGATCACGACATCAATTGTCGCGGCAACTTGGCTGGGTGACTTAGGCCCGACGCAGCTTCTACTTCCATCCTGTTTGCCATGCGGCAATCACCCGTTCAGTCTCGGTAGACTTGAATGTCATCTTGCCTGCCTGATTGCCCCAACACGGCCGTGTAGGGCACGCCATCTATGGTGAAATTTGTCTGCGGCCGGGACGCGCTGGGCAGTAAGTTCTGCCAGTGCATTCCGCGCATGAGGTCCACAGGCGCCCGTCGGTCGCCGTGTTGCCAGTCCGGGACGTACGCTGTTAAATCCGGCGCCGGAGGCGGTGCGTAAGGCACGTATGCTGGCCCAAAAATCGATGCTGCAGCGCTTTGCTCCAAGGATGGCGGACCTGGCTGATTGACGCTTGGCGCTGGCGAATGAGCAGGTGAATCTAGGCTCCTCCAAAAGTTCGACGTATTCCAACTATGGGTTGGCAACTGGCCCCTTTGATCCACCCCCGCCCAAAAGTCCGCCGAGTTGACACTGTGCGGCGAAGAGGCGGGTTGTTCCGCCGCATCATGCAATCGCCAAATCTCGTCTTGATCGAAACTTGATGCTGCCGACGGGGCCGGCTGATGCACTGGCTGGCGAGAAGTGCCCTCCGCGGCTCGCGAAGTACCCTCCCCTTGGGTCTGACGGTACCGCTTAAGCATGCTCAACCCTTTCGTGACCCCCCTGTTGCCCGGGAAGAACTCCCTAGCAAAGTCGTGGAGCGAATGGTCACTTAGTCCAGCGATACCCACCCCACGATTCTCTTGGAGCTTTTGAGACAGCTTCCGCAGACCGGTACGTCTGGTGACGAGAGACTCCGGCGTAATCCCGCGACGCGACTCATAATCAGTCGCCTCCTGGATGAGGGCTTCGTCTCCAGGAGCGGCCGTATACCGCGGCCGGGTCGACGGGCCAGCCGTGGCCGCCGCGCTCAGGTGCTGCTGAAAGTCCTCTTGCCCGGCCTCCTCCGCTTGCTCCGCCTGTCCTGCCTGCTGCTGGGTCAGCCCGGCGTAGTACTGTTGCCAATCCGGACTGAATGGATTGAAGTGGGTCGGGTCCATCTTAGTCTCCTACGTTCATAGATCAGGTATGCACGGCGCTTTCATGCTACTCTGGCTAGCTGTCGAGAAGCTGACGAACAACCTGCGGTAGAGGGAGTCCTGAAACGGAGCGGAGCGGCATTCGCGCCGCCCAAGCCCGTCCAATCGTCAATGTGATCCTCCTGCCGCTACCAAGTCCAGATCGCCTGCGACCTGGAATCTGGCTCTCTAAAGGCGTCATCGATGCCAATGTCGACCAGACCAGCACCATTTGTGTCCAATGCACCTCTGGCCAGACCTACAACGTTGGCATGAGCACCGGTGCGGGGGTGCGACCGTTGCGGTTCGCAATATGACTCGGCCGGGTGCCGCGACGGTCAATTACACGCTTTGCGGTGACACTGCGTGTACTCAAGCCATGGGTGGTGACAATTGGCACCGATACGGTTGCTGGAACCAGCAATGGCAATGTCCATAATCTGACCGTCTATGGACGGGGGCGGCCGCGCCGCAACCTGCCGAAGGATGCCGGCAGCTTCATTGGGCACTGTGTCGAGGGCTTGACGCCGACGTCGAGAACCACGCACTCCAGGCCAGCCGATGTTACAGCGAACGCCAAGACCGAATTCGCATCCGTACCTCTCCATGTGAGGATATGGGTGTCCTTGTCTGCCTGCAGGAACCGGGATTGCTCCAGACCCAACAGGTTGTAAGCCGCCCTTCCCTGCTCAAGGAAATCGGCTGCGGCCGAATCGATATAGGCAGGGATGTTCATTGAGGACAGGGTTGCCGGCATCTCGGCCGCGAGCCGGTGGCCAATCAGCAAACCCAAACTAATTGATCCATCGTGAGCCGACATCTGTGAACAAGCCGTGTGCGTCGATTGCAATCACCCCTGTGTTGCGCGCAGCTACCTTATGGCAGTGGGTGAACTGGATTTGATGGTTTTCCAGATGGCGGTCGAAAGCGTCCGCTCGCTCTCCTTAAGCTTCACTGATAAAGCCGCGGAGATAGCCACCAGGAGCCGCGGTATCCTGCTTTTCGACGTGCGGATCGACGGTGACGCGGAGGTCCAGCGGGTCGCAGCCATCCGATATCAGGGCGCCCAGACCGGCGTGCTGGCGTTGGACAGACAGGGCCTTGTTACCCACCATTGCATCGTCAATGGTGCTTTCTCACATTTCATTGCGCCATTGGAGAACTGGAACAGCATGTCCCTGCCGATGCAGGCCAAGATCGATGCCAATGGCCATGCCAGTCTCTTCCTAGGGGCCTTGCGAAATGCCGGACACATACTGGGCAGCTAGCATTTGGCTAGAACCATCTGTAAATTTTTGCATGCGGCATAGTTGCCGACACCGCCGGCATGATTGTCGTGCTCGAAAACGGCTGCGGCGATAGCGGCAAAGCAATGGCCGGGATGATGGCGATCAAAGCGTAGGCGTTGCATCGATGCGCGATCGTTTAGACCGAGGTCTCCGTCTGGCACCGAGCAACACGCACGGAGGTTACGGAAAGCGGAAATGCATCAAGTATTTGAGAGCACGAGCCCCCTCATGCAAATGAAGCTGGCTGCTGTCGTCCCATCGTGCCGCCGAACTCAAGGGCGTGACGATCGACCACCATGGGCTATTTTTTTGCAAGTCGAATGTCCCGATTCCGGAACCAGGGAAAACTCCGACTCGGCGAAAAATAGCAACAACAGGGACGACGCAAGCCGCCCTGCCCTTTTTCAAGCAGGGAAGTGCTTCCGGTGCTCTCACCGACACGAAATCGCAAATGGCACGCCTGCGAGCACCAAAACTGGAGGCACCCATGGTGAACGGCTTGACTCGCTGGAGGACGCGTAAGACCTCGGCGGGCAGAGGCGCAAGCGACGTTTGACTGGATGGCTGCTCGGGATCTGATCGAAGCGTAGTTGGACAAGGAGGCGTTAGTTACGGCCTACCTCGACATTGCTAGAAGCGCACCGGCAGCCTGGGCGGGGGGCTTGGGGTGAGACTGCCGGCGCACGCCACTCATGAAGAGCGGCCCCTTTTCGCGGTTCCGACACCCATAGTCAACCCAGCAGCGTCTGGGTGCCCGCTGTGCTCTTCTAAGAGCGGTGCGCGATTCCGGCCGTGTCCGCCGATCGTGCCTCGTGTGGTGGGCCGCTCTCGCCGGCCAACCTGATTCTCCAGCCAGTATCGCCTTGCCGACCAGCACGAGCTCGCCGTCGGCATCCTTCGTCGCGAGCCAATGCTATCGTATAAGTGTCGCAGACTCCGGCTGGCTGTATTACCTGAGACAGCATGAAGAAGCGTCCCAACTTTCCTGGCGGTACTGCGCCCGAAGCCATTCTTTGGTTTCCAGGACCCGGGCGCTTTTTTGACGGTGGTCAGCAAAGGAATTACGCTTCGTCTATCAGTCGCAAACCACACATCACAAGGTAGCGGATCTTCCACCAACTTGCAGACTGATCACGCGGCGTCCGATATGTCCGACTCCGCCTCAAGAATTCCCACAGGTATGGACAGGGATCTCGCTATCCGATCCCGATAGCCCTTGTTGTACCTCAGACCCGTCTCGATGTTTTGGATTTCCTCAGCAGCAAGCCCGCATGCCACTGCGAGGTCCTCGATCGAATATCCAAGGTGTTCACGATAAGCGCGGATGATGTGGGTCCCCTGCGACATAGCCGTCAAGACTGGCTCGGGAATGCGCGAATCCTTCATAGACACCTCCAAGAAGATAAGGAGCGCCTGATAAATCGGGAGATTTCCTCCCGGACCTGGCGCACCCAGCAAATCAAAAAAATGGACGTCGATTCGGCCGGACCGGCCTCATCCATGGAACGGGCCACCTGAATTTGGCAGCCGGATCGGAATATGGCGGCTCACCTGCTTCTGATCAAGTTTCAAGAACCTGCCTGCCCTGAGATGGCCTGATCCGCATTCGTCCTATGATCCCACGCGACTCACTCTCCTCGCCGATGGCCTTCTTGAACAGCAACTCGAACTCCCCTGCCGCCGCCTTCAGTTGCTATTCGCGGCATCGTCCACCCAGCCTAGTGGATGCTGATACCTTCGACCAATTTCCGCCGCCGATGCAGCGAAAAACGCATGTTTGAATCACACATCGATTACCGATGTTAACCAATTGTTTTAAGCCGCCGATGCTTATTCGCAGACTGAAAGGATGAGCCGGCCGAGGATACAGCCGAAAGGGCCGCGGGCTTCTGTGCTGACGTCGGCTTGAGCAAGCTCGATCCGGTTGCCCTGCGCAATTGCCCGACCTGCCAAAAAAGGATGGCGATTGTCATGGATACGGCGATCGCGAGTTTCCCGGAATCGCGGCGAACAATAATGGTCATCTGGATTTCATCCAAGCGTCAGTTCTAGACACGTGTTGGCGCTTTCGGATCGACGAGCATCGCCACCTATAAAAACGTCACGATCATTCGACGGTGACCGATTTTGCGAGATTGCGCGGCTGGTCGACATCTGTGCCCATGAAGAGCGCCGTGTGGTAAGCAAGAAGCTGTATCGGCAGCGAGAAAATTATCGGCGCGATAATCTCGTCGACGGCAGGCAGCACGATCGTATGCATGGTGTCGAGTTTCGATGCGGCTGCCCCTTTTTCATCGGTGATGAGGATAATCCGCCCTCCACGGGCAGCCACTTCCTGCATGTTGGAGGCGGTCTTGTCGAAAAAGCGATCATGTGGCGCGATGACGATCACTGGCATGTTCTCGTCTATCAGTGCGATCGGACCGTGCTTCAATTCACCCGCCGCATAGCCCTCAGCGTGGATGTAGGAAATCTCCTTGAGCTTCAGCGCACCTTCCATCGCCAGCGGGAAACTGGTGCCGCGGCCGAGATACAGGACGTCACGACACTTTGACAGTTCGCGCGACAGGAACTCGATTTGTGGCTGGATGCTGTTGAGTACCTGGCCCATGACGCGCGGCACTTCGGCGAGGCTCCTGACGAGCGCCTGCACCTCGTCTTCGGTTACGGTTCCGCGGGCCCTGGCGGCGGCGATGGCGAGTGCGGCAAGAACGGCAAGCTGGCAGGTGAAAGCCTTGGTGGAGGCGACGCCGATCTCCGGTCCGGCAAGGATCGGGAAGACCGCATCGGCCTCCCGAGCGATGGTCGATTCGCGGGCATTGACGATGGCGCCAATTTTCAGCCCAAGCTCCTTGCAGTATCTCAGCGATGCCAGCGTATCGGCGGTTTCGCCAGACTGCGAAATGAAAAGAGCCGCCGACTGCGGCGACAACGGGATTTCGCGGTAACGGAATTCGGACGCAACGTCGATTTCAACCGTCAGGCGCGCATAGCGCTCGAACCAGTATTTTCCAATCAGTCCGGCGAGATAGGCGGTGCCACAGGCAGAGATCGCCAGGCTCGGGATTCTGGCGAAATCGATGCCAGAAACCATGTCGGCGCGATTCTCTATGATGTTGATATAGTGACCGAGCGCATGCGCGATGACCTCGGGCTGCTCGTAAATTTCCTTCTCCATGAAGTGGCGATGGTTGCCCTTGTTGGCCAGATCGGTCGCGGCCGTGGAGGTCTGGCGCGGACGCTCGACAGGATGGCCGTCGAAATCGAAGATATCGGCGCCCGTGTTGCCGATTACGGCCCAGTCGCCGTCGATGAGATAGGTAATTTCATTGGTGAAGGGAGCAAGCGCGATCGCGTCGGAGCCCAGGAACATCTCGCCGTCGCCGTGACCGATCGCCAGCGGCGGTCCATTGCGCGCCGCCATGATGGTCGCCGGATCATCCTCGAAAAGAATGGCAAGCGCGTAGGCGCCCCTGACTCGTTTCAACATGGCATGCATCGCCTCACCTCGCCCCATGCCCTCCCGGCGGTGTCTTGCCAAGAGATGCGCGACGACTTCGGTGTCGGTGTCGGTCTGGAACTCGGCTCCCGCCGCCGCCAATTCGTCCTTCAACTCGGCGAAATTCTCGATGATGCCGTTATGGACGACGGCGACACCGTCGGTAGAGTGCGGGTGCGCATTGCGTTCCGTCGATGCCCCATGGGTTGCCCAACGCGTGTGGCCGATGCCGATGTTGCCGCTCAGCGGCTCTTCCTTCAGTCTCGTCTCGAGATTGACGAGCTTGCCCTCGGCGCGCCGGCGATGCAAGGCGCCCTCGGTGATCGTCGCAACGCCGGCCGAATCATAGCCGCGATATTCCAGACGCTTCAACGCGTCGACCAACCGATCCGACACCGGCTGTTGCCCAACAATGCCAACAATCCCGCACATGTTCGTCTCCGCATTCTTCCCGGCAGCTTCAGCCCACGTGAGACGGACACCCACCCGGCCCGCTTTCATTCAGCGTCTTGTAGTAGTATTCGGTAATATCGGTACAATTGATTGTAAGGATAGCTACCATCCACCCTATGGATAGACCAAGACGCAGGCCCTGATCGTACAAAATGGCACCGCCCCATGAGAAATTGGCCGAGTTGCTCGCCGCCCTGAAGGAACTGCAGGATCGTCGGATCGTCGCCATCCGTTCGAGTGATCTATCACGCACCCATCGCGAACGGCTCCTCAAAAGCGGCTTCCCGCAAGAAGTCATGAAAGGCTGGTATATTCCGGCCAATCCCAATCAGCGCCAAGGTGAGACCACCGGCTGGTACGCCTCGTTTTGGGATTTTTGCGCCAACTATTTGAACGATCGCTTCGGCAAAGATTGGTGTATCGCGCCTGAACCCTCCTTGTCCTTTCATGCAGGCAATCGCACCGTCCCGGCGCAATTGCTGGTGCGGTCCCCCGCCGCAGGCAATAAACCCACTGCCCTTCTGCACGGCACGTCGGTCTTCGACATGCGGGCCAGCATGCCGACTGCCCGCGACATTGCCGAAACAGACGGTCTTCGCCTCTACGCCTTACCGGCGGCGCTCATTGAAGCCTCCCCCACTTTCTTCGCGCAAAAACCGACCGACGCGCGGACAGCGTTGGCGATGTTCTCGGATGCCTCGGAAATTCTCACGCGACTTCTCGAAGGAGGTCACAGCACAATAGCCGGCCGCCTCGCGGGCGCATTCCGTAACATCGGCCGCGAGCGGATCGCAGATAACATTGTCCGGAGCATGCAGGCTGCCAATTACACGGTTCGCGAAACCGATCCGTTCGATACACGGCCGGAGTTGTCGCTGCCGCGCCGCGAGACGTCCCCCTATGCCGGACGGATCAGGCCGATGTGGCAGGAGATGCGCGGCGCCGTCATCGAGAATTTTCCGGCGGCGCCCGGACGTCCAAATGACGCCGGTGCCTACCTCCGGCGTGTTGATGACGTCTATGTGACCGACGCTTATCGCTCGCTTTCGATTGAAGGCTATCCGGTCAGCCCCGAGCTGATCGATCGAGTGCGAAGCGGCACCTGGAATCCGGATATGAATCCGCAAGACGGTAAGCATCGCGATGCGCTCGCGGCGCGCGGCTACTACCAAGCCTTCGAAGCGGTAAAACGCAGCGTGGCGTCTGTCTTGTCGAATGAGAACCCTGGCCGCGTCGTCGATGAGGATCATGGAGGGTGGTACCGCGAACTATTCGCCCCCAGCGTTGCCTCCGGTGTCGTCAAGCCCGGCGATCTGGCGGGCTATCGCAGCGAGCGCGTGTTCATCCGCAATTCCATGCATGTGCCTCTACCGCCCAATGCCGTGCGGGATGCGATGCCGGTCTTTTTTGAGATGCTCGATGCAGAAGAGCATCCGGCTGTGCGCGTCGCCCTCGGCCACTTTATCTTCGTATACATCCACCCCTACATGGATGGGAACGGTCGCATGGGGCGGTTTTTGATGAACGTCATGATGGCGGCAGGCAGTTATCCTTGGACCGTCATTCCCGTGCAAAGCCGCGCGGACTATATGGCGGCCCTTGAGCGGGCCAGCGTTCATCATGACATCGTCCGTTTAGTCGCTTTCTCGGGGAGTTGACACGTCAAGCTATGTCAGGGGACACGACCGCGATGCTCCCGGCCAGTTAAGCGATCACTGCGCATGCTGAGGTGCAGTGGGGATGGCCGGTATTGTGGTGATCGACCCTCCAGGCGACGCGCGCCATGAAGACCCTTTCCAGCCGGCTTGACGACGCGGGACTTGATGACGACGCGCGCTGCCGGAAGTCGGCGAAGGGGTCGCGCCAGCAAGCACGCGGCCGACGCCCGCACCGCGCCTCCAGCTGTCGTTACAGGCGCCCCGTACGCCCTGCGTTAGCCCCGCGCCGCCGCGCGCGAGATCGGCCGCTGGCAAGACCTGATGCGGATATTTTGGCGCGAGAGGAGCCGGTTGCATGTTCCGAGCTCGGTTCAAGGTCGTCGTCGCGCATCGACGCCCGGTTTGAGATCGATTCATTCAAGTTTGGCAACTCAGCCGGTCCGCGGAAATCGGCGCCATCTCACCTCGATTCGAACATGCGCTGGCTGGCGCCATGGCGAGACCCATAGCGCCAGCCAGTCCAACGGGTGTCAGACAACCGCTTTGGCGCCGAACAGATTGGAATGGCGGCACAGCCTTATCTTTTCGGGACTTTTCGAAATCAGCGGATCACAGGCTCGCCATGGAAGCGGCGGCGGGATGGAGGAGAAACGCCGAAGCCGACTTCCATCATCAGCCGTGGCCTGCGCGCAGGCACGGTACCCATATGGAAGCCGAACGGATCCTCGACGAAACCGAGACCGGCCTCCCCGGTCAGCGTGACCGGGCTCTGCTCCCCGTAGACGT
The DNA here is from genome assembly GCF_040537815.1 of Mesorhizobium shangrilense. NCBI lineage: Bacteria > Pseudomonadati > Pseudomonadota > Alphaproteobacteria > Hyphomicrobiales > Phyllobacteriaceae > Mesorhizobium > Mesorhizobium shangrilense. The sequence continues at coordinate 335,552 of NZ_JBEWSZ010000003.1, forward strand.
CCAGAACCTCTTGCGCGGGATGGCCGACGAGAAGCGTAAGCTGGTGCTTGAGGGCGCGGCGGTTATGACTGCCTCGGACATAGACATGGGGGCCGGTGCCCTCGTCGACGGGCATCAGGTAGAAGAAGAACTTCAGCATCCGCCAGTCGTCGAGGTCGAAGTGGTATTTGCCAAGCGAAGCCAGGTTCTTGTCGGCGTCGGAGGCCTGGCCGGTCGGGAAACTCCACCAGACACGCGTGGTGATCAGCTTCGCCTGGCCGCCGAGATAGTGCGCGGCGATATCCATGAGCAGCGGATCGTTTTGGATGGCGAGTGCCGCCTTGCAGCCCAGAATGCGCTCGAAATAGTGGCCGCTGAGCAACGGACGGCCAAACCGGACCTCAGCCTCCGCATGCTCCGTCGGCATGAATTCGAGGCGGCGGTCGAAATTGCCGAAGCAAGGTGTGCACTTGGCGAATGCGGCTACATCTTCAGAGACCATTGTTGGCAAGACGAGACCGGAAAAAAGCCCGTCCGACCGCAGAGCGTCGACAACATCCTGGCGATTGACGCCAGCAAACATCGTGTCCTGGGCTTTCGGCTCCACTCGAACAGGCTTTGCACCACGCCAGTGCATTCTCCGTGCCGGCATGGTGCGGGCGAGCATGAACATCGGCAGCCACGCCGGATTCTCTCGAAGATCCGAGAGATAGGTCGGGATACGCACAGCGATGCGATGCAGCATGCTGCCGTTTCGCGCGATCGCCTCAAGGCTTGCAGTGCCGGCTTTGTCGGGGTTTGTAACGGTCATCAGGGTCCTCGGGGTGTGAATGCACTATCAACGAAGCATTGGTTCTCAGTGCTTCGTCCGTATTACCCAAACCCAATTCCCGCAGCGGAAAGACTAACGGCGCGTCAGGTTTTGTGCAATGCACAATAAGCCCGTCATGGCAGATGCGGTCAGATCCCTGCGCGTTTTGGAATAAGCCAACTACTAAGCTGTCACCACAATTACACCAGGGACTGTCTGTAGCCGCCGCCGATCAGGTAGCGGCCACGTTTGGATGGCGCGGCGCACCTGATCGCGAAGATGGCTGCCCGGACGAGACCAATCTTCTCGACACGCCGTCTCCCGAATAGGGCAATGGCGATCTCCTGGGATGCTCCGGCAAGCGAGCCATCCAAAGCCTGGAGCACGATACGCAGACGCCCTCCGCGGGGTTCCGGCGGAAGGCAAGCAGCTGCCAAGGCGGCCGCAACCATTGATGTCATCAGGAACTGAAGGGCAGCGACTTGGAACTTCAGGTGCCGCAGCGGCACGGTTGCGTCGAATATAGCCGCAACGGGCGGAGAACGGAGGCACCGGAAACGGCGATCTGCAGACTCCCGACAGTCCTCCCTCAACAGCACGTGCTGCACGCCGGCAGGTGTCAGCAGGATGTCCTTGCCGTGTGAGAGCGGAGAAAGATCAAGCGGTTCAAAATCGTGGTCGAGCCCAACCGGCTCTGCGGCCGCTCGTGGAATAGGGTGCAGTCGCGCGGATCCCAAAAGACCCTTGCCGACGTGGCGTCCGATTGTGGCAAGTCCGCAAAAAAGGGAGGAAGCGATCTCAATGCTAGACGCGGCCTGTGCGCCGTGTCTTCCTTGAGGATGATGTTCAAGCGAACGAGTTTCGCCGCCGTGCGCGAGCTGATCGCAGGCCTTCAAGAAAGATCGAGGAATCTCGTGCTTTCTTCGCTTACGGAGCAGATTTTGTTGGAGACCAATGAACTTCCGCGTTTGGCGCAAGTGGTGCTTACTAGACTAAGACCAGGGCTGCGAATCTGGACGTATCTGATCTCTCCACGCCCGGCATTGACAACGTTTACCGCAGTTTGTCAGTGCTGGAAAGTTGGACGGCGTATGCTCGAAGTGGGCTTGGATATAGCTGCCTTTGCCGTTCTCGACTCCGGCCAAGAGGGATCTTTCGCAGGGCGTGCGATGATCGGCTAGCGGCGGTCCGGCGTGCGCAGGCCGATCCACTTGTCCTTGACCGCGTTGTAATGCTCTTCAGGCTTGTACTTTGTCACGTTCAGGCCAAGGCGCTCGACCGACAGACACCCGGTCGCCTGTAGGATGGCATAGCTCGCTACCACCACGTCGTGCTCGGCGCTGGCAAGATCGATCTTGCCGGTGATGAGGTCGTTCTGGGCGTTCAACACGTCGAGCATAGTGCGCTGGCCGACATTGCGCTCCTCGATGACGCCGTTCAAGGCAAGCTGCGCGGCTGCGATCGCTTGCCGGTTGGCCGCGACGCTCTGCTGAGCGGCGGTATAAGCGGTCCATGCCGCAGTCACGGCTTGGCGCACCTGGTCGCGGCTGACGTCGACCTTGATCCTAGCCTGGCTGAGCGATTCCTTGGACTGGCGCACCAGTGCTGAAGTGCGGCCACCAGAATAAATGGGGACGGTCAGCGTCGCCCCGATGCTGGCCGAATTGGTTGTGCCTTCCGTTCCCGAGGTGATCACGCCGGGAACGGTGTTGCGATAAGCGCTCGATACGCCGGCGCTAGCGGAAAGCTGGGGCAGCAGCGCGCCTTCGGCCGATTTCACTAAAAACGCCGCCGCGTCAACCAGAAGCTGGGTGGCGAGGATGGCCGGATGCTCGGCTGATGTGATCGCGATTGCCGCATCGAGGCTCGACGGCAGCAATTTTGCCACCGGCGCCGCCGGCCTGAGCTTCCCCGGCTCGTCCCCGACGATCTGGCGATAGGTTGCCGCACTTGCCAGCGCCCGCGCGCGGGCGGCACTCAACTTCGCCACTGCGTTGGCGCGCTGGGCATCGGCCTGCGCGACGTCGGTGCGCGTGCCTTCCCCAACCTCGAAGCGCGAACGCGCAGCGTGCGCCTGTTCGGTCAGGAACTGCAGGTTCTGCTCCGTCAGCACGGCTACTTGCCGGTCGCGAATTACGTTCATATAGGCCTGAGCCGCGTTGAACAGGGTGTCTTGTTCGGCGTTGCGTAAGCTCTCGACCGAAGCGCCGACCTGCGCTTCGGCAGCCGCGACATTGTTCCTGGTCTGAAAACCGTCGAACAGGGTCTGATCGATTTCGACGCCGAAGTTGCCTTTGGTTAGGCGCACGCTCCGGTTCGAGCCGTTAAGGTGGCTGCTGGAATACTCGATGTCTGCGGAGCCGTTGAAGGTCGGACGCCAGCCCGACTTGGCGATGGCCACGCCCTCGTGCGTGACGCGTGTGCCGGCGCGGGTCGAATTCAGCGAAGAATTGTTCTGATAGGCCTTAGATAGGGTTCCGAAGATAGTCTCTGCCAACGCCGTTAACGGCGATAGCACGGTAGCAGAGCAAAAAATAATGGCAAAAATGCTGTTGCGTACAGTCGGCACAAACATATCCCTCATTTTATTTCGTCATGGCAACTGCGCCGCGTCGGCGGTCGCGATTAACCAGCCGACGCGACGTCTCGGGGCCCTTTATATTGGGCCCTATGCTTGCGCATAGAGAGAGCCTCGCGAGCGACCTTTTTCATTCCGGTCATTCTGCGTAAAATCGATTGTTTTGATGAAAACCCATCTACATGATGGATATCAACGGAACCAACCGCAAGCTGGAGGCATGGCGGTACAGCATATCGGCGATCGCAATAAAGTTCGCCATCCGGGAGATCGTCATTCGCCTCCGACAGCGGGACTGGTTCGAGAGTCAAGGTCGCCAAAATCGCCGAGCGCAGTGCCGCCCGCTGGGCCGATTTTCGCAAGATGCCGCAGATGCCTTCAAGCGGGACGGGACAAAGCACGGCAACGCCGCACCGTTCATGCGCAACGACGATACGCCGCAGGTCTTGCCGACTGGTGTCGCAGTCTTCCCCGGCTGGCAATCGGGCCAATCTTGCCCACAAGGCGCGCAAGGTCGGTATCCCGGTGTGGCGCATCGGAGGCGGCTGCGCTTAGCCTTGGCCTTGCACTAAGTGCCGCCGCCAAGAATCTGCGAGCTTCTGCTGGCGATCAGCCAGGTGCGGGACGCTTGGGCGTAAGTTCACGCTTGCTGCCCCTTCGTGAGCCCAATTCACCATCATGGTCGCCTCCGTGCGGGATGTTTTCGCCATCGAAGGACAAAGCCGCCGATGATGCAGCCTGTAGACGTTTACAGCGATCGCGGAAGGATCAGGATCTCGCCTGACCGGAGGCAGCCAGCCGTGCAACGGCCTAGTTGATCGTTCGCACGCCGAGCTTTGCTTTGGCGTTTTCCAGATGAAAGGTCAGGTGCGCTTTGAGACGCCGAGGATCTGACTGACGTCCCAAGGCGACTTGCCGCGCGCCGTCCATTTCAGGCATTCGAACTCTCGCGGGGTCAGCGTTACGCCATCGACCACGCGATCGTTGGCGAGCCTGCGCCGCACATGGGTATGAAAGTTGATCGCCACCAGCTGCAATGCTTTTTCGTAACATGCGAGTGACCGCAAAGACGCGGACGGGACTCGTCGGAAGCAAAGGTCAGCGCAGCAAACCGGCCGCTATGATCATGCATTGACATCGTCAATCCGCCGCGGATGCCAAACTGAGCTGCACTCTCCAGAATTTGTTGCTGTGACGTCGACAGACACTGCCGAGCGCGATCCACGCCCCAATCCAAAGTACCCCAGCCTTGCAGCCCGCGCAGGAACACCGGATCAAGGCTGTGGTACCGCTGCTGCAGATAACGTGATGTCCAGCGCGAAGGGTAGTTTGAGATCAAGCGCGGCGCATCGCCGGGGACCGACGGGTAAATAAAATAGGCGAAGAGCGGAAAGTCGAAGCCGGCTGCGGCGGATGCCATTGGCTCACAGAGATCGCCGGCATCAACGCTTGCATAGAGTTGCTCGACGAAGTTTTCGCACACGCGATGCTTCTGCGCTTTGCCTAAACTCCGTGAATATTGGTCGATGCCAGACGGAGACCTTGGTTAAATGATCGGGCATTTATGCAACAAGTGCGATTTTGGCGCCTTCATCGCCGCCATTGCCTCCTACTTCTGCTTGCGGAACGTGGCTCAACGCCGGGGCCTCGTTAATACGTTGAACCAATCGGTGATATTCTGACGTTGTCGATGAGCCGTGTGTCGCCGAGCCAAGCCGCGACAAGCAAGCGTGCCGGTCGGTGAACGCTTGTCATCGGTTGCAGATCTGCCTCGCCGCGAAGCTCCAGGTATTCGATGTCGCGATAGCCTGCAGCCAGAATTGCCGCGAGCGCTTCGGCAAGCGTTGGCAGGACGGGAGAGCCGCGCGCAAGCCGCTCAGCCGTCTCGATCAGGACCGATGCGAGTTTTGGGGCAACGGCGCGCTCGGCTGGCGAGAGCCGGGCATTGCGCGACGATAGTGCAAGACCATCGACTTCGCGGACTGTCGGACAAGGGACCACGGTGATCGAAATATCCAGATCCTGGACCATACGCCTGACAAGCTGAAGCTGCTGGAAATCCTTTTCGCCGAAAAAGACGAAATCAGCGCCGGTTTGCAAGAAGAGCTTGGCAACGACGGTCGCCACGCCATCGAAATGGCCCGGCCGAAACGCGCCGCACAGGCCCTCGCCCATAGCGGCCACCGAAACGGTCGTGGCGAAGCCCGCAGGGTACATCTCCTCTGCATCCGGCACATAGAGCAGGTGTGCGCCCAGCGGCACGAGCTTTGCCGCGTCTTGGTTTTCCGTCCGGGGATAGGCGGCAAGGTCGGCGGCATTGTTGAACTGCTTGGGGTTGACGAACAGGGTCACGATGACCCGGTCAGCCTTCTGAAGCGCTGCACGCACGAGGCTCAGATGTCCTTCATGCAAGGCCCCCATGGTCGGTACAACTGCGACACTTGCGCCCGAGCGGCGCCATCCTGCAACAACAGTGCGAAGCTCGGCAACGGTTCGAACGATCGGCACGCTCATGCGACGTCTCCGGCCTTCGACGTTGTGGCGTAGACATGTTCGGCCGCCGGAAAACGCCGTTCCCTTACATCGTCGGCGTAAGCGGCAATCGCCGCCTCGGCCTCTGAGCCTAGTTCGGCATAGCGCTTGACGAATTTCGGCTGAAAGTCGGTGAACATGCCCAGAATGTCGTCGGCCACCAGAATCTGGCCGTCGCAGGCTGGCGAGGCGCCGATGCCGATTGTGGGGATGGCGATCTCTTCAGTGATGCGCCGTGCAAGCGGCTCGGGCACTTTCTCCAGCACCACTGAAAAAGCGCCGGCCTCCGTGACCGCACCGGCGTCGCGCCTGATCCGCTCCGCATCGTCTCCCCGCCCCTGTACGCGATAGCCGCCGAATGTGTTGACCGCCTGCGGCGTCAGCCCGACATGGGCCATCACCGGGACGCCGCGGGCCGTCAGGAAGCGAATGGTTGCTGCCATGTTCTCGCCGCCTTCCAGCTTGACGGTGGCGCATCCGGTTTCCGCCATCAGCCGCGCGGCATTGCGGAAGGCCTGGTCCGGGCTTTCCTCGTAGGAGCCAAACGGAATATCCACGACCATCAGCGCCCGCTCGAGGCCCCGGCGCACGGCTTGGCCGTGCACGATCATCATGTCGAGTGTGACCCCAAGCGTGGTCGGCAGGCCGTGGAGAACCATGCCGACGCTGTCGCCGACCAGCACTACATCGCAATGGGGATCGACCAGCCGGGCAACCGGGGTCGTGTAGGCAGTAAGGCAGACGAGCGGCGTTCCACCCTTTCGCGAATGGATATCCGGCGGGGTGATCGCCTTGGTGTTAGCAACCGCACTCAATGAGGGCTCCTTCCCTTGCGTTACCAACCGCGAGTGTCGCCTTTGGCACATTTTTGTGCAGGTGCGAAGAGCTAAAATCGCGACGGTGCGTGATGTTGACGCGTCGACAGTTATCGTAGAAAACCGAATTAAATCGGTTCAGCTGCTTTCATGGCCGGGCTCGGCCAAACCAGTTCAGAGATCATGGACCATCAGGCGAAGGGAAGCAGGAAAGGCAGAGCTGCAGGCAAGGCCAACGCGGTCGAGGCGGACTTGATCGCCGTTGTCATCGCCGTGAATAACAGTGACCCGTGCGTTCTCACCATCGCGCAGGCAAGCGCACTGCCCTCGGGTCCGTTCGAGCAGGCTCACCGTTCGCTGCAATCGGGCCTTAGGGGATGGGTGGAACAACAGACCGGCCAGCCGCTCGGCTATATCGAACAGCTCTACACCTTCGCCGATCGCGATCGGATCGGCGCTGAGGAGCGCGTAATCTCGATTAGCTATCTCGCGCTCACGCGGGACGAAGATGCAGGTGCCTCGGCCAGGTGCTGCTGGGCGAGCTGGTACGACTATTTTCCGTGGGAGGATCACCGCTCCGGCACGCCGACGGTAGTGCTAGACCATCTGCGGCCGCGCCTGAGGGAATGGGCGGATGACGCTGACGACACCGCCACACGGCTCGATCGCCGGCGGCGCGCGGCTGTCGCTTTCGGCTTCGACGACCGATCATGGAACGAAGAGCTCGTACTGCAGCGTTATGAGCTTCTCTACGAGGCAGCACTGGTGGAGGAAGCGATACGCGGCGGATCTTCAGCCGAGCCTACTCCGGTGCGGGGCAAATCCATGATCGCCGATCACCGCCGCATCCTGGCAACGGCTATTGCGCGGCTGCGCTCCAAGATCAAATACCGGCCGGTCGTGTTCGAGCTGATGCCGCCGCTCTTCACACTTCTGCAGCTGCAGCGAACCGTGGAAGCGCTCTCCGGTAGGGTCATCAACAAGCCGAACTTTCGCCGGCTCATAGAGCAGCAGGAGCTGGTTGAAAAAACCGGAGAGACGACCGCCGAAACCGGGGGCCGGCCGGCGCAGCTCTATCGCTTCCGCCACACCATTCTCGACGAGAGACCTGTGGCCGGGACAAAATTGCCGCTCGCGCGCGCTTGACATCGCTTATAGTCACAACGAATATATAGGTCTTATAATCATGTAGACTATAACTGGAGGCTCGATGAGCGCCATCCTGCCTTTGGGTGCGTCCCTGTACGACCGCGTTCGGCGCGTTATCCCCCCGATCGAATGGCCGAGCTTTTTGCATGACATCGAGGCAATTCTGGCGCTGAAGCGGGAGCGCAACGCCGTCATCCTGGCGCACAACTACCAAACGCCGGAGATCTTCCACTGTGTCGCCGACATCGTCGGCGACAGCCTCGCGCTTGCGCGCAGGGCGATGTCGACCGAAGCGGATGTCATTGTGCTCGCCGGCGTGCATTTCATGGCCGAGACGGCGAAGCTGCTCAATCCGCAAAAGACGGTGCTCATCCCCGATCTTGCGGCTGGCTGTTCTCTGGCGGACTCCATTACCGTAGAGGACGTGCGCCTGATGCGTCAGCGCATTCCGAATGTGCCGATCGTCACCTATGTTAACACTTCTGCCGCCGTGAAGGCTGAGTCCGATATCTGCTGCACCTCCGGCAATGCGCGGGCAGTGGTGGAATCGCTCGGCGTGCCGCGTGTCATCATGCTTCCCGACGAATACCTAGCCAAGAACGTCGCCGCCGAGACGGATGTCGAGATACTGGCCTGGAAGGGCCATTGTGAGGTGCATGAGCGCTTCGCTGCCGCAGACGTTCGCGAATTGCGTCAAGCTCATCCCGGCCTCGTGGTGCTTGCTCACCCCGAGTGCCCGCCTGAAGTGGTGGCCGAGGCCGACTTTTCCGGTTCGACCGCCGCTATGTCCGACTATGTCGAACGGCAAAAGCCGCCACGCGTCGTGCTGCTGACGGAGTGTTCGATGAGCGACAATGTCGCGGTCAAGCACCCCGAAGTCGAGTTCATCCGCCCCTGCAATTTGTGCCCGCACATGAAGCGGATAACGCTCGCCAATATCCGCGCAGCGCTCGAAGAGAACCGCCATGTTGTAACCATCGAGCCCGAGATCGCTCAGCGCGCGCGGCTGGCGGTCGAGCGGATGCTCGCTGTATGAGCGCCGATGTCCGCAGCTTCTTCGGGCGGCCCATTATCATCGGCGGCGGCATTGCCGGGCTGATGACTGCGCTTCATCTGGCGCCCGAGCCGGTGCTTCTTCTGTCCAGGACGCTACTCGGAACTGACACATCGAGCACCTGGGCACAGGGCGGTCTGGCCGCAGGCCTCGGTGATGACGATGATCCGGCGCTGCATCTTGCCGACACAATTGCGGCCGGGGCCGGGCTCTGCGACAAGAATATGGCAAGCCGCATCCTCCAGGACGCGCCCAGTGCGATCGAGGGGCTTGCCGGCTTTGCGGTCCCCTTCGACCGTACGATCAAAGGGTCGCTGCGACTTGGATTGGAGGCCGCGCACAGCCGACGTCGCATCGTTCATGCGCATGGTGACGGCACGGGGCGTGAGATCATGCGTGCCCTGATTACGGCCGTGCGTTCCACCCCGTCGATTGTTGTCGTTGAGGGTGTGGAAGCGCGCCGGCTGGCGGTGAAGGACAATGCCATCCGGGGCGTCTGGGCGAGCTGTTCGCTAGGATCCGTCTTCTTCGGCTCAAGGCGCGTTGTCCTCGCCACCGGCGGGATCGGCGGGTTGTTTGTCGACACCACCAATCCCTCGGGCAGTTGCGGACAGGGCCTGGCGCTTGCCGCCCGCGCTGGAGCTGTGCTTTCCGACCTCGAGTTCATTCAGTTCCATCCGACCGCGCTTGACGGGCCGGAGCGGCCGATGACGCTGATCAGCGAGGCTGTCCGCGGCGAAGGTGCTGCCCTGATCGACGAGACCGGCCGGCCCTTTCTCCAGGGCGTACAAGGGGCGGAACTTGCGCCCCGCGATGTCCTGGCGCGCGCCGTGTGGAACCATCTTGCCAACGGCCACCGTGTTTTCCTCGACGCGCGAAAGCGGCCCGGCCCGGAATTCGCACGACAATTTCCCACAATTGCATCTGCCTGCTGTGGAGCCGGCATTAACCCCGCGCGCGATCTCATTCCCGTTCGCCCCGCTCAACACTACCACATGGGTGGTGTCGCCGTGGACGGATCCGGCCGCACCTCCGTCAAGGGTCTCTGGGCCTGCGGCGAAGTCGCCTCGACCGGACTGCATGGTGCCAACAGGCTCGCCAGCAATTCCTTGACCGAGGCCGTCGTGTGCGCGCGCTGGGTTGCCGACAGCGTCGCCGGGACCCCTGCCCGCAGAACTAAGCCTGCGTTCGGGAGCGATTACCCATCGCCCGATCCGGCAACCGTGCGTCCTTTCCTGTCGCGCGCACTCGGCATCGTGCGGGATGGTGACGGCTTGAAAGCAGCGGCACACGCCTTGCTGCCGCTCGCCGAAAGCAAGGACGCGGCATCGGATCCGGCGGCGGTCGGGCTGATGATCGCGATTGCCGCCTTGTTGCGCGAAGAAAGCCGCGGCGCTCATTACCGGACAGACTTTCCTCATCATGCGACTGTTGCCCGACGCTCCGAAATCACCCTCGAAGCTGCCTTGGCGGTAGCGCGGGAATTGGCACACTCGTCAGTGCTGGAAAGCGTCCCATGATGAACCTCTCGCCTCTTCCAGCAATCATGCTCGAGCCTCTGGTGCGGGCAGCACTTCTCGAAGACCTCGGCCGGGCCGGTGACGTCACTACCGATGCCATTGTAACACCCTACCACTATGCGACGACCGCGCTGGCGGCGCGCCAGACTGGAACTGTCGCCGGGCTTGATCTGGCCATGCTCGCCTTCTGGCTGATCGATGAGACTGTCGAGATGACGGTGGAGCGAGCAGACGGCAGCGAGGTAGTGCAGGGACAGACCATTGCATCGGTGAGCGGTCCGGCCCGGGCCATTCTCACCGCGGAACGGACGGCGCTCAATTTTCTCTGTCATCTGAGCGGCATCGCTACCGCGACGGCATCGATCGTCAATGCGATCCGTGAGTACAAGGCGAAGGTCGTCTGCACTCGCAAGACGACACCCGGCTTGCGGGCAGTCGAAAAGTACGCCGTGCGCGCTGGTGGCGGCTCCAATCACCGTTTCGGCCTCGACGACGCCATCCTGATCAAGGACAACCACATCGCCATCGCCGGCGGGATCCGCCCGGCCATCAAGCTCGCGCGAGCAAGCGTAGGTCATCTCGTCAAAATCGAAGTCGAGGTCGATACGCTGACCCAACTGGACGAGGCCCTGACGCTCGCCCCCGACGCCATCCTGCTCGACAACATGTCTGTTGTCCAATTGCGAGAGGCGGTGGCCATGGTTGCCGGTCGGGCGATCACCGAAGCATCGGGCCAGATTACGCTCGATATGGTTGCGCAGATTGCTGCGACGGGCGTCGATCTGATCTCCATCGGCTGGCTGACCCATAGCGCGCCGATCCTGGATATCGGACTTGATTATCGGGTCTCATGATCGACTGATGGACGGCAGCGGGCGGATAAATTTTCCGGTCGCCGTCAAGCGGCCAGCAGAGAAGCCGTAAAGGCCAGAACCAAGGAATAGGATGGAAATGGACGCAATGATTTCGACGAAGACGATGCCGCCGGCTCAAGCACATGACTCCGGCGCTTGGACCCTGGAGAAAGCCTTGGCGCTTCACGATGCACCTTTCAACAATCTGCTTTTCCTGGCGCAAACCGTCCATCGCCAGAATTTCGATCCCAACAAAGTCCAGCTCAGCCGGCTTCTCAGCATCAAGACAGGCGGATGTCCGGAGGATTGCGGCTATTGCAGCCAGTCGGCGCATCACGAAACCGGCCTGAAGGCATCGAAGCTGATGGAGGTCAAGCGCGTCATCGCCGAGGCGACCAAGGCGCGTGACGCCGGCGCCACCCGCTATTGCATGGGTGCTGCCTGGCGCAATCCTAAGGCGCGCGACATGGATGCGGTCGTGGCGATGGTCGAAGGCGTCAAGGCGCTCGGCATGGAGACTTGCATGACGCTCGGCATGCTCGACCTCGGCCAGGCGCAGCAACTGAAAGAGGCTGGCCTCGACTACTACAACCATAACATCGACACCTCCGAGCGATACTACTCAGAGGTCATCTCGACCCGGTCGTTTGCCGACCGGCTGGATACGCTGGCCAATGTCCGCGACAGCGGCATCAAGGTCTGCTGCGGCGGCATTGTCGGCATGGGCGAAGAGCCGGCGGACCGGATCGACATGCTGGTCACCTTGGCCAACCTGCCGGAGCATCCGGAAAGCGTTCCGATCAACATGCT